>JBKDZL010000001.1:0-59186 GCA_047971145.1 Erysipelotrichaceae bacterium
CTTTTTTCTTTGTAAAATCGAGCAATTTATTGCGACAATAATTAAATAATTTGGCAAAAACAACAAATTTTTAGACAAAATAATTTAATTTTAGGAGGATTTAGGGTGCTCCCTAACAAGAAAAAAACGAAGTTTTCTGGGTTATCGTGTGTACAAAATTTTATTTTTGTACACACGAACCCGTATCTTGCCATTTCTAAGTTAACTATTTTTACACTTTTAGTTTACATATTTGTACACACAAATTTACTCACAAAAAATTTTTTTGGGAGTAATATTTTTTTTATTTACTTTAAAATGGAACTCAGAAGGAGGTGAAGATATGAAGTTAGGAAAAATTACGATGCTAAAAATCTAGAAAAAGTCTTTGAAAATGTAGATTACAAGACACTATTTAAGGCATTAGTGAAATTTGATTGTTTTATTGAAAATGAAAAAAAACTAGATGGAATTTATGGGTTTTTCTTGGACCACAAACCAATCATTTCGTTTTTAAATCCAGTGATAGTGGATAAATGTTTAGAATTACAGCCACCAGAAAAATCAATGGAAAAATATTAAAAAATTTAATTTAGAAAAGGAGAAATAATAAAGATGTCACAATTAGATAATCAAGTTACTAAAATTAATGTGGTTGAAGATATTCAAACATTAGCTGAGCAAACACTGGTAGAAAACAGTGGGTGAGGTATTATAATGGCAACCTATGGTAAAAAATTAGAAGCATCTAACAAACAATTATTATATACATGATAGCAGAGGGGGTGTTAACTAATATATCCTAATTCGAGATAATTCCGTGCTATCTAATTGTGTGGGTTATGTATGGAATAGAAGATATGAGTTAGAAGTCAAGTCCACATCAACAAGGGTAATGCTAAAAAGGTTAACGGTTGGTTGTGCAAAGAAAGTATAACAAATTAAAAAGGGCTTAATTGCCCTTTGTTTTTTTGGAAAAATCTTCTTAGAATCTTCACAAATATTTCTGAAAGCCTTTATTTAAAAGCTATAAATGACAATGGTGGAGCCAAGCGGGATCGAACCGCTGACCCCCTGCGTGCAAGGCAGGTGCTCTCCCAGCTGAGCTATGGCCCCAAGGGTATTCATTAAAGTTGGTGGGCCTGAATGGACTTGAACCATCGACCTCACCCTTATCAGGGGTGCGCTCTAACCAGCTGAGCTACAGGCCCATTCTTAATGAATGCTTTATAATATTATCAAAATAGCTAGATACTGTCAATACAAAACTTTGAAATTATAATATTGCCTTGAGGTAGCTTAGTATTTGGGGATGAATGTTGTGGTTTCCTGCTAAAATGGTTGTAGGATGATAAAGATCAACATCGTTTCCCTTGAAGTCAGTTATAATACCACCTGCCTCCTTTATTAATAATAAGCCAGCAGCAAAGTCCCAGGGAAATAAATGAAATTCAAAAAAACCATCGAATCTGCCACAAGCTACATATGCTAGATCTAATGCAGCAGTACCAAAACGTCTAGTTTCTCTACATGTCTCCATGCATTTTTCTACTAACTGATAAGTTTTACTAAGATACTCTCTATTGTATGGACTAGCTCCAAAACCAATATTTGCTTCTTTAAAGCTCCTATTTGAAATTGTGATTGGAGTATTATTCAAGTAAGCACCATGATTTAGTTCAGCAGTAAATAATTCTTTATTATAAGGGTTATAAATTAAACCAGCTAAAACTTTTTGGTTTTGGACAATACCGATGGAAATAGCGCTAAATTGCAATCCATGAATAAAGTTAGTAGTTCCATCAATAGGATCAATAATGAAATTATATTCTTTTAATTCATTATTATTGGTATCTTCTTCATTCAGAAAGCCATATTCAGGATAAATACTCTTTAGCTCTTTTACTAGATAGGCTTGAACCTTTTTATCAAATTCGGTTACTAAGTTTTGGTAGTTAGTTTTTTCTTCTAAGTTTATTGTTTTAGCACCAAGTATTATTTCTCCGGCTTTTTTAATTATTGGACTTATTTTTTCAATATATTGCATTTTTATATTCCTCTTTCCATCTACATATGATAACATAACTTCATGAAAAAATTTATTGCAGATAAAAAATTTTATAAATATGTTTTAGCTATTGCGATTCCTTTGATGTTGCAGAACTTAATAACTGCCGTTGTCAATTTAGTTGATAATCTAATGGTGGGTCAATTAGGTGATGCAGCCTTAGGAGGAGTAGGGGCTGTTAATAGATTATATATTATTGCTTTTTTTGCCATCAATGGCTTTGTCAATGCTTCTACAGTATTTGTAGCTCAGTATCATGGTGCAGGTGATAAAAAACATGTAAAGCATTCCTTTAGAGTGGGTTTGATTATTTCAGGGGTAATTGCTGTGTTATTTATTGCGATTGTAATGTTATTTACCCAACCTCTAGTTAGTTTTTTTACTGATGTTGATGAAATAATAGTAGCTGGTACTGATTATTTAAAGGTAATGATTTGGATGCTAGTACCGATGTCAATTTCAATTCCTGTAGCCAATTCTATGCGGGCTTTAGGAAGAATTAAACCATCAATTATTGCGTCTTTAATCAGTATTTTCACTAATATGGCTTTTAACTACATTTTAATTTTTGGTCATTTTGGTTTTCCTGAAATGGGTGTACAAGGTGCAGCTTTAGCAACTGTAATTGCGAGAACTGTGGAAATGTCTATTTTATTAGTGGCTTTAAAAATTGGTGATTTCGATTTTAAAACTAAAATTAGAAGAATCTTTAATGTTGATAAGCAGATTTTTGTTGATGTTTTAGCTAAAGGTTTACCGCTTGCCAGTAATGAAATATTATGGTCAGCTGGTATGGCTTTATTATTTAAGTTTTATGCGACTAGAGGTGAGATGGTTATGAGTGGATATGCAGTCGCAAGCACTATAGGAGATATATTTTTCACTCTATTTGGTGGTATGGCTGTAGTAACAACAGTAGTATTATCACAAAAGTTAGGTGCAGATAAAATTGATGAAGCTAAAGAGAGATCTTATCATCTTTATGGTCTAGGTTTTTTTATGGCAATCGTATTTGGGGCGTTAATGTTTATTTCTTCTTTTATTGTTCCAAATTTTTATAATATTTCAGCTGAGGCTAATGAGGTGGCAGTCACCTTTATTAGAGTACAATCGATATTATTTTGGGTTTATATGTTATCAGCGCAATCTTATTTTATCTTAAGATCAGGTGGTGATATGAGGACAACGTTTATTATGGATTCTGGTTATATGTGGATTATTAATATCCCAATTGTTGCCCTAATTACTTATTTTACTGATGCCAGTATTATTGTGATATTTATTAGTGGACAAGCAACAGATTTAATAAAAATGTTTTTTTCTTATCATTTAGTTTCTAAAGGGAAATGGTTAAATAATTTAACTAAAAAGAAAGCTTAGTAAATTCAAATGTGGGAACGTTTTTTTAGTGAAGAAAAAAATAAAAAATATTATCAAGAATTGATGAGTAAAGTTGATAAAGCTTATCAAGAAAATAAAGTTTACCCTGCTAAAGCAGATTTGTTTCAGGCTTTTGAGTTTTGTCCTTTTGATAAAGTTAAAGTAGTAATAGTGGGACAAGATCCCTATCATGGATTAAATCAAGCTAATGGCTTGGCTTTTTCTGTGAATACCGGTGTTAAAATACCACCTTCACTAAATAATATTTTTCAAGAACTTTACCATGATTTAGGTATTACCAAATTAACTGGTGATTTAAGTGATTGGGCTCAACAGGGAGTTTTTTTGCTAAATAGAGTGTTAAGTGTACAAGAGAGCTTACCTTATTCTCATCAGGTTTATGGCTGGCAAGAATTTAGCTTTAATGCTTTAAAGTATTTAAATGATAATAAAGAGCATCTGATATTTGTCTTGTGGGGTAAAAAAGCTCAAGAATTAATAGACGTTATTGATACTAATAAACATTATATAATTACTAGTAATCATCCCTCACCTTTAAGTGCTTATCGAGGTTTTTTTGGTAGTAAGCCTTTTTCTAAAATCAATAAAATATTAATTGAGTTAAACAAAACGCCAATTGCGTGGTAAAATATTAAATTAATGAGGAGAAATTATGAAAACTATAATTATTCAAAGTATTTGCCTGTTAGTAATAATTGGCTTAGGTTATTTTTTATACAATATCGATTATAAAAAATTAAGTGTTAAGAGTGTTGTTTCTATCGCAATTTTTGCCATATTGAGATCAGTTTTGGCTTTGCTTTCTTTGACAATACCTTTATTTGGCTTTCCTTCTTTAAGAATTGGTATTGGTCAGCTACCATTGATACTAGGGGGTATTGCCTTAGGTCCTTTTAATGCCTTTATTTTAGGTTTGGTTGCGGATTTAATTGGCTTAATTATTAATCCAACGGGCTTTCCTTTTTTAGGTTTCACTTTAGGTAATATCTTATGTGCAGTAATACCAGCTTTAATAGCTAACAAGTATAAAGGGGATTATCGCAAATTGATGATTGGATTGCTGGCTGTATTTAGCTTTATGTTTTTATCAATAATTATTGTCACATCAGAAATAATTGTTCAAAATAATGGTGAGAGTGTAGTTGTAACTTTAGGATTTTTAACCAAATTATTATTAACTGGAGGTTTAGCTTTGATAATCGCTTCTTTAATCTTTAATTATCGTTTATTGAAGAAAAGGGCTGAGGGTAATGATTTTTATATTGTCTTAATTTCTGTGGTATTAGTTGAGTTGATTGTTAATGTGATAATGACTCCAATTTGGTTGGAAATTATGTTTGATATTCCTTTTTGGACTAGCTCTTTAATTAGAGTAATAAAGATGGCAGTAATGATTTTTGTTGAAACTTATTTAATCTATGCATTACTTAGATTTTTAAGAAAAAGTGGGATAAGTTTACCTTTCTTTAGAAAAAATAGTTAGTTATTGCTATAATATAAATATGCAAGTAACAATTATTAATGAAACAAATGTGAAAAGAGTAGAAGACTACTATCAAAATTATTATAATTTAGCTAATAAAACTGCAGAATTATTAAATTTAGATAAGGAATATAATTTATCCTTAGTTTTTGTTGATGCTGATAGTATGAGATCGATAAATAGAAATTATCGAGCTAAAGACTATAGTACTGATGTAATAAGTTTTGCCCTTAAAGATAATGATGAGACTTACCATAATGAGGAAGTTGAATTAGAATTAGGCGATATCGTTATCAATGTTGAAGCTATTTCAGCTCAGTCTTTAGAATATGGACACAGCTATAAAAGAGAAGCTTTATTTTTATTTGTCCATGGTTTATTACATCTGTTGGGTTATGATCATTTAATTGCAGATGATGAAATTAAGATGCTTGAGCTACAAAAGGAAATTCTTGATGGTGAAGTTTAAATATGCCTTAAAAGGCCTATGGATTGGCTTGAGTAACAAATCAATCCAACTACAAATAATGTTAGCGATAATAGTTAGTATCATTTATGCTTTTATTGGTATTAGTATGCAAGAGTGGATTATTGTTATTGCTTTAATATTATTGGTTATTTTAGCAGAGTGGCTTAATACTTTAATAGAAAAGTTGGTTGATTATATTTCTCTTAGTAAAAATAAGCAGGCTGGTGATATTAAAGATATGGCCTCTGGCTTAGTATTGTTAGTTTGTATTAGTGCTGCCATTATTGGTTTAATAATTTTATTTAATAATATTTAAAAGGAGATTTATGAAGAAAAAAGAATTGATTGAAGTAGCTTTTGAAGCTATGAAAAATGCGTATGCACCATATTCGAAGTTTCATGTTGGTGCCGCTGTTTTATTAAAAGATGGCAAAGTCTTACCAGGTGTAAATGTTGAGAATGCTTCTTATGGCTTAACTAACTGTGGTGAGAGAACGGCAATATTTTCTGCCTATGCTTTAGGTTATCGCAAGGAAGATATCGAAGCGTTGGCGATTGTTTGTGATGGGGAGAAGATTGCTAGTCCTTGTGGTGCTTGTCGTCAAGTTTTGGTGGAATTATTATTACCAGATACTCCTATCTATTTAGCTAACAAAAAAAGCTTTAAAGAAACTACGATCGCAGCTTTATTACCTGATGCTTTTTTAGCGGAGGATTTAAATGGCTAAGTCAGGATTTGTCGCAATTGTTGGCAGACCTAATGCTGGCAAATCAACTTTATTAAATCAAATTCTAAAACAAAAAGTTGCGATTATTTCTAATAAACCTCAGACAACTAGAAATGCAATTAGAGGTATTTTCACTGATGCTGATGCGCAAATTGTTTTTATTGATACCCCAGGTATTCATAAGCCTCATCATCAATTAGGAAAGAGAATGAATAAAGAAGCCTATGCTCATGCTAGTGGTGTAGACTTAATTTATTTAATCATTGATGCTAATGAAGAGTTGGGTGGTGGTGATGAGTATGTGCTTAATAAACTCAATGATTTTAAGGCACCAGTTTTTTTATTAATTAACAAAATTGATTTAGTTAGCAAAGAAACTTTAATAAAACTAATTTTGAAATATCAAAATAAATATGATTTTAAAGAAATTATTCCAATTTCGGCTTTAAGTAATGATAATGTAGATAAATTATTAGAATTAACCAAAGCTAATATTGAAGAGGGGGAGCAATTTTATCCTTTAGATATGGTGGCTGATTATCCTGAACAATTTATTATTAGTGAGGTGGTTAGAGAAAAGGTCTTAATTTTAACTGAGCAAGAAATTCCCCACTCAGTAGCAGTTGTGATTGAACGTATTGTCAAAAAAAGAGATGTTTTAAGTATTAATGCCATGATTCTAGTAGAGCGTAACTCACAAAAAGCTATTATTATTGGTAAAGCTGGTAATATGATTAAAAAAATAGGCCAAATGGCCAGAGAAGATTTAGAGATAATTCTAGGAAATAGAATATATTTAGAGTTATTTGTGAGAGTAGAAAAAGATTGGCGTAATAAAGAGCGCCGACTAAAAGAGCTTGGTTATATTGATGTCGAGATTGATTAATGCAAAGTAAGATTAAAGGGTATATCATCAACCAACAAGAATATAAAGATAATGACTATTTTTTAGATATTTTAAGTGAAGTGGGTATTGTTAGAGTTTTAGGTAGAGGATTAAAAAAAATCACTTCTAAAAATCGTGCTGCTACACAATTATTTACTTTAGGTGAGTATCATTATAATTATAAATCTGAAAATAGTTTAAAGATTTTAACAACAGCTAATATCATTAAAAGCAATGTAAGTGTCCACAATGATTTATTACTAATTGCGCAACTCAGCTTGATTAGCGAATTAATTATTAAGAATTTTGCCACTAGCAATTTTTATTTTGAATTTACCGATTTAATTAGAAATAAAACTTGGCTAGATCTTTGTTGGATTTTTAAAAAAATGATTGTAATTTCGGGTTTTAAACCTGAGCTTAATTGTTGTAGTAACTGTGGAGCTAGTGTAGTTATTGGTTTTAGCTTTGATGGTGGCTATATCTGCCATAATTGTTGGCATAGTTATGATTTTAAGTTAACTCCAAAGCAAATGCGCTTGCTACACTATCTCTTCAAGGCGAATTTTACCAATAAAGATAGTCTTAAAGAATATGCTTATGATTATTTTATATTTGATTTATTACTGAAGTATTATTTGCATCATCAGCCTCAAAATTTAAAAAGCTATAATTTTTTTAATAAAATAGTAGATAAGGCTAGCTAAGAAATATCATTTGTGATTTGACAACTTAGTTATTAAGTGATATTATAAACGAGCATTAAAAGATAGAAAGCAGAAGTTCACCTTCTCACCTGATTGCTCCAGCTTTGGGTATTAGCTACAAATAATTAATTTTCAATTATTTTAGGCAGGTGGATATTCTCCAACTGCCTTTTAATTTATAAGTGAGCAATGGGAGGTGAGTCATATTAGTAGAATAAATAAAAATTTCCGTGGAGCACCACGCAACAAGGATAATGAATTAGTTAATGATAAAATTCGTTTTCGTGAAGTGTTGGTGATTGATGCCGATGGAGAACAACTGGGTGTAATGTCATTGGATGATGCTTTAGATAGAGCTTATGAACAAAATTTAGATTTACATTGTGTGGCTCCACAAGCTAAACCACCAGTCTGTAAAATTGTTGATTATGGTAGGTTTAAATTCGAACAGAAGAAAAAACTAAAAGAATCTAAAAAGAATCAAGCAACAACTGAAATAAAACCTATTAGAGTTTCACCAGTTATTGATGAACATGACTTTCAAACTAAACTTAAGCATGCAAGAAAATGGCTTGATGATGGAATGAAAGTAAAAATTGATATGCGATTTAGAGGAAGAATGATGACCAGACAAGATGTTGGAAAAAAAGTCATGGAGAGATTTATTGAAGAGACAGCTGATTTGGGCACTGTTGAAAAAAGACCTAAATTAGAAGGAAATATTATGTCTGCAGTAATAAGTGCAAATAAAAAGAAATAGGAGGATTTGGTTATGCCAAAAATGAAAACCAAAAAAGCTCTAGCAAAAAGAGTTAAGAAAACTGGTTCAGGAAAATTAAAGCGTACACGTGCTTATGTATCTCATTTAGCACCACGTAAAACAACTAAACAAAAAAGACATTTAAGAAAGGCGAGATTAGTTTCTGCGGGTGATTACAAACGCATTAAACTATTATTGCAAAAATAGAGGAGGATTGAAATATGCCAAGAGTTAAAGGGTCGACACCAACAAGAAATCGTCGTAAAAAAATCTTAAAATTAGCCAAAGGTTATTTTGGTTCTAAACACTTATTGTATCGTACTGCTAATGAGCAAGTAATGCATTCATGGAAGTATGCTTATGTCGGACGTAAACAATTAAAAAGAAATATGCGTAAATTGTGGATTGCCAGAATTAATGCTGCAGCAAGAATGAACGATATTTCTTATTCTAAGTTAATGCATGGTTTATCATTAGCAAAAGTTGAAGTTAATCGTAAAATGTTATCAGAAATTGCGATTCATGATCCTAAAGGCTTTACTAAAATTGTTGATCAAGCTAAAGCTGCTTTAGCTAAAGCTTAGAGCTTCCTCAGAGGGAGCTTTTTTTATTAATATTCACTTAGATTTGACAGTAGCTGATTCAAATTATAAAATTGTAAAGAAAGTAGAGAAAAGTATGTATATAAAAAATCAAAAAAGCTCACTAGTTTTTAAAATAACTATAGTATTAGTAGCCTTAATAGGACAAATAATTTATGTCAGTAGTTATGGCTTTCAGCAGTGGTTTTATTTCACTCATTTAAGTAATATTTTAGCTTTAGTTTATTTTGGATTTGCTAGTGTTTATTTATTTAAAAGAATACAAGAGCCAGCTAGTAAGTTACAAACTTTTCTTCCTAGAGTAAAAGGTGGAGTAATTATCGCTGTCACTGTTACTTTGATTGTTTATTGGGCACTTTTGCATGGTCGAGATTTCAGTATGGATGCTGATATTTATAATAGTTTGCCTGCAATTATGAAAACACCTATTCCTAATTATATAGTACATCTAGTAGTACCAGTTTTAACTATTTGCGATTGGTTGTTGTTTGATGTGAAAGGTCATTTTGAAAAATATGATTTTATTAAATGGCTAGGTATTCCTTATTTATATTTTGGTTTTGCGATTGTGGTTGCTGCTACTGGCTATACTTTCCCTAGTGGTTCTCACTATCCGTATTTCTTTATTGATTTTGATGTTCTTGGTGTTCAGAAAGTAGCTCTCTATGTTGTTGCTTTAACTGGTTTCTTTTTGATTTTATCTTATCTATTTTATTTACTTGATCGAAAACTAGGAAAAGAATATCTCAGCAAGTAAAAAAATGTTATAATGAAAAATATGAAAAAAATAATTTCTATAATAATGATAGCCCTATTATTAGTGGGTTGTAATGAAAATATTACTAATGATGCAGCTGAGCAAGATAAATATTTTTCTTATTATCAAAGTATTTTAGATGCAGAATCATTACAAACTGAATCTAAATATTTCGATATTGAGGCAACTATGAATATTGAAGAAGATAATTATCGTTATTCAGTAATTATCGATAATCCCCAAATTGCAATGTATAATGTTGAAGTGATGAGTATTATTGATGATGGCTCATTAAGTATTAATAAAAAATATGCCATGCCTACTACAGGTGTTATAGATCAGCCTTATAATCTTGTTCCCTATCAAGTTAATTTAGCAAATTTTTATGCTGAAGGTCTAGTATTAGATGGTCTGGTGGATTTTCCAAATGTTGATTTACTAGTTTTAGTAGTTTGGCATAATAGAGATTTCACTATTACTTATCGAGAATATTTTGATTTGAGTGCTAATTATTCATCAATAGATAGCGAATAGTTTTAAGATATATTTATGAAAAATCAAGAAACTAGAATTGAGCGTAATAGAAATAAAGGTTTAGTTGCCAGTGCACTTACCTCGACAATAGGTATTTTTATTTCAAAATTTTTAGGGATAGCTTATGTCATTCCGTTTAATAGAATTATTGGCGATTATGATATATCATTTTATAGTTATGCTTATACTATTTATGATTACTTGCTAACTCTAAGTGTTGCAGGTATCCCCTTAGCGATTTCTATGGTTGTTTCGAAGTATTTTGTGAAAGAGGACTACTCTACTATTTTATTAATTAAAAAAGTGGGTCGTAATTTACTGTTGGCTACTGGTATTTGTGCAGCATTATTATTGATTTTAACTACGCCGATGTTAGCTGAGCTTTTTTCTCCAACTGGGGCTGATGCGCAATATTTAAAAAATGTTAGAATTGTGATGTATATTATTTCTTTTGCCTTGGCTATTGTGCCAGTTTTAAGTTTCTATCGTGGTTATTATCAGGGTCAAAGAGAGTTTGGTTTTACTGCTACCTCTGAAATCATTCAACAAATTTCACGGGTTACATTTTTATTGATTAGTGTGATAGCCTGTGTCTACTTTTTTAATCAACCTAAAACAGTAGCTGTTTATTGGGCGGTCGGTTCCACAGTTTTTGCAGCTATTATTTGTCTGATTTATGTTTTGAGATTTGATAGTATTAATAAAAAAGAAATGGCAGATTTAGCCATCAAGCAAGTAAAAACGTCTTATTCAAAAAAATTAATATTAAAAGAATTGATTATGGTCGGCATGCCTTTTTTACTAACCAGTTTACTGGGTAATGCTAATGGTATTCTAAATATGATTTTCTTTAATAATGCTATGTCACTAAGAGGCGAGAGTATCGGGTATACTACTAGTGTTTTTTCGATGATAAATTTTTCGACTTTTAAAATAACTTCTATTCCTCAGGTAGTTGCCATTGGCTTTGGGGCTGCTATTATTCCGTTGCTGAGTGCTGCTAGAGTTGCTGATAATTACTCTCTTATTAAAAAACAGGTTAATCAGACTTTAATAACTGCTAGTTATATTGCTTTACCATTGGTTTTTTGTATTTTTGTTTTTGCTACGCCAATTTATGCAGTATTTTATGGTTATAGTAATTACATATTGGGTGGTAGTGTTCTAGAGTGGGCTAGTTTAATTGGTTTAACTTATTCTATTTTTGGCATTGGATCATCAATGATTTTGGCTCTAAGTTTAAGAAAAGAGTATATTAAAGGTTTAATTATTTGGCTACTTGTAAAATTAACTACTACTTATTTAATTGTTTATTTAATTGGTTATCCTGGTGCTTTTATCACTACTGCGATAGCTGATAGTTTATTATTTATAAGCAATTTATATCATATTAAAAAGGTGTATGGTGTTTCTTATCGCAAATATTACAATTATCTGATTAAGATAGTTATGGCCTTGTTGTTAATGCTACTGACAGTTTTATTGCTAAGGTTTATTGGCTTTAACTTTAATTATAACAATCAGCTTATGGATTTGTTATATTTAATTATTTATGGTGTTATTGTCATGAGTATCTATCTACTTGTTACCTATCGTATGAATTTGCCTCAAGAAATTTTTAATCTTGATCTCAATGTTCTAAAAGTAAAAATAAGAGAAATAACTAATAGGATAATTAAAAAATAAGAATATTTGATTTAACTTATTGCTTTAAAAATACCCTTATTATCTTTTTTGTTGACATTAGCATTGAGCAGTTGCTAAAAAATAGGAAATTTTTAATTTTTTTGGTTGCAATTTAATAACACTTAGGTATAATAAAACTATGTTTATTTTAATGAATTATTTTGTTTACTATAAATAAACAAGGGGATGAGTATGGAAATTGGCAATAAAATAAAACAATTAAGACAAAAGAATAAATTGACATTAGAGGAGCTAGCAAGTCGCTCAGAGTTAACTAAAGGTTTTTTGTCACAATTAGAAAATGAATTAAATACGCCATCTATTGCCACTTTAGAAAATATTTGTGAAGTTTTTGGTGTTACAATGTCAGAATTTTTTGCCGAAGCAAAAGATCAACAAATTGTTTTTACCCAAAAAGATTTCTTTGTTGATGAAAGAGAGGGTAGTGTGGTTAGTTGGGTGGTCCCTCATGCTCAAAGCAATGAAATGGAGCCAGTATTAATTAAGCTAAAACCCGGTGCTAAATCCATGGAGGTCTCCCCACATGAGGGTGAGGAATTTGGATATGTTTTGGAAGGTAGTATTACTTTGGTAGGGGATAATACTAAAGAGATAATAAAAAAAGGTCAAACTTTTTACTTAAAAGGTGAAGAAAATCATTATTTAATTAATAAAAGTAAACAGGTTGCACAATTTTTATGGGTATGTAGCCCACCATTATTTTAGGAGATAATTATGGAAACAATTATTCAATTTAAAAATATTGTTAAAGAATTTGATGGAAGTATTGTTTTAAGGGGAATTAATTTAGATATTAATCAAAATGAATTTGTTACTTTACTGGGACCATCGGGGTGTGGTAAAACAACATTGCTAAGAATATTGGGTGGTTTTGTGGAACAAAATGATGGCCAAGTTTTTTTCGAGGGCATTGAAATCAGTAAATTACCACCTTACCAAAGAGAAGTTAATACAGTTTTTCAAAAATATGCTTTATTTCCACATATGGATGTTTATGATAACATCGCTTTTGGTTTAAAATTAAAAAAAGAAAATAAAGATATAATTGATCAAAAAGTCAAAAGAATGATCGATTTAGTCAATTTAAAAGGTCATGAAAATAAAAGTGTAACATTACTATCAGGTGGCCAACAACAAAGAGTAGCGATTGCTAGAGCTTTAGTTAATGAGCCAGTTGTTTTATTGTTGGATGAGCCATTAGGAGCTTTAGATTTAAAATTAAGAAAAGAAATGCAGCATGAACTTAAGAAGATCCAAAAAGAGGTAGGAATTACATTTATTTATGTTACCCACGATCAAGAAGAGGCGCTGACTATGAGTGATAAAATTGTGGTGATGAATGATGGTGAGATCCAACAAATTGGTAGTGCTACTGATATTTATAATGAACCAGAAAATCGTTTTGTCGCAGATTTTATTGGTGAATCTAATATTTTAGAGGGAATTTTTGTCAAAGATTATTTAGTTAGTTTTGATGGTAGAGAGTTTGAGTGTGTTGATTATGGATTTGATGAAATGGAAAATGTAGATATTGTGATTCGACCTGAAGATTTAGATATTGTTGATGTAAATTTAGGCAAGTTGACTGGTGAGGTAACTGATATTGTCTTTAAAGGTGTTCATTATGAAATTACAGTTAAAACGATTTATCGTGAATTTATTGTCCATACTACTGATAACTCAGCCATTGGTAAAGAAGTTGGTCTTCATTTCTTTCCTGAGGATATTCATGTCATGAGTAAGTTGGAGAGTTATTAATGAAACAGTTTAGTTCGCTGATAAAACCTTATATGCTCTTTGCTGGTATCTTCATTGTTATACCGATGATGTTGATTGCCTTGTATGCTTTTACACAAGCTGGTAATGAGATGTTGCCTTTTACTTTTACTTTGGATAATTTCATTAGATTTTTTGATCCTGTCTTTATTCAAGTATTGCTTAAAAGTTTGTATGTTGCCTTATTAACAACACTGGTTTGTTTAATTATTGGTTATCCAATTGCATATATAATTTCTAAATTTGATACTAAAGTGGCAACTGTCCTGATTTTACTGATTACAATACCGATGTTAATTAATATGTTGGTAAGAACTTATTCGTGGATTGGTATTTTATCCGAAGTAGGTTTAATTAATAATATTTTAGGTTTTTTCAATTTGGGTAGTGTCAATTTACTTTATACTGACTTTGCAGTAATTTTAGGAATGGTTTATAATACTTTGCCATTTATGATTATTCAGATTTATAATTCTTTAAGTAAAATGGACAAAGCTGTGATTAATGCTTCTTATGATTTGGGTGCTAATAGGTTTCAAACTTTTAGAAAAGTGATTTTCCCCTTATCATTACCAGGGGTAATTTCGGGTATCACTCTAGTTTTCTTACCTTCAGTTTCTTCCTTTGTAGTTCCTAGACTATTAGGTGGGGGGCAATATATGTTGATTGGTAACTTAATTGAAAATCAGTTCATTACTGTTGGAGAATGGAATTTTGGCAGTGCCATATCATTAATTATGGCATTGATTATTATGTTATCAATGTATCTTACTAAGAAAATTGATCAAAATAATGCTGGTAAAACCAAAGTAAGGAGAATAAGCAATGGTAGGTCTTAAAAAACGTAAGTGTATTAATTGGCTAGCGCTTTCAGCTTTATTATTATTTTTCTATTTACCTATTATTATCTTAATTGTCTTTTCATTTAATGATTCTAGATCATTAACTACTTGGTCGGGATTTTCTATTAGATGGTATGAAAAACTATTCAATGATAGTGATATGTTAGATGCGATCTTTAATACAGTGATGATTGCGGTTGTTGCCACCGCAGTTTCAACCTTCTTGGGAACAATCACTGCGATTGGTTTATCTAAAAGTAAAAAGATTTTAAGAGAAATTGTTTTAACTATTAATGATTTTCCAATTATGAATCCTGAAATAGTGACAGCTATAGGTATGATGCTATTTTTTACCACATTATCCATTCCTAAGGGGGCCATAACCATGTTAATAGCTCATATTGCCTTTTGTACCCCTTATGTTATTCTTAGTGTCTTGCCTAAGCTGAGATCATTAGATCCTAATATTGCTGAGGCAGCGATGGATTTAGGTGCTACTCCTTGGCAGTCATTAATCAAGGTTATAGTACCGCAAATTACTGGTAGTATTGTGGCTGGTGCACTGATTGCCTTTACGATGTCCTTTGATGATTTTGTAATTAGTTACTTTGTAACTGGTAATGGTTTTAAAAATATTTCGATTATGGTGTATTCAATGTCTAAGCGGATTAACCCTACAATTAATGCTTTATCTACCATAATTATTGTGACAATTACATTTGTATTAATTTTGATCAATGTGATACCATTGTTGAAAAAAAAGAGAGGAAAAAAATATGAAGAAAATAGTATTGCTATGTAGTGTTTTATTATTAGTTTTGAGTGGTTGTGGAAGTAGTGTTGACAATAGTAAAAACACTACAGGATGTGAAACTTTAAAAGTTTTTAATTGGGGCGTTTATATTGATGATGAAACCAAAGACAAATTTGAAGATCAATATGGAGTTAAAGTGATTTATGATGAGTATACTTCTAATGAAGAAATGTATACTAAATTATTAGGAGGAGAAGTATATGATATTCTCTATCCTTCTGATTACATGGTACAAAGATTGATAGCTGAAAATGCTTTACAAGCGATTGATAAAACTGCACTAAGTAACTACAATAATCTTTTAGATGATGTTATAGGTTGGGAGTTTGATCCTGAAAACACTTATTCTATTCCTTATTTTTGGGGTAGTGTCGGTATTTTGTATAATAAAAATAATGTCTCAGAAACCGAGTTAAAAAATGAGGGTTTTAATATCTTGCGCAATAGTAAGTATCAAGGTGAAATTTATATGTATGATTCCGAAAGAGATAGTTTTATGGTTGCTCTAAAAGCGCTAGGTTATTCAATGAATACTAGTGATACAGCAGAATTGAATGAGGCTTATCAGTGGTTGATTGATCAAAAAAAGGAAGTGAATCCAATTTTAGGTACCGATGATATTATTGATAATATGGTAGCTGGTTTAAAAGATTTAGCAATTATGTATTCTGGTGATGCCACATATATTATGAGTGAAAATCCTGTTTTAGGTTATTATGTTCCTGATACTGGCTCTAATGTATGGTTAGATTCTATGGTAATACCTGCGGAATCTAAGTGTGTAGACTTAGCAAATCTATGGATTGATTTTCAATTATCAGAAAAGATTGCAACTGCAAATTCAGAGTGGGTTGGCTATAGCTCAAGTGTTCAGAGTGTTTATGAAGAGATTGCGAGTGATTATTATGCTGATTATGATTCTTATACTACTGAAATTAATGCCAATGATGAAGTTTTTCAATATAATGCAGAAGTCAAGGAAATTATTTCTGACTTGTGGACTAGAGTTAAAGCGTCATAGCAAAGTTGAAAAAGGCACATTAAAAATGTGCTTTTTTCTTTGAGTTTTGAAATATGATGTCTAAATCAATTACTTTTGAGCATAGATATAAAACTGATTGAAATAAATCAGCAATAAAGGTATAATTACTATCGTGAGGTTTTAATTATGATATCGTTAAAAAATACAGGGAAAAAGTATAAAAATGGGGTCAATGCATTAAATAATATTGACCTTGAGGTAGCAGAGGGTGAGTTCATTTATGTCATTGGACCAACTGGTTGTGGTAAGTCTACTTTAATTAAATTAATCGATGGTGAGGAAATACCCACTAATGGTTGTGTAAGAGTTAATAATATAAATGTTGGAAAATTAAGACATGGTAAAGTTCCTAAATATCGTCGTAATTTGGGAGTAGTTTTTCAAGACTATCGTTTGTTAGATCATAAAACTGTTTATGAGAATATTGCTTTTGCGATGGAGTGTGTAAGAGCTAGAGGCACAGAAATAAAAGAGCGGGTTAATAATGTTTTAAACTTAGTTGATTTATCTGACAAAAGAAGATCTTTTCCTCGTGAATTATCAGGTGGTCAGCAGCAAAGAGTGGCAATTGCTAGAGCGATTGCGAATAAACCTAAAGTTTTGATTGCCGATGAGCCCACTGGTAACCTTGATGAAAAGAAGGCTTCAGAAATTATGAAGTTATTATTAAAAATCAATGAGGAAGAAAATACTACAGTTTTAATGGTTACTCATGATATGAATATCATAAAAAAATACCCTAAACGAACAGTAAGATTAGAGGATGGTCATTTAGTTTCGGATACTATGGATATTAATGATGGTATTTTAGATAATATCACTAATAATGATATTGAAGCTGTTTTTGAGGATAGTAGAACTTACCAATTTAAATTTATTCACTTAGATACTGATGAGCCAAAGACGGCTTTAAAGGAGGAAGAAGATGTTTAGAACAATGGGTCGCCACTTTAAAGAAGCTTTTTATGGTATATTCAGACATTTTGCGATGGCATTATCATCAGCAAGTGCAGTAAGTATTACATTATTGTTGGTAGGTACTGTGGGATTAATTAGTTATAATATAAATTTTGTTACTGATAATATTGAGCAGAGTGTTCAAATTTTTGTAAAAATAGAACCTGATACTGCTGATTCTTCAATTAACTTTTTAGAGGATGCCATTGATGATATTGCTGGTGTACATGAAATTGAGTTTTCATCTAAAGAAGCTGAGCTTGATTCATTTATTAGTGAATATGGCGAAGAATATGAAATGTATCGAGGGGCTAGTAACCCATTAAGAGATGCTTTTTATGTTACAGTAGCTGATGGTGAAGCTTTAGAAGATATTGCAGGACAAATTGAAGATTTACAATTTGTGGAAAAGGTTAATTATGGTGGCGAGAATACTGTTACTATGATTACAACTATTAATACTATTCAATATGCTGGTTATGGGGTAGCTATTGCCTTTAGTATTTTGGCAATCTTTTTGATTAATAATACAATTAAAATAACAATACACGGACGTTCTAAAGAAATTTCAATTATGCGTCATGTTGGTGCTACTAATAATTTTATTAGAACGCCATTTGTAATTGAAGGTATTTTTATTGGAATCTTAGGTAGTATTATCCCTATTGTTAGTTTGTGGGTGGGATATTTCTTTTTATATCAAGAAACAGGGGGATATTTTTTAACAGAAATGTTAGCCTTTGCCCCAGTTTATCCAACTATATATTATATAGTTTTAGCTATCTTAGGTATTGGAGTCTTAGTTGGCTTATTGGGTAGTTTTATTTCAGTTACTAGATATTTGAGGTTCAAACGATGATTAAAAGAATAAGCAAAGTATTTCTTTTTTCTTTAATATTCTTGATTTTAAGCACTGTTAATGTAGCGGCGATCGATTTTTCAGCTGATGAGGATTATTATTATGAGTTGTGCTCTACTACAGGTTTGTCTGCCTCGGATAAAAATACTTGTCGGGAATTTCAAAAGTATTTAATAGATAAAGCAAATGCAGCTAATGATGAATTAGAGAGTATTCAAAATGATTTGAATGATATTCGAGCGAATATTCAATCTTATATGGAAGAAATGGCTAAATATCAAAGTCAAATCAATTCTTTACAAGCTGATATTGATAGACTGAATGTTAGTATTGGTGAAATTAGTCGCAATATTGAAGTTTTAGCTAATCGTATTGCGATTAGAGAAGCTGATATAGAGGCTAAAAGATTAGAAATAGCAGATAGAATGGTTAATCTGCAAGGGAATAATTCTTTCTCTGGTTATATTGATTTTTTATTTGGTGCTAATAATTTCAGTGATTTCATTAAAAGAGCTGAAGCTATTGATGATATAACTTCTTATAATCGTGATCAGATCTTAGCTTTACAAGAAGAAATTAGACTATTAAATTTAGATAAAGATGATTTACAAATTCAAAAAGAATTGATGGAAGAGCAAAAAACTATCGTTGAAACTAATATTGCCAGTCTAAAAGTTCTACAAGAGAGAGTAGAAATAATTGTGATTGAATATCGTAAGCGTGAAGCTGAATTTATGGAATTGCAGGATAACACAGTGGCTAACTTAGATGACATTAATAATGCCTTAGATAATGTTTCTAGTGCTATTAATGAAATAGCGCCTTCTCAAGGCTGGTCCTATCCTGTACGTAGTCGTTTTTATGTTTCGGCTGGTGTTTGGTTTTATTCTAGTAGCTTTGGTGGTGGAGTTCATATTGGTAGTGATTTTGCCGCTGGTATTGGTACTCCAATTTACTCACCTGCCAATGGTATGGTCTTATATGTTTCTGATAGCTGTAATACTTATGGCTATTATTGTAGTAGATGTGGTAAACCAGGAGCAAGTGGTGGTGGTAACCAAGTTGGTACTATTGTTCAAGTAGGCAATTCAGTTTATTTTCTGATTAACTTTCATATGCAATCTGGTGTTAGCTCGATTACAAAAGTGGGAGATATTGTTCAACAGGGTGAGCTAATTGGCTATATGGGTACTAGTGGATGTTCAACTGGTAGTCATTTACACCAACAAATAATTTATTTGGGCGAAAATAATATGAGTGCAATGGTAGATAAATTTAAAAGAACTGGTGATATTAGTTTTGGTATGGGCTGGGGCTATAGTGCTTATAATAATCGCTGTACAAGAATTGGAGGTTCACCATGTTATGTTAATCCCCAAGATATTTATAATGTTAAGGTGGGTTATTCGTATAACTAATTAAAAAATGGAAAATAAAAACAATATATCATTTCAAGAAGTGAAAGAAAAAAATAAGAGAATCATTAAAATAGCATTAGCAATACTTTTGGTTATTATAGCTTTTTTAAGTGGTGTTTTTGCTTCGAACTTTAGAGGATTAGTTAATAGTAAAGATGAGGATAATACTGGTCGTATTAACAGTAGTCAATTAAAAGAAATAATCAATATCTTAGAGGATAAATGGTTCTATGCTGATAATGTTGAAAACTTAGAATCAGTTATTTTACAAGAGGGATTAAGTGGTCTAACTAATAGTCAAAATGATCCCTATACTTATTATTTGACGGCCCAAGAGTACCAAGAGCAAGTAAATAACACTAATCAAAACTATGTAGGCTTAGGTGTGCAAATAAGCTTACTTGGTGAGTATCCTTTGATTACAAATGTTTTTAAAGGATCACCTGCTGAAACTTATGGTTTAAGAGCTGGCGATTATATTATTAAAGTTGATGGTACTGATGTTAAAGATATGGAAAATGATCCTTTGACAGATTTAGTTTTAGGTGAAGAGGGCAGTGAAGTTGTGGTTACTTACTTACGGGGTGATGTTAGTGATGTAGTTACTATTATTAGAGCCCAAATAACTCATACTGTCGATTATCAAGTTAAAGATGGAATTGGTTATTTAGAGGTTAGTAGTTTTGGTAATAGCACAGCTAATGAAGTTGTGAGTGCACTTGATGAGTTTGAGTCTCAAGGTATAAGTGATTTGATTATTGATTTGCGTGATAATGGTGGTGGTTATCTCCAAGCTCTTATTGATTTTGCTAGTTTATTTTTGCCAAAGGGCGAGACAATTATCCAAATGAAATATCGTGATGGCAGTATTGAGCCATACTATGCTGAAGGTAAAAATAGAGATTTTTTCCAAGATATTATAGTTTTAGTAAATGAAAACTCTGCTTCAGCATCTGAGGTCTTTGCGGCAGCTCTGCAAGAAAACAAACGGGCAACCATTGTCGGGGTGCAAACTTATGGTAAGGGTACTAGTCAAACGGTTTCCTATTTATCAGATGGCTCTGTTATGCAATACACTCAAACCAATTGGTTAACACCTAAGGGTAATTTACTACAAGATATTGGAGTTACACCAGATATTGAAGTAAAACTAGATGATTATCTTTATATTGCTTATCAAGAAGTGCCAGAGAATTTAGCGATATCTTTTGATGCAGTATCAGAGTGGGTTGCTCTAGTTCAGAGTGGTTTAGATATGATGGGTTATGATGTTGATCGAAATGATGGTTATTTTTCTGCTCAAACAGAAGCGATGATTAAACAATATGCTAGTGATTATCAAATTGATTATAGTGGAGTGTTAACACCAGATTTTATTCATGATTTTATTAGTAATGCTTCTTTTTATTACTATAATAATATTGAAGCTTTAGATTATCAAATGTCTAAAGCACTAGCCTTATTAAAATAAATAAATTAATAGTAAAAATGTTAATATCGAGTAAGCTTATAGCTAGTTACTTTATCAATAATATGATAAAATGATAAAGTGAGTATAAATAAATTTAAGTTGCACTCAAAATATCAACCAGCTGGTGATCAACCTCAAGCGATTGAAAAATTGATAACTGGTTTAAATTCGAATGAAAAACATCAAGTCTTACTAGGCGCTACAGGTACTGGTAAGACTTTTACCATTGCCAATGTGATAGAAAAAATCAATAAACCTACTTTGGTATTTGTTCATAATAAGACTTTAGCAGGACAATTATATAGTGAATTTAAAGAGTTATTTCCTGATAATAAAGTAGAATACTTCGTTTCAAATTTTGATTATTATCAACCGGAAGCCTATGTTGCCAAAAGTGATACTTATATTGAAAAAACTGCGATGATTAATGAAGAATTAGATATGTTGCGTATGGCTTCAATTAATTCTGCTTTGGAAAGAAATGATACAATTATTGTTGCCTCTGTTGCCTGTATTTATACGGCAAGTAATCCTGATTATTATCGTGATATGTTTTTTAGTATTAAGGTTAATGACAAAATTGATAGAGATTTACTCTTACAAAAATTAGTTGAAAGACAGTATAAGCGCAATGATACCGATCAAAAGCGGGGAACCTTTAGAGTTAGAGGAGATAGTATTGATATTTGTTTAGGGCATACTGATGCTTATGTTCTGCGTATTGAAATGTTTGATAATGAAATTGAGAGGATTATGGAGGTAGAACCTTTAACCAATAAAGTCTTACATGCCTACCAAGTCTACAATATTTTTCCTGCTGATGAGTACGCTAGAGATAAGCAGGCTATTTTAAAAGCTTGTGAGAGTATTTCTGAAGAATTAGAAGAGCGTTTAGAATATTTTGTCAAAGAAAATAAACTAGTGGAAGAGCAACGATTAAAACAAAGAACTATTAGTGATATTGATAGCTTAAGAGAGTTTGGAATGTGTAGTGGAATAGAAAATTATTCTCAACATATTGATGGTAGAGATGATAATCAAAGACCTTGGAATTTGTTTGATTATTTCCCGAAAGATTTTTTGCTAGTAGTAGATGAATCTCATGTTTCTTTACCTCAAGTTAGAGGAATGTATAATGGTGATCGAGCTCGTAAAGAAAATTTGATTGAATATGGTTTTAGATTACCATCTGCCCTCAATAATAGACCGATGCGCTTTGATGAATTTGAAGGAATGATTAATCAAGCTATTTATGTAAGTGCTACCCCTGGTGATTATGAATTAGCCAAAGTAGAACATAAAGTTATTGAACAAATTATTAGACCAACAGGATTGCTAGATCCGGAAATATCAATTAGACCATCGCTTAATCAAATGGATGATATATTAAAAGAAATTCAAAATAGAATCAGTAAAAATCAGCGAACTTTAGTTACTACCTTAACTGTTAAAATGGCTGAAACCTTAAGTGAGTATTTAAAGAATTTAGATTTGAAAGTCTGCTATTTGCATCATGAAACCCAAACTTTAGAACGAATCGAAATTTTAAGAGATTTAAGAGTTGGCAAGTATGATGTGCTTGTTGGGATCAATTTATTAAGAGAAGGCTTAGATATTCCTGAGGTAGCTTTAGTCATTATTTTAGATGCCGATAAAGAAGGATTTCTAAGATCATCAAGATCGTTAATTCAAACAATAGGTAGAGCCGCACGTAATGCTGATGGTAGTGTTATTATGTATGCTGATAAAATAACAGATTCTATGGCTAAAGCGATTGAAGAAACTAGCAGAAGAAGAGAATTACAGTTAGCTTATAATAAAGCACACAATATTACACCACAAACGATAATAAAAGATGTAAGAGATGTGATTGCAGGAAAAGAAACCAAAGAGCATTTAAAGCGCTATATGAAAAAGAAAGGCAAAAAACCTAGTAAAGATAAAGAAGATTTAGTTATTTCTTTAAATAAAGAAATGAAAGAAGCAGCTAGAGTTTTAGACTTTGAACGAGCAGCAGAGATTAGAGATATTATTGCTGAGTTAAAAAGTGAGTAGGGGATAAAAGATGAATGATAAAATTATTATCAAAGGGGCCAGAGTAAATAACTTAAAAAATATTGACTTAGAAATCCCAAGAAATAAATTAGTTGTGATGAGTGGTGTTAGTGGTAGCGGTAAAACTTCATTAGCTTTTGATACCATTTATGCAGAAGGACAAAGACGCTATGTTGAATCTTTAAGTGCTTATGCTAGGCAATTTTTAGGCAATAGCGATAAGCCTGATGTGGATCTTATTGAGGGTTTATCTCCAGCTATTTCCATTGATCAAAAAACTACTCATAATAATCCTCGATCGACTGTTGGAACTGCTACGGAGATTTATGATTATTTACGTTTATTGTATGGTAGGGTTGGTGTACCTTATTGTCCTGTGCATAATGTGGTGATTGAAGCTCAAAGTATTAAAAGTATGATTGATAAGATTATTCAATTAGAAGTAAATAGTCGCTTGATTTTATTGGCGCCTGTTGTTAGTAATGGTAAGGGTAGCTTTAAGGATTATTTTGTAAAATTGCGCCAAGATGGTTTTACTCGAGTAATTGTTGATGGTGAAACTTTACTATTAGATGAGGATATTATTTTATCTAAAAATAAAAAACATAATATTAGTATTGTTGTGGATAGGTTAGTTTTAAAGGATGATGCTGGTTTTAGATCTCGTTTATATGATTCCTTAGAAATTACTTTAGCGAATTCTTATAATGGTACTGTGGTAGTACGAACTAAAGATGAAGATTTATTGTTTAGTGGTAATTATAGTTGTCCGCAGTGTGGCTTTTCTATTCCTAATATTGAGCCTAGATTATTTTCGTTTAATTCCCCATTGGGTGCTTGCAATAGTTGTAATGGTTTAGGGGTAGTCCAGAATGTTGATTTAGATTATTTAGTTCAAGATGATAGTTTGAGTATTGCGGATGGGGCAATAATTTATTATAAAAATATTGCGGGAACTACTAATATTGAATGGCAAAAATTTTACAAATTATGTCAGAGTTATGATGTCGATATCTATGCTCCTTTTAACACTTTAAGTCAATATCAAAAGAATATTTTATTTTATGGTAGTGATAAGTCTATTAAGACTTCTATTACTACTAGTAGTGGTAATGTTTTTAGTAAAGATGATTACTTAGAGGGTGTTGCATCTTTAATTGAGCGAAGATATAGAGAAACTACTTCTAATGGTGCTAGAGATTGGTATCAAAGTTTTATGAGTGAGAGTACTTGTCCAAAATGTCAGGGTTTAAGACTTAATGAGAGTGCACTAGCAGTTAAAGTTGGTAATTTAGATATTTCTCATTGGACAAAAATGAATATTTCTCAGGCCCTAGCGTGGTTAGCTAATTTAAAATTATCTAAAACAAAACAACAGATTGCCGACTTAGTTTTAAAAGAAATTAATAATAGATTGTCTTTTTTAATCAATGTTGGCTTAGAATATCTTACATTAGAGCGAATGGCTGGTACTTTAAGTGGTGGGGAAGCTCAAAGAATTAGATTAGCTACTCAAATCGGCTCACATTTAACAGGGGTATTATATGTCTTGGATGAGCCCTCAATTGGACTACACCAAAGGGATAATGATCGCTTAATTAAAACTCTTAAAGATATGAGAGATTTAGGTAATTCTTTAATTGTGGTTGAACACGATGAGGAAACTATGAGAGCTGCTGATTGGATAGTGGATATTGGTCCTGAGGCTGGTGATAAAGGTGGTAGAGTAGTTGCTAATGGTACTTATCAAGATATCATTGACAACACTAATTCAGTATCAGCTAATTATTTAAGTGGCCGAGAAAAAATAGAGCTACCAAAAAGTTATCGTAAACAGAGTAAAAAAACTATTGAAATTATTGGAGCCAGCGAAAATAATTTAAAAGAGATTAAAGCTAAATTTCCTTTAAATAACTTTGTTTGTGTCAGTGGTGTTAGTGGCAGTGGTAAGAGTACTTTAGTTAATGAAATTCTGGCGAAGGCGATTTATCAACATTTAGGTCGAACTAAAATCAAACCAGGAGCTTTTAAAAAAATTAAAGGTTTAGAATATCTTGATAAGCTAGTGGTAATTGATCAAAATCCTATCGGAAGAACTCCTCGTAGTAATCCTGCTACCTACACTGGAGTCTTTGATAATATTAGAGATTTATTTGCTATGGCACCATTAGCGAAACAAAAAGGATATAATAAAGGACGCTTTTCTTTTAATGTTAAGGGGGGGCGTTGTGAAGCTTGTCAGGGTGATGGTGTTAAAAAGATTTCAATGCATTTCTTGCCTGATGTCTATGTTAAGTGTGAGGTCTGCTTAGGGCAACGTTATAATGAGGAAACTCTCTCTGTTTATTATAAAGATAAAAACATTTATGATGTTCTATCATTATCAGTTGATGAAGCAGTGGAATTCTTTAAAGGGCAACCTAAAATCGCCAATAAGTTAAAAGTTATTCAAGATGTCGGTTTAGGTTATGTGGAATTAGGTCAAAATGCTCTGACTCTTTCAGGTGGTGAAGCCCAAAGGGTAAAACTAGCTTTTGAGTTACAAAAAAAGCCTACTGGTAAAACTCTCTATATTTTAGATGAGCCAACTACCGGCTTACATAGTGCTGATGTAAAAAAACTATTAAAAGTTTTGCAGAGGATAGTAGATAATGGTGATAGTATTATTGTCATTGAACATAATTTAGATATTATTAAGTCGGCTGATTATATTATTGATTTAGGACCTGAGGGTGGTGATCAGGGTGGCTCTATTGTTGCGCAGGGGTCAGTATTTGATATAATAGAAAATGAAATTAGTTATACAGGTAAGTATTTAGCGCCTTTAGTTAAGGAGAAAAAGAGTGGAAAATAATACAGTTACAGTAAAAAAACTCCAAGAAGAATTAGGCTTAAAACAGTTAACTGGTAATCAAGAGTCTTTGAATCGTTGGATTGCTTCTCAGGCAGTTAATCGACCAGGTTTAGAACTTAGCGGTTTTGTTGATGAGAAAGAAAAGAAAAGAGTTACTATCTTAGGTAATAAAGAATTGCATTATATTGAAACTTTAGCAGATCACTTATTGCCAGAGCGTTACAATAATATTGTCGATGTTTATACACCTTGTATTATTATTTCCTCAGGACGCGAGTGTCCTAAACTTTTATTAGATATTGCCCAAATGAACAATTTTCCAATTTTTTCAAGTGAGATAAAATCTTCAGCTTTGATGGTAGCGATAATTGGTTTTTTAGAAAACGAATTAGCTCCTGAAACTCAAGTACATGGTACTCTATTAAGTATTTATGGTCGAGGGGTCATGGTTACTGGTGAGAGTGGTATTGGTAAGAGTGAGACAGCTTTGGAGTTAATTAAAAAAGGCCATATTTTAGTAGCTGATGATGCGGTGATTTTAAATCGAATTCAAAATAGACTATTAGGATCAGCGCCAAAGGTCATTCAGGGTATGATAGAAATAAGGGGTATTGGAATAGTTGATGTCAATAGAATGTTTGGTGCCAGCTCTTTTGTTAGAAAAGTTAGACTTGATTATATTGTCCATTTGGAGCATTGGCATAAAGATAATACTTATAAGCGAGTTCCTTTAGATGAAGAAAAATATCGGGAAATTCTTGGCTTAGATATTCCGACTATTACTATACCAGTCAGAGAAGGTCGATCAATGTCAGAAATTATTGAAACTGCAGTTATTCACTATAATTTAAAAGCTGAAGGATTTGATAGTAATAGAGAATTTGATAAAAGAGTTATTGATAATATCAAGGAGGAAAATAATGGTTAATTCATTCAATATTGGACCGATAAGTATTCATTTTTATGCACTATTTGTGATGATGGGCATTGGTTTTATTTATTTTTGGTCTAGTTACTGGTTAAAAAAAGCAGGTTATAAAGATAATGTTCTAGATGATTTGTTTATTGGTGGTGTAGTTTGTGGTTTAATTATTGGAAGATTGTGGTTTGTGGTTTTCCATCCTAATTTTTTAAATTATTTAGCTAATCCTATTAGTATTATTGAAATATGGAATGGTGGACTTGCGATTCAGGGTGGAGTTTTAGGTGCAGTATTATTTTTTGCTTATTATGCTAAAAAACATAAATTATCACTATTGCGGATGTTAGATGTCGCACTACCAGCAGCTTTAGTTGGTCAGGCTATTGGTCGTTGGGGTAATTTCTTTAATCAGGAAGCTTTTGGTCCTGTGGTGGATGAGTCGTTTTTTAATTTATTTCCGACTTTTATTAAAGAGGGAATGTATTTTGATGGTAATTATCATATGCCTATGTTCTTGTTTGAGTGTGTGGCTAATATCATTGCTTTTGTTCTTATTTATACTTTATTTAAGAAGTTATGGGTAAGAAAAAGAGGTGATTTAACTTACTTCTATTTGTTAACCACTGGTATTATCAGATTCTTTATTGAAATATTTAGAACTGATAGTTTAGTTTTTCTGGGTTTGAAGAGCGCCCAAGTTACTAGTGTTATTTACGTAGTGATAGCCTTATTAGGTTTATTTGGGGTTATTGATAAAGTCTTTAAAAAATCAAAACCTACTATTGTCTTTGATTTAGATGGAACCCTTGTCAATACTAAGTCTTCAATCTATGGCACCTTTAATATGTTAATGAAAAAATACAATAATAGGGAAATGAGTGAGAGTGAATTAGATAGTGTTTATGGTCCCTCACTCGATGAGAGTTTTAGCAAATATTTCCCCGATAGAAATTATGATGAGCTTTTAGTAGAATATCGCGAATATAACCAAGCTTTACAAACAAAAGAGCTTAAAACTTTAAATAATGCGCAGTTGCTTATTGATAAATTAAAAAATGAGGGTTATCCAATCGCCATCTTCTCTAATAAAAATCATGCAGGAATTGAATTTAGTTTAGAATTAGTAGGCTTAAGAAATTATTTTGATGTCATTTTAGGTGTTGATGATGTTAAGTGTCCCAAACCTAATAAAGAAGGTTTACTAAAAGCTTGTAATTTATTAAATACTAGCAAGGACAATTTAATTTATGTTGGTGATAGTGTTGGCGATATGTTATGCGCACATAATGCTGGGGCCTATAGTATTGCGGTTGCTGAGCCAATTAGAGAGGTTGTGCTAGCAAATACTAATCCTAATAAAATGATTAAAGATTTATTGGAAATAGAAGAAATCTTAAAGGAGAATAAAATATGGACATACAATATGATGTAATAATAATTGGAGCTGGTCCTGCTGGTTTAAGTGCAGCTATCTATGCCTCAAGAGCCAATTTGAAAACAGCAATCTTAGAATATGATGCCCCAGGCGGTAAATTAGTTAAAACTGCCGAAATTGCAAACTGGCCAGGTGTTATTAGTAGTAGTGGAGTAGATTTAGCTATTAGCATGTATAATCATGCCACCTCTTTAGCAGTAGATTATTTGTATGGCAAAGTGGTAAATATCAAAAATGATAAATTCAAAACAATCATTTGTGAGGATAATAATGAATATACTACCAAAAGTGTCATCATCGCAACAGGTACTAAGGAACGATTATTAAATATCCCTAATGAATTGGAAATGATTGGTAGAGGTGTTTCATTTTGTGCAGTTTGTGATGGAGCTTTCTTTAAAGAAAAGGATGTAGTGATTGTCGGTGGTGGTAATTCGGCTTTAGAAGAAGCTCTCTATTTAACTCAATTTGTTAATTTAGTTAACATTGTCATTAGAAGAGATGTTTTTAGAGCTGATCCCAAAGTTGTAGATCAAATACTAAACCATCCTAAAATCAAGGTTATTTATCAACATGTCCCTAAAGAAGTAATGGTTAGCGAGGGTAAGGTTAGTGGTTTGTTATTGGAAAATGTCGAAACAGAGGAAACTCAAATAGTAGAAGCTGAGGGTATTTTCCCTTATATTGGCTCTGATCCTATGACTAGTTTTGTTAGCGATTTAGCTATTACCAATGAGTCAGGATATTTAATAGTCGATGAAGATATGAAAACAAAGATAGCTGGTATTTTTGGTGCTGGTGATGTGGTGGTGAAGCATTTAAGGCAAGTGGTTACCGCAGTTAATGATGGGGCTATCGCAGCAGTTAGTGTTTCCCATTATCTACAAGATTAAGGAGAAATGAAATGATTTATTCATTAAGTTCATTAGAAGTATTTTTTCAAAATTTATTTCAACAAAGTAGTAATGGCTTATTATCATTGCCTGATGAAGTGAAAATTGGTATCGTTGTGGTTTTGGTTGGTTTATTGATTTTAGCTTTAGTTAAAAAAGTATTTAAATTATTTTGGTTAGGGGTAGTAATTGTGATTATTTATATTCTCTTAACCACTAGGGGTATAATATAAAACTGTAGCTTATGTTAATGATAATATCTAGTGCTCAAGCGGCAGAATTATTAAAAAATGATGGGGTTTTTCTTTTAGATGTTCGAGAAGTATCTGAGTATCAAAATGGTCATCTGGAAGCTGCTGTTTTAATACCATATGATTCATTAGCGTTTAATGCTGATAAATTGCCTAGTGATAAAAATACTACTATTTTAGTTTATTGTCATAGTGGTAGAAGATCTAATATCGCTGCCAAAGAATTAGTAAAGATGGGCTATACTAAAGTATTTGATTTTGGTGGCATTATTGATTGGCAAGGAAAAGTTGTAGTCACTGATAAATAATAATTATTAATGATTAAATTAGGGACTGTAGTTAATAAAGTTCATTCACTTTATTAGCTACAGTCTTTTTATTTGCCAATTAATTATAATAAAGCTTGCAATTTAAAAATAAAAAAGTCAAATAATGACCATAATTGTGTCAAATAAAATCCCCAATTAGGATAATTCATCAATTATAATTAAGAAAACGGTTACAATTGAGGTGGTGAAAATGAAGAAATTAGTAATTGATGTAGGAGCTAGTGCAATCAAATATGCCCTAATGGATAATGAGGCAAATATTTACCAAAAAGGGCAAAAACCAACACCCAAAGATACACTTGATAATTTTCTTGCTGTAATTAAAAGTTTATATCAACAATTCCAATTCGAAATTGATGGGATTGCTTTTAGTGTGCCTGGTACTATAGATTCCAACTTAGGACAAATTTATGCTCCAGGTGGTTTAGGCTATAATGAAAACATAAATCTAGCAGATAAAATTGGCGAGTTTACTAATTTGCCAGTTTCCTTAGAAAATGATGGAAAGAGCGCAGCTTTAGCTGAGTTGTGGAAGGGTAATTTAAAAGATTGTCAAGATGGCATAGTTATTGTTGTAGGTAGTGGCTTAGGTGGTGGAATTATTAAGGATGGTAAATTAATCAAAGGTCAACACTTTTTTGCTGGTGAGTTTTCTTTTATCAAACAGAATGATCAGGCTGATTTTTTTGGTAATGTTTGGGCTAGTAGAGCAAGTACCACTGCCTTAATTAATTACACAGCGGCTAATAAAGGTATAAATGATATTAACTTTGATGGAAGAAAAGTTTTTGAGTGGATTAGCTCTGGTGATCAACAAGCAACTTTGGCATTAAAAATGGTTGCGAAGAACTTAGCATTAGGGATTTATAATCTACAATGCATCCTTGACCCGACTAAAGTTTTAATTGGTGGTGGAATTAGTAAACAGCCACTACTTTTAAAAGAAATCAATCAAGAGTTGGATTTAATCTATCATAATATTCCCTTTGATATACCCAAACCAGAATTAGACAATTGCTTTTTTCACAATGATTCAAATCTGGTTGGTGCACTTTATCGCTTTTTGCAATTGTATTCAAATTAAATTAAAAGGAGGAAGTATGAAACAATTTAAATTTGATAGTATTTCAGCAGTAAAAACAACAGAAGGAGACGTTAAGGGTTATTTTTATGGGAAAACTCATATTTTTAAAGGAATTCCCTATGCTCAAGCTGAGCGTTTTCAGATGCCCAAACAGCCTGATATTAGATCAGAGGTCTTAGATGCAACTTCTTATGGCATGGTTTGTCCACTTCTTTATCCGGAGAAACCTAATGGTGAAATGTTGGTTCCTCATATGTATTGGCCACAGAGTGAGCATTGCCAGAGTTTAAATATCTGGAGTCCTAGTATTGACCATGAGGCAAAAAAACCGGTCTTGGTTTGGTTGCATGGTGGTGGATTTTTCGCTGGTTCTTCAATAGAACAGATAGCTTATGATGGAGAGAATTTAAGTGAGTTTGGTGATGTTGTGGTTGTCAGTTTGAATCATCGTTTAAATATTTTAGGGTTTATGGATTTATCTTCTTTTGGAGCTAAATATAAAAACTCTGCTAATGTTGGTTTAGCCGATATTGTTGAAGCTCTGCGTTGGTTGAAAAGAAATATTAAAAACTTTGGTGGTGATCCTGATAATATTACTTTATTTGGTCAATCAGGTGGTGGTATGAAAGTCAGTGCTATGATGCAAATTGCTGAGGCAGCTGAGTTATTTCACAAGGGCATTATTATGAGTGGGGTTGCGGGTGACTTTATGCCAGCTTATCAAAATAGTGATGGTAGAGTTTTTGTAGAAGCGCTGATGAAAGAGTTGAATCTAAAATCAGTTGAGCAATTAGAGAGTATACCATATCCAATTATGGCGGCAGCTTATTTAAAACTTGCACCTGTTTATATGCAAAAGGGTGAGTATGTTGGTAATAACCCTAGAATTGATGATTACTATTTAGGTGAGCCACAAATGACAAGTTTTAGTGAAAAAGCTAAAACTACGCCTTTAATGATTGGTACAGTATTTGGAGAGTTTTCTTTTGCCCCAATTAAATATAATAAATATCAATTAACTGAACCAGAAATGTTAAATATTTTAAAGGAAAAATTTAAAGATGGAACTGATTTAATTGTTGCTGAGTTTAAAAAAGCTTATCCTGATAAGAAGATTGTCGATGTTTTACACTTAGATACTTTATTTAGACCATTGACTAAAGAATATATCAAAGCTAGAGTTGCTAATAATTCAGCTCCAACTTATAGTTATCAATTTACTTTAGATTTTGCTTGTCAGTTTGGTAAGCCAGCTTGGCATTGTGCTGATATTCCCTTTGTCTTCCATAATGTTGACAAAGTTCCAGTAGCGAACATTACTGGAGTTAGTGAAAAGTTACAAGATCAAATTGCTCAAGCTATTATTGAGTTTGCTTATAAGGGTAATCCAAATCATCAAGATTTACCTGAGTGGAAAAGCTGCCAAAAAGATGATGAAGTAACGATGATATTTGATGAGAATTGTGAAGTAAAACATAATTTTGATGAGTTATTAATTCAAGAAATTTTAAAGGTATGTCCTACCTTGTCAATTGCAGAATTAATGGCTGCATCAATTCAACATTAGAAGGAGAAAATAAAAATGAGTGTTAAAAATAATTCAAAAAATAAAATTAGTCTTTTTGAAAAGATTGCTTATGGAGGAGGAGACTTAGCTAGTAATTTAATTTTGGTACTATCTAGTACTTTTATTGTTTTCTTTTATACAGATGCTTTAGGTTTAAATGCCGCAATTATAGGTATGATAATGTTATTTTCTCGTTTGTTTGATGGTATCAGTGATATTTTAATGGGCTTTGTGGTTGATAAGACTAACTCTAAGTATGGTAAAGCTAGGCCTTGGCTTTTGTGGTTGGCAGGGCCAATTAGTGTGGCTTTGGTTTTAATGTTTATGGTTCCCAATTTTGGTGATTTAGGAAAGTATATTTATGTGGCAATTACTTATAATTTAGTTACGACATTTTTGTATACTGCGATTAATATTCCTTATGGCACTCTAACTTCATTAATGTCACGTGATCAAGATCAAAGAATGATTATTAATGTCTTTAGAATGTTAATGGCTCAAATTGGAGCTTTGGTTATAAATGCTATGACTCTTCCTTTGGTTAATTCATTTGGTGGTAGCGCTGATCAAAAATCTTGGATTATTGTCTCAGTCATGTATGCGATTTTGGCATTTGTATTATTCATGCTTTGTTTTGCTAAGACTAAAGAGCGAGTTAGTATTAGCTCTAATGAGCAAAAAAATCGTTTATCTTTCTTTGCGACCTTAAAAATTTGTCTTAAAAATGATCAATGGTTAGTATTGGTTGGCTTTTGGGTTGTTATGGCTTTTGGTTTGACGATGAGTATGACTGTTGGTACTTATTATGCCAAGTATATTTTAGGTAATGAGAATTTCTCAGGTTTTTTAATGGCAGTTTCAACAATTCCAGTAATTGTTTGTATGCCTTTACTACCATTTTTTATTAGAAAAATTGGTAAATGTAAAGTAGCGATAATTGGTGGTTTTATTAGTACAGCAGCTTACTCTATGATGCTTTTAAATCCAATTAGTATAAATTGGTTACTGTTCTGCTCAATTATTAAAGGAATTGGCATGGCTGCTAGTACGGGAACAATATTTGCGATGATTGCGGATACTATTGAATATGGGCATTGGAAAACTGGTATTAGAGTTGAAGGAATGTTGTATTCAAGCACAACATTTGGTGCAAAGGTTGGTGCAGGAGTTGGTGGTGCAATTGCACTGAGCATCTTAGGTAGTGTTGGATATGATGGTTTACTAGCAGTACAGCCAGCATCAGTGTTAGAAACTTTACCAATAATATATTTATATATCCCAATTGTCTTTAGTTTGGCAATGCCATTACTTTTAATTGCTTTTTACAAATTAGATAAAATCTATCCTCAAGTTATTGAAGATTTAAATAAACAAGAAGAAGCTTAATATTTAGACTTTTGACTTTTCTAAGTCAATATGAATATAATATATTGAGGTAAATTAATGGAAACATATAGTTATGAGAAAATTATACATGAAAATCAAATTCCAGCACTAATTGCAGTTTTGGATGGAAGTTCAGTTGTAAATAGAGAGCAAATAACTACATTTATTCCTGCTCATTGGCATCGTAGTGTTGAAATAGCTTTAATTGAAAATGCAGAATCTATTTTAAAAGTTGGGATGAAAGAGACGCTAATTAAAGATGATTTTACTTGTATCAATAGTGGAGAAGTTCATTCTGTCAGAGCTCAATCAATAACTGATCAATCTCATTGCATAATTTTAGTTTTATCATATGAATTTATTAAATCTTATTGTCCAGACATTGATGAAATATATTTTGATTTATCACTCAAGCCAGATCATGATGATTTAAAAAAATTATATTATCACTTAGAAGAGTTATTTCTTAATCAAAGTAAATATACCTATCTAGAAATTAATGCTTGTTTAATTGAAATTCTTCATTTACTTTTAACAGAGTATCAGGGGCAAAGAATTGGTAGTGAATCTTTAAAGAAAAATCAAGAATTAATGCGAGAGATTTTAACTTATATTCATGAAAATTATCAAGAGGATTTAAAGTTAAGTATTATTGCTGATAATTTTCATATCTGTCATGAATACTTTTCTCGACAGTTTCATCATTACATTGGAGAAACATTTAGAGACTATGTATCTTCTTATCGTCTATATCGAGCATATGGTGATATTGTTAATACAAATCAAACTATTTATGCCATTGCGACTAAACATGGATTTGCGAATGTAAAGTCTTTAATTAGAGTGTTTAAAAATACTTATCAAGAAACACCGTTACAGTATCGTCTACAAAGACAATTAAATAGTATTGAAAAGTAAATTATAAAACAAGTAAAAGTTGTATCGTAAGACTAGTACTAGGTTTTAAATTATAGTATCTTAATTGTCATGAGTTGGATAAATACTTCAGTTTAGTAAAGAGCTTATCAAAGCTCTTTTTCTTTGCTATAATAACAACAGAGGTAAAGTATGAAAGTCAAAACAATTATTTTGGTTTCAGGTTTGTCTGGAGCAGGTAAGAGTAGTGCTATGAATGTTTTGGAAGACTTGGGATTTCGCTGTATTGATAATCTTCCATATGCTTTAATTGATGAGTTTTTAACTTGGGTTGAAAATGGTGCTGATGAAACTTACGAAAACTTAGCTATTGCAATTACCATGGATGATTTTGTTGATATCTTTTTATGGCTGAGAAAACAAGGGTATAATACTCAAGGAATTTTTTTAGAGGCTAGTGATGAAGTGCTTACTAATAGATATCAATTCACTAGAAGAAAACATCCTTTAGTAGCTCGCAAGAAAGCTAATACTGTTAAAGAGGCAATTAAAATTGAGCGATCAAAGATAAAATTAACTGAAGAAGATGTTAAGATAATTGATACATCAAACATCTCTGCCAAATACTTAAAACAAATAATTTCTGATGTTAGTGGTATTGGCAATAACAGTTTTACTATTAGTTTTGTTTCTTTTGGCTTTAAGCATGGAGTACCACTAGATGTTGATAGTATTTATGATGTGAGATTTTTGAATAATCCTTTTTGGGTAGAGGAGCTAAGAGTTCAAAATGGTAATGATCAAGCTGTATATGATTTTGTTATGAGTGATCCTAGAGCGCTTAAAACTATTGATAGTATGAAGAGTTATTTAGATTTAGCCTTTAAAGAATTTGCTAAAGAAGGTAAGTCCCATATGTCAGTTGGTATTGGTTGTACCGGTGGTAAGCATCGTTCTGTTACCATTACTAATTATTTATATGAGTATTATCAAGCAAAATATAACTGTTTGAAATTCCATAGAGATTTTGAAAGAGAATAAAATGAAAAAAGTTGTAGTAATTGGTGGTGGAACTGGACAATCTATTATGTTAAGGGCAGTTAAAAATATTTGCGATATTGATTTAACAACTATTGTTACAGTAGCAGATGATGGTGGATCAACTGGCCGTTTAAGAGAAATATTTGACTTTCCAGCAGTGGGTGATATTAGAAGCTTAATGATTGCCTTATCTGAGGATGAAAATCTCTTAGCAGATTTAATGGCTTATCGTTTTGATGATTCTACACAGGAGCTATCAGGGCATAATTTAGGTAATTTAATTTTGGCAGCATTAATTAATAATAGTCACAGCTTCTTAGAAGCAGTGAATCAAATGTCACATTTTTTAAAGGTTAAGGGCGAAATAGTTCCCTCTACTGGTTTTAAAGTAATCTTGTGTGCTAAAATGTTAGATGGTGAAATTGTGGAGGGTGAGCATAATATTACAGACTATCAAGGCTCAATAGAGAGAGTTTTTTATAAAGATCGAGTTTATGCTAATCCTTTAGCTCTAAAGTCCATTGAAGATGCTGATTATATTATTTTTAGTATTGGATCACTTTATACCAGTATTTTACCTAATGTTATTATTGAGGATATTAAACTAGCTATTGGGAAAACTCAAGCTAAAAAAATATATTTTTGTAATGCTCTGAGTGAGTTGGGTGAAACCACTAATTATCCACGTGAGGATCACGTACGAGTTTTGGAACAGCACTGAGATAGGGATATTGATATTGTGATTAGTGCTAATGATAAAATACCTAATGATATTAAAGTGCGATATCAGATTGAAGGTTCTAATAAAATTATTAGTGATAAAAGCTTTATTAAAGCTGAAATAATGGAAACTGATTTGTTAAGTTTTGATAATGGTGTAGTTAGACATGATATCAAGAAAGTTAAAAAAATATTAGAAAGGATATTAGATTAATGTCATTTACGGGCGAAGTAAAAGCAGAAATTAGTAAAAATGAGTTATTAGATTGTTGCGCCAAAGCTCAATTGGCCGGTTTAATACAATCATCAGGCTCTATTAATATCAGCAATAAAACCTTAGCACTGACAACTATCTCTCAAAATCCTACTGTCACTAAGAGAGTTTTTAGCTTAACAAAAAAATTATATGGCAGCAGTATTGATTTATCAATGTTAAAACAAATGCGTTTTAAAAAGAATAATCAATATCAATTAACCATAAAAGAAAATGTTAAAGAAATATTGAATGATCTAGGAATTTTAAAAGATTTTAGTATCGAATCTTTTCCCAAAAATATTTTGCGTAAGGATTGTTGCAAAAGAGCTTACTTAGCGGGTTGTTTTTTAGCTAAGGGTAGTATTAATTCGCCGATTACCACTAATTATCATTTAGAAATTGTTGCGAATGATAGTTTTCAGGCTCAAGGGATTTTAAAACTAATTAATAAATATGACTTAAAGGCGAAAATTATCAAAAGAAGAAATCAGGAAGTTATTTATTTAAAAACTAGTGAAAAAATTGGTGATTTTTTAAGGTTAGTTGGCGCTTATGAATCCTTAATGAAATTTGAAGATATTAGAATTCAAAGAGATTTAATGAATAGTATGATTCGTTCTAATAATTGTGAAATCGCTAATGAGGTTAAAGTCTTAAAAATGGCTGATAAACAAATACAAGATATTGAAATTATTAATCAGTCAGTCGGCTTAGATTATTTAGAAGACAAATTAAAACTTGTCGCTCAGCTAAGATTAGCTAATAGTGAGGCTTCTTTAAATGACTTAGTGCTGTTATACTATCAGAGCTATAAAGAAGAAATAAGTAAATCAGGTATTAGACACCGCTTTAATAAAATTAATAAAATAGCTGAACAATTTAAATATAAATTATAATATGTTAAAATAATAGAGGAGATGAAAGATGCAACAAAGAAATTCATTATTTAGTTTTTTAATTTTTATTATCATAATGTTTTTATTATGGCCCTTTATTAAGTGGTTTATTTTAATATTAATAGCACTTGCAATTATCGGTTATATTATGGTTAAAATTCAAAGCAATAAAATTAAGCAACAAGCAAATGATTATTATCAACAATACGAAAATAGTGCAAGTAGCACTAATAATTCTGATGATATTATAGATGTTGATTACTCTGAGAGTGAGGTTAAAAGTGATGCTGACAATTGATCAGTGTAAAATCTTAGATATTAGTGATCAAGAGTTAATTAATCAATATTTACTTAAAACTAATTACCCTGGTAGTCGTAATAATTTTTTAAACCTTTATATGTATCAAGATTGGACAGTGGTAGTATACACTGTGATAGATGATATTTTATTATTGTTTTATTTATTGGATGATGGAATTTATTCTTTAAAACCTCTATGTGATAAAAAGGATTTGATTATAGCTTATAGTTATGTTGATGAAATATTTGAGAATTCTAATTTACCTAAGCTTTATACAACTTATGATGAAGAGTTAGCTGATTATTTAGCTAGTACTAGAGAAAATTTAATTAAAAAAGCTTATCGTGAGTATGGCGATTACTTATACGATTTAGAAAAATTTAAAACTTTTTCTGGAAAAAAATTGCAGAAAAAACGTAATCATTTAAATGCATTTTATAAATTATATGATTATCAATTTGTTGAAATCACTAATCAAAATGTTGAGCTAGTCAAAGCTTTTTTAAAAACATGGCATAGTGATGATACTGATGATTTCATTGAACAAGAAATAATCGCTAATAATAGAGCACTTGATTCTATTGAAGAGTTAGATGTTTATAGTGGTTGTATTATTATTGATAATAAAGTACAGGGTTTTATCATTGGCTCAAGGCAGGGTGCTAATACCTTGCAAATTAACATTGAAAAAGCTAATGATAGTTATCGAGGAATTTATCAAGCCCTCTTAAAAGAATTAGTGATAAAACATGGTGAGGATTTTACTTATTTAAATAGGGAGGAAGATATGGGAATAGAAACACTAAGAAAGTCGAAATTAGCGTATCATCCTTGTAAAATTTTATTGAGTTATAGAATATGTGCTGAGGAACTACATGAACTTCTTAATTGGTAATCATCAAGATAAAAAGAAAATATATCAATATTGGAAAGAAATATTTAAGCATGATGATGGTGGTCATATTGATTTTTATTTTAATAATGGTTATGATTCAACAACTAATTATTTGATCAAAGATGATAAAAATATTGCAAGTAGTTTAAATGTTGCCAAAGGTAATTTAGATTTAAATGGCTATTTAATTAGATATTCGTTTATTTTAGGAGTTTTTACTACTACTGGCTATCGTAATCTGGGTTATATGGATCAATTAATGAAAAAAACTTTAGCACTTTTAGAGCGTCAAGATTTAGTTAGTATTCTTCAAGCTTATAATGTTGACTTATATAAAAAGTATGGCTTTGAACCTTTTTTGTATACTAAAGAAATCCTTTTGGATTTAAAAGCTCTAGAACTTGTTGATTATTCCATGGTGCGCTTAGATGTTAGAAATCAAGAATTTTTGAAATTATATAATCTATTTACTAGTCATTTTAGTGGCTTTAAAATTAGAGATTATCAATATTACTTACGTAAACAGAATTTAAATCAAGACTGTGGTATTAGAACTGCACTAGTAGTATCAGATGATGATAATGTATTGGGTTATATGTACTTTAAAGTTAATAAAGATTTAGTTATCGTTGAAGAAATCATTTATAGCTCAGCTTTAGTGTATGCACAATTAATTAGTTACTTATCTGTGCATGATCGCCCAGTTTTAGTTAAGGTTAGTGAATTTGAGGGGGTGGAGCGAATCTATCAGGGAGAAGTTAGCAAAATTTGTGACACCTTAATTCGAGTAAATGATTATCATTTACTAAGCAAACTATTGAATGCCGATATTAAAAATGTTAAGGAGTTAAGAGCAAGCATTACTAAGCCTATTTATTTTAAAGAATTTGAGTAGTTTTCATTAAATGAAAGAAATATCATTGTGGTGTTTACATTACTTTCATAATTTGTTAATATTTATTATATGGTTAATAAAAAAGAAATAGAAAACAATGCTTTATTTTGGCAAAAAATTGATAGTTTATTTTTAGCTTCAAAAGTAATTATAGATCGACCTAAAGGCAGCAGTCATCCTGTTTATAATCAAATGGTATATCCAGTGGATTATGGTTATCTGCAAGATACCTTTTCGATGGATCATGATGGAATTGATGTTTTCGTTGGTAGTAGTAAGCCACATTTGATTGATACTATTGCTTTAGCTGCTGATATTTTGAAAAAAGATATTGAAGTTAAAATTTTTTATGGTTGTACTAGTCAAGAGGAAGATGAAATTTTGACATTTTTAAACAATAGTTCATTTCAAAAAACTATTTTAGTTCGACGTGGTGATAGTGTACCAGAGTGGGCAAATGACTAAGATGGTTTTAATGATTTAGCAATTTATTTATTTTTACAGTTTTATCAAAACATAACAATCACACCAGCAGAACTATGCTGGTTTTGATTTTTATTGTTATTTTTGGTATAATATGGTTAATTCATTTAAGAAATTCATGCTAAGAGTATTGTATATTTTTTTTATGTGATGATAAAATTGTTTTTTATATGTGAAGAAAAGGGAGGTAGTGTGAGTGATAGAATTTAAAAATGTAATTAAAAAATATGGAAAAAGACAAATTCTAAAAGGAATAAACTTTGAAATAAATGAGGGTGAATTTGTGGTTTTGATAGGTCCTTCAGGTTGTGGTAAAACTACTACCTTAAAATCGATTAACCGCTTGATTGAGCCTGATGGTGGTCAGATTTTTGTTGATGGCCGAGATACTAGTAAGGTAGATAAGGTGAAATTGCGTCGAGGAATTGGCTATGTTATTCAACAAATAGGATTATTTCCTCATATGAGTGTGGAAGATAATATCTTAGTGGTTCCAAGATTGCTTAAATTTGACAAGGAAAAATGTCGAACTATCGTTAGAGATTTGTTGGAACTTGTAGATATGGAGTATGATATTTATGCCAAAAAGTACCCTCATGAAATGTCAGGGGGCCAACAACAGCGAATCGGAGTTTTAAGAGCATTGGCAGGACAGCCAGATATTATTTTGATGGATGAGCCCTTTGGTGCACTAGATCCGATGACTAGAACTAGCTTACAAAAAGAAATGAAGAGAATTCAAAGAAAGCTAAATAAGACAGTTATTTTTGTAACTCATGATATGGATGAAGCTTTAAAATTGGCAGATAAAATAATCTTCATGGAAGAGGGTGAAATAGCTCAAATTGCGACACCTGATGAAATTTTAAAAAATCCAGCTACGGAAATGATTAAAGAATTTATGGGCTCACGCATTGAGAATGTGGTATCTAATGAATTGTATGTTAAAGATGTTTTAAGAAAATCAGTCTTTACAACAGGTCGAGATACTCTTGTCAATGAGGCAATTAGAGCTATGGATACCAACAATATTGATTCTTTAGTAGTAACTACTGGTGATAATAGATTTATTGGTGTAGTGGATATTGATAAATTATTAGCTAATGGAGTAAAGCCTAGTGAAACTATTGAAAAATATTTAGATGATGATGTTTATTGTGCAAGTATTGAGGATGAAGCTAAACTATGTTTTGATAAGTTATTGCACTCTGGCAGAAGCTATGTCATAGTTTTAGAAGATAACAAAGTTGCGGGTATTGTTACAAAAACTACGATGGTTAAAGCTTTAGCTAAAGCTATGTGGAGTGAAGAATAATGAGTAATATTGTTAGTTTTTTTGAGAATTATGGCGATAAATTATTAACTGCCACCCTACAACATTTAATGTATGTGTTAGTCTCTGTGAGTATCGCCTTTGTTGTTGCGCTGGTTTTGGGTATTATTTTATCGAGATTTCAAAAGGCAGCTAAAGTAATAGTGGTTTTTTTATCAACATTACAAACCATACCTGGTATTGTTTTTATGGGAGTTTTATTTATTTACTTAGGTATGCAGCCTTTAACAGTAGTAATTGCCTTAACTACTTATGCTATTTTCCCAATTTTAAAAAATACTTTTGTGGGTATTCAAGAAGTGCCATACAAGTATAAGGAAGCAGCAAAAGGTTGTGGTATGTCAGAATTACAAATTTTAATTAAGGTTGAATTACCCCTAGCTCTACCAGCAATTTTAACTGGTTTGAAAATGGCTACTATCTATACAGTCTCTTGGGCAGTTTTGGCTGCGATGATTGGTCAGGGTGGACTGGGTGATTTGATTTATATGGGTATTGAGAGTAATAGACAAATCATTATTTTAGGTGGTGCTATACCATCGGCACTACTAGCTTTATTTTTAGGATGGCTTATTGATAAATTAATTAAAAAGTGTGAAGTTAAGGGGGTAAGATAAATGAATTTCAATATGGTTTTGGATCACATGTTTATTGTTTTTATTGCCCTAGTATTTACTGTATTGGTCGGAGTGCCTTTAGGAATATTAATTTATTTTTATCCTAAAACTAAAAAAGTTATTTTAAAAATCGTGGATATTTTCCAAACTGTGCCTGCTTTAGCTCTTTTAGGTATTATTATGATTTTTTTAGGAGCAGGTAAGCCGACTGTTGTAACTGGTTTAGTATTGTATTCTTTATTACCGGTGGTAAATAATACTTATTTAGGGTTAGCTAGTGTAAATGAGGGTGTTAAAGATGCGGCTAAAGGGATGGGTATGAGTGCTTTTCAAAGGTTAATTAAAGTTGAATTACCAATTGCCTTTCCTTTGATTTTTACTGGATTAAGAATTGCGATTATAACTTCTATTGGTACTGCAGTATTTGCAGCCTATGTCGGTGGTGGTGGCTTAGGAGAAGTTATTAGGAATGCGATTAGAGTAAGTAATATGGAATTAATATTACAAAGTACTTTGGTTTTAATGGCTATGGCAATTGGTTTGGATTTAATTTTAGGGTTTATTGAAAGTAAGTTGAATAAAAAGACAACTTAAAAGGAGAAAATTATGAAAAAAATATTTAAAAGTATGGTGGTTTTGCTGGTGTTAGTTGGACTTGTTGGTTGTGGTGATGATGCTAATACCTTAAGAATTTATGGTGGAGATTTTACTGAGCCAAATATTATTTATAGCATGGTAGAGCAGTTAGTAGAAGCTGAAACTGATTTAGAAGTAAAAATTGAGAATCAAATGACTCAAGTTAATAGCTTTAATGAGCTAATTAGTGGAAATGTTTTGTTGATGAGTAGTTATGATGGTACATTATTAACAACTTTTTTACAAAAGGATGAGGCTGATGTTCCAGAGGGTACTAGTCTTTTTGATTATGCTAATGAGCTCGCAACTCAAGAGTATAATGTTAGCTTATTTGGGAAAATAGGTATTAATAATACTTATGCCTTGGCAGTGCGTCAAGATATTGCCGATAAGTATAACTTGGAAACTATTTCTGATTTAGCAGCAGTGGCTGGTGAGCTAAATTTTGGTGCTGAACATGGATTCTTTACTGAGGAGGGTAGTATGAAATTTAAACCCTTTACGGAGTTCTATGGTTTGAATTTTGCTTCGGATGTGGGTGTAGATTTAGGTTTAAAGTATTCTGCAGTTGAGCAAGGACAATTTGATGTAGTAGTGGTTTATGCTACTGATGGTTTAAATAGAAAAGCTAATCTATTTATTTTAGAAGATGATAAGTCTTATTTTCCGGAATATAATGCTTCATTATTGATTTCTAATGATTTGTTTGAAAAGTATGCTGAAAGCGCACCTAATTTAGAGGAAGTACTGGCTAAATTGAATGATAGTATAAGTGATGAAAATATGATTGATATGACTTATGCTGTTGATGTTGAGGGGAAAGTTATTGAAGATGTTGCCCGTGAATTTTTAGTTAATAACGGTTTATTAGATTAATTGCTTTTAGTTTATAATGATAAGGATTAGCCAAAGTGCTAATCCTTTCTTTTTTGTTATATTTAATGTTATACTAGATAAGTAATTATGAAGAAAAAAAGACTTGGATTTATTATGGATAAAAGAACTAATATTATTAATGTTGGTTTAGTAGTATTTTTAGTTTTAGGCGGAATTTTTGTTGCGATGAAACTATCATATTTTAATGATGGTTTAATTTATCAAGCAGTACAGGATAGCGATTATGTCGAGGCAGTTATTGCTGAGGTAATTAATGATAGTCAATCAGTTTTGAATTATTATGATTTGGATGATTCAATTATCAATGAGGCTCTTGATACACCAGAGTATCGAGATGAAATTGCTGGTTATTTGGTTTATTATCTTGATGGTATTAATACAAATTTGAATAATTATTTTTATAAGGAAAATCTGCATAATATTCTGAGTGAGCAATTTCAGAATGTTGAAAATAGTGAAGTTTTGGTTAATAATATGCTGGCAAGTTTACTAGCTAGTTATGATGATCCTTTAACTAATAGTACTGTGGTAAATTATCTTCAAGATATGCATGCTCTAAGTGGAGCTATTAGTATTGTGGTACTTTGGTTAATTTTTATGGCTGTGGTTTTTGCTTTGTATATTATTGGTAGTTATCGTCTTAATGGTTTTTTACAAGTAGGTAAGACTTTTATGGTGGGAGCAGTTTTGTTGTTTTTTATGGCCTTTATACCAATTCCTAGAATTCTATATATAAATGATACTTTCACAGTTTTATTACAAGCGTTGCATGTTTATTATCAATCGATAATTTTTGTCTTAGCATTAGTCTGTGTTTTTGCTTTCCTTTTTGCTTATGGAATCATGTATACTAAGAAATCTTATTTAAAAATAAGAGAAAAAGAACTGAGAATGTAAAAAATAAAAGACATTTACATTAATGTTTGATATAATAGGAATAATTGGAGGTAGAAGTGTCAATTGATCAAATTCTTAGTGTTTTAGAAATAAGTCAAGATGGAATAACTTTAGTTACTGGACAATTTTTAAATACCAGATTAAATATTTTGAAAATTAGTAGATATGATGCCTATGGCTTGGAAAATAATCGGGTTGTTAATTTTGGTGCTTTAGTAGATTCAGTAAAAAAAGTGATAAGTGATAGTTCTGAAGCTTTAGGAGTTAACATTTCTAAAGTTATTTTACTTATTCCTGGTTTTGATGTTGAGAAAAAAAGCAGAAGAATAACTGTTTCTATTAGTAATTCTGAGCGTCTTGTGAGTGCTAAGGAAATACGCAAATTAATTAGTGATGCTAATAGGTTAGAAAATCAAACTTCTAGAGAATTAATTAATACTTCTATTAATAATTTTTATGTCAATCAGGTTAAACAAGATGGAGCTCCTTTGAATGTCAGTGGTGATTTGCTGACGGGTGATATTGATTTGTATTATGCTAACAAAGAGGTAACTCATCAATTTGTTAAAATTGTGGAAACAGCTGGAGTTCAAGTTGCTGATATTTGTTTAGATGCTTTTGCAGCTATGAAAGAAATGCCTTTATCTGATGAAAGTTTTAACAAGCATATTGTTACTATTGATTTACATGAACATTTTACTGCTTTAGCTTTAGTTTCTAGAGGTAGATTGCTGACTGTTACTACTATTGATATTGGTTATGATTGTTGGCTAAGGGATATTATTAATCATGGTGATATTGATATTAGATCAGCACGAAAGTTGATTGAAAATAATCTTTCTTTAAAAGAGAAGGATAATAATATAATTTGTTGGTATGATAAAGTTGATGGGAATACTTCGACTGTGAGTGTAGCACAATTGAATTCTTTAGCTAATAAGGGTATTTATAAGTGGGTCAAAGAGATTGCACAATTATGCCAAATGATAGCTGAAAAGGGTGAAATAAAGTATTATTTATACGGTAGAGCTGTGAATATCGAAGGAATTGAGGAAGTCTTAAAAGATGAAATCAAGGGTGATTTGAAACTTTATAGTCCCTCTACTATTGGGGCAAGAGATAGCTCACTAGTATCGATTTTGGGAGCCTTTTATGTTCATTTTGATCAGAAGTATTTATTTAGTAAACAGTTAGATTGTATTGATCGTTTAGCATTTAGAGAAAGTATTGAAAAAACTCTAGATGATAATGATAATATTATTACAAGTAAAATTAAGAAATGGTTCGAAAGGTAGGAGAGAATTATGAGTGTAAAGTATGGAACGGAAACTAAAATTAAAGTATTTGGCTTAGGTGGTGCTGGTTGTAATGCAGTTAATCATATGGTTAGTGAAGATATGAAAGGTGCTGAATTTTTTATTGCAAATACAGATTTGCAAGTATTAAATGCTTCTGTTGTTCCCAATAAGTTATTATTAGGTAAAGAAATCACTGGTGGTAGAGGAGCTGGTGCTGATCCTCAAGTTGGTAAAGAGGCTGCACTTGAGAGTGAGGATGAAATTCGTGAGTTAATCGCAGGAGCTGATATGGTTTTTATTACCTCTGGTATGGGAGGTGGCACAGGAACAGGTGCTGCACCTGTCTTTGCTAGATTAGCTAAAGAGGCGGGGGCACTAACGGTTGCTATTGTAACTAAACCTTTTGATTTTGAGTCGCCTAAGCGTATGAGAACGGCTTTAAGTGGTATTGAAGATTTAAAAGAATATGTTGATTCATTAATTATTGTTTCTAATAATAAATTGGCTGAGCAAATAGGGGATATTCCTTTGATGGATGCTTTTAAAGAAGCTGATAATGTTTTAATGCAAGGTATTCAAACTGTGACTGATTTAATTTCTGTGCCTGCTTTAATGAATTTAGACTTTGCTGATGTTCGTAATGTGATGACTGCAAGTGGTGGTGCTTTAATTGGTATTGGTATGAGTGATGGTGATAATAAAGCAGTTGAGGCAGCTCATAGAGCAATTAATTCACCATTGTTAGAAGTTAAAATTGATGGAGCTAAAGCAGCGATTATTAATGTTACAGGTGGTAAGTCAATTAAGATTCAAGATGCTCAAGCAGCGGCTGACTACATTAGAGAACAAGCTGGAAGTGATGTTGAGGTCAACATGGGTATTGCTATTAATGAGGAATTAGGTGATGCGGTTGTGGTTACAGTTATTGCAACAGGCTTTGAAGAAAATGTAGCTTCCTATAATCCATTTGAAAGCGATACAAATAATGATAATAATGTAAGTGATGCAACTGCAGATGAAGGTTTAGCTTTTATTAAAAATAGATACGAGTAAAAATAAGACTCTATAGCAATATAGAGTTTTTTTGCAAAGGGGGATATATGATGTCAAATAAAGTGATAAAAGATGGTTATACATTTGATGATTTATTATTAGTGCCAGCTTATTCTAAGGTAGTACCGGCTTTGGTTGATTTAAAAACAACACTGACAAGTAAAATAACTTTGAATATTCCAGTGGTGTCGGCGGCTATGGATACTGTAACTGAAGAGAAAATGGCTACTAATTTAGCGCTACTTGGAGGGATGGGTTTTATTCATAAGAATATGCCAATTGAGGATCAAGCTAAGATGGTTAAATATGTTAAGTCTGTCGATGTTGATTTAAAGCAATATCCTAATGCTGCTGTTGATGCTCATAATAGATTAAGAGTTGGAGCTGGTGTTGGTGTTACTGATAATATCTTAGATCGAGTCCATGCTTTAGTTGAGGCCAACGTTGATATTATTGCGGTAGATAGCGCCCATGGTCACTCGGTTGGAGTACTTGAGAGTATTAAGAAAATCAGAAAAGAATTTCCAGATTTAGATATAGTTGGTGGTAATGTTGTTACGGCACAAGCTGCTATTGATTTAATTTATGCCGGTGCTAATTGTATTAAAGTAGGTGTGGGTCCTGGATCAATTTGTACCACTAGAGTGGTGGCTGGTGTTGGTGTACCACAAGTTACAGCAATTAATGATGTTTATGATGTTGCAAAAATCTATGGCATTGGTGTGATTGCTGATGGTGGAATTAAATTGTCTGGTGATATCCCTAAGGCGCTAGCAGCTGGTGGTGATTGTGTCATGTTGGGTAGTTTATTAGCTGGAACTACAGAGTCTCCAGGTGAAATTATTGATATTAATGGCGAGAAATATAAGAGTTATGTTGGTATGGGATCACTTAGTGCAATGAAAAGAGGTTCTAGTGATAGATATTTCCAAGGTGGCAAGAAAGATTTAAAGAAATTAGTACCAGAGGGTATTGAGGCTTCAGTTAAGTATACTGGTGATATTGAACAAGTGATTCATCAATTGATGGGTGGCTTAAGAAGTGGCATGGGTTATACTGGTTGTAAATCTGTAAAGCATTTAAAAGAGCGGGCTCAGTTTGTTAAAATCACCGCCAGTGGTATGCAAGAATCTCATCCTCATGATGTTGAAAATGTTAAAGAAGCACCTAATTATAAGAAATAATAGAGTTAAATAAAACTGTTCTAAGTGAGTACAGTTTTATTTGTATATAATTGATCAGCTATTTAGAAAGAAAAGAGGGCAGTATGGAGAAAATACTAGTAGTTAATTATGGTAGTCAATTTAATCAATTGATCGCAAGAAGAGTAAGAGAATTTGGTGTTTATAGTGAAATTGTTGATTTTGATACCCCAATTGAAGTTTATGCTGATCCTGATGTTAAAGGAATAATTTTATCGGGTGGACCTAATTCTGTTTATGATCAAGGGGCTCCTAGTATTGATAAGAAGATTTTTGATTTGGGTAAGCCAATTTTGGGTATTTGTTATGGGATGCAAATTACTCAATATGCCTTAGGTGGTGTTATTGAGTCTAGTGATAAAAGAGAGTATGGCAAGAGCACTTTAACTACAATTAAAGCTTCTAATATTTTAGCAGGTGTAGAGGAAGAATCGATTGTTTGGATGAGTCATGGTGATCATGTGACTAAGTTGGCTGAGGGTTTTGAAAAACTGGCTTATACTGATACTTGTATTGCAGTGGCAGTAAATCAAGAAAAAAATATTTATAATGTTCAGTTTCATCCTGAGGTAACTCATAGTGAGTATGGTGCTAAGATGATTGAGAATTTTGTTAATATATGTGAAACTAAAAGAACTTGGACTATGCACAATTATATTGAGAAAACAATAAAAGAGATTCAAGCTGAAGTAAAAGATAAAAAAGTTATTTTGGGTTTATCAGGTGGTGTTGATTCTTCAGTAGTTGCGATGTTGGTGCATAGAGCTATTGGTGATAATTTAACTTGTATCTTTGTGGATACTGGTTTATTAAGAAAAGCTGAGGGTGATAAGGTTATGGAAGTTTACGGTAATCATTATCAGATGAGAATTCAAAGAGTTAATGCCCAAAATTTGTTTTTGGATGGCCTTAAAGGAGTTAAAGATCCTGAAACTAAAAGGAAGATTATTGGTAAATTATTTGTTCAAGTTTTTGAGCAAGCTAAAGCTGAGCAACAAGATGCAGAGTATTTAGCGCAAGGGACAATTTATCCTGATGTGATAGAGTCTTCTACTAAGGGTGCAGGTGCAACTATTAAATCACATCATAATGTTGGTGGATTGCCTGAAAAGCTTAATTTCAAGCTCTTAGAGCCACTTAAAGACTTATTTAAGGATGAAGTAAGAAAAGTGGGGATTGAGCTAGGAATGCCTTTTGAATTAGTTAATAGACACCCATTTCCCGGACCTGGATTGGGTATTAGAGTGATTGAGGAGGTAACAAGAGAAAAAGTAAAAATACTACAAGAGGCTGATGATATTTTTATTAGCGAATTAATAGAAAATAACTTATATCACCAAAGTTCACAAGCATATGTTGCCTTATTACCATGTAAAACAGTAGGGGTAATGGGTGATGGTAGAACATATGAGTATGTTTGTGCTATTAGATCGGTAAATACTCAAGATTTTATGACTGCCACCTTTACAAGACTACCTTATGAGTTTTTAGATAAGGTAGCAACAAGAATTGTTAATGAGGTAGCTGGTATAAATAGAGTAGTTTATGACATCACATCTAAACCACCAGGCACTATTGAGTGGGAGTAAGAGCAGAAGAGCAATAAGTCCTTTGTTTATAAGGGTTTATGCTCTTTTTCTTTTTATCATTGCACATTTATTGCACATGATTGATTAATCCATTGAGTTTGTTTGCTACCTCATAATTGGTATTAGGGTATAAATGCCCATATGTTCCAAGCGTAGTTTCGATTTCCTCGTGCCCTAGTCGGTCTCTAATAATCAATGGATTTTCTCCTAACTGAATCAGTAAGGAGGCGTGAGAGTGCCTTAAATCATGGATTCTGATTGAATGTACGTTAGCGAGCTTCGAGTATCTTTTTATTGCATGTGCTAAAGTATATTTTTGAGTGGGATAGCTATTGTAACTTAATATAAATTTGCTTTTTGGAATTATTTTTGTTTGAATATCTTTCCAATTTTTAAGTAAAGCTAATGTATCAGTATCAAGTACAATATGTCGATTACTTGCTTTCGTTTTGGTATCACCATATCTGTAATCATTTTGATTCTTATAAATTAGATTCTTAGTTATTGAAAGAATACCAGTATCAAAATCAATATCATTCCAAGATAGGGCAGTTGCCTCACCGATTCGCATTCCTGTCATAAATAATAGATGGATACTTATATAATGGAAATATTCGTAGAAATCGTTTCTGTTGATTACAGAAAGGACTTTTGTAAATTCATCAAGTGTCCAAAAATTAATTGTAGCTTTTTGTTTCTTCACATTACCAATGACTTTAGATGGATTCAATTCAGCTAATCCTAATACAACAGCTCTATCCATAGCTAGTGAGAATAGTCCTTGAATGGAACGTACATAAGATGGTTTTAAATCGTTCATTAAAGATAATTGCCATTTTTGTACATGAATAGGTTCGATATCATCAATGCTCATTGTATAGAAGTGTTTGAAATGTGCTTCTATAATTGAAATTCTATTTTCATAGGTTTGTTTTTTTACTTGAGTTTTATACCATGGTAAGAAGATTTTTTCAGTGTATTCTTTAAAGAGTATGACTTCTTTTTTTGAGACTAAATATTCTTCCTTTTGAAATAATAACTCATAGTATTTTTCTCTAGCTTCTTTTATGGTTGCAAATCCACTCTTGTATATTTGAATTCTTTTTCCTTTTTCATCAAATCCTAGATGAACTCTGAAATAGTATGCTCCGTTTTTTGCTTTTTTTATTGGTTCATTTGCCATGTTATCACCTCATTATTTTTTCATATAATCAAGTGTTTTATCAGACAAAGTAATTCCAAGAATTTCTTCTACAACACCAACAGGAACTCTATTTACTTTTCGTGATTGATAAAAGGGATAGCCTCTATCAACCATAATAAGTTTTGATTCTCTGATAATGTTTGATGCAAAAGAACTTCCATATCCTAAATCTATGATATCTTGCTTTGTAATAGTAAGCATATTTCCTCCTTTCAGATATAATCATAGATAAGAATTGTGTACTCACCTATGATTATATCAAATTAAATGGTGTTTCAAAAATTAGAGTTCATTATCATTAATCCAATACCCTTGGAAGACTTGTTTGTCTTGATTAATAAAGAGTCCTTGTGAGTCTTTGGGTATCATTTTACTTGCTGATGTATCATCTAATATGATTGAAGATAGGACGCTATCTGCTCGTCCGCAGATTCGACAATTAATATTATTTTTAATTTGACCACTGAGAATGTTTGCATCAGGTCTTTGAGTTGCTAGTAACAAATGAATTCCAAATGCTCTTCCTTGACGAGCAATGATTGATAGGTAGTTTTCAACGATAGCGATTCGTTCTTTTTGTTCTTTTGTAGCTCCAGTTTTATCGAGTACTTCGGCAATTTCATCACAGGCAAATATAATACGTTTCATGTCATTTCCCTTTAAATTGAATTCTTTTATATTTGAACAGTCGTTTTCATAGAATTGTGTTTTTCGACTTTCAAGAGCGATATTGATATTTTCCAAAGTTAGAATTAATTCGTCTAAAGTTAGAATCAGATCAATTTGATTATTCCATGATTTTGGAAAGTCAACACCACCCTTAAAGTCAGCAAGTAATACTTGGGCATTTTTAATAATACATTGCTTAATTATCAGTTTTAGTAAAACGGATTTACCAGAGCCACTCGCTCCTCCTATTAAGATATGAGGGACTACTGATAAATCTAATACTAATTGCTCTGTTAGACTTTCTCCAAGAACTAGTAAGAAATCATCTGTTAGTGTATATTTGGATTTCCAATAAATAGTATCAATAGAATCTTTATTATTAGCAATTGCATTAATCATTGTTTTGTTTTGACCATTTATCAATTTTATTTCAATAATTTTGATGTTAAGTATTGCCTCAATTCTTGCTTTCTTTGCTTCAAAATCTTCCAATGAAATACCGTTGTTTAAGAAACTATATGAGTATGTGCTTTTCTTGTGCTTGATTTTTTCCTTTTCAATCAAAGTAGGAACTTCACCAACATGATTTTTAAGACCAATTCTATATAGGTTTAGTTGAAGCTTTTTTGCTCCAAAAGGTGTTCCTACTTTAATGAGTAAGCCAATAAATGTTAACGTACAAATCATCACAGAAATTATGATGATAAAGCATCTTGCTAAGACTTGGAGTGTACTTTCTCCAAAATTTAAATTTGTAATTTGATTGATGCAATAGATAGAAATCCCTAAATGAATAAATAGGTAGGGATATTTCCAAGGTGTAAGAATTGTATTCCTAAATCCGTTTTTAATTCTGTAAAATAATATTTTGATATTGTTGTTCATTTTTTCAACGTCCTTTCAATGTGTATGTTAAAATGTAATGATATTTTGAATGCGTCTCAGAAGTGCATTCCATGTTTCATTTTCTGCATGCTGTTCGTAAGTATACTGTTCAGTTAAAACAATATTACTAATGATATAAACAGTGTTATAGCACGCAATTTTATTATTGTATCTGCAAGGGAGCTCTAATGGGTAGCCATCTAAGTAGTTCAACATACTTGCAATTGGTAAACTACTTCTGAACTCTTCAAAACAGATTACAGGTTGCCCTTGATAACCATCAAAGGGGTGCTTATAATCGGTAACACGATAGACATTGTTATATCCGTGATGTTCCATCACGTGTCTTGTTTTGCCTGTTTCTGTACTACCTGATATATAAGTTACGGTTAACTCTCTGAATTGGTTGCGATATTGATTTTCTCGTACTACTTGTCGTGCACGTTCAATCCTATCAATATTCATTAATTGTTCAGGAGTTGATTCTAGTATTTCAAAATTGTCCATACCTTGTTTTATCATGTCATATAAGTCAGCTAAATCATTTCTTGAACCTTGTCGCTCTATCGGGATTTCTCCCCATTCTTTGTGAGTATCAGATAAATTAGTTTCATTCTTTTTATGGCTTTTCCATTTTCCTAATTTAAAAATATAGTCTCGATTATCTGAACTTGTACCTCTAGCGATTTCAAAATGTGCTGTAGAAAATTTGTTTTTCATAGTTGAAAATCTGATTGCATTATTTGCCACGATATAAATATGTGTGTGGTATGTTCCATTTTCGCCTACTTCATCAGCCAAGCAATAATAAAGAACATTTTTGAATTCTTGAATTGTATCAATGATGGCATCATGATTAAACTTATGGTCATGTGGGTTGTTAATAGTTATTTGCCACTTGCGACTCCTGCTATCTTGTTTCATTTCATCACCTGCCTTAATTGTTACAAGTGCTACATCATAAATCTCTAATGATTACGACTTACACTTTGTCACATGTCACAGAAGTTGCTAAAGGTAATACTGACTTTAGCAATCCCCTTACGGGGAAGAGGTTTCGCACTACGCCTTAACGGCTTGTTGCTTCACCTCTTGGTGTAAGATTAATCTGATTCAGATAACGTTGCCTTTTGTGCAGCACCACGAACTGCTAACTCATATTGTGACTTTGGTGAAACTGTAATTAGACAATTCTCGAAAGAAATCAGTAAGGGTTCTCCAGATTGCCGGCGTGCTCTAACAAGGTCAACTTGTTCTGCTATTGCTCCATCATCACTAATTCTGATATCAATGGGTTCATAGTTGATTAGGGTCTGATACACTGTATCAAAAATATCAGTTGCCTCTCCATCCTTAAATTGCTTTCGACGTGAAACGTCTAATAGTTCGAATTCCTCATAGTTTGTAAATGCTTCTAAATTGATTACCATATTTCTCATGATAATACCTCCTTTTATTTTTTGTAGTTAGCTAACTACTATTATGATACCTAAAGATGAATAGTTGAGATAGATGCTTAATTGTTTTCAAGTGGTGCATTTTGTCGCTAAAAGGGTACAGAATGTACCTGCTTTATAGTATGATAGTTTTATAGAAAGGAATGATATATTATGGGAAGTGGCAAGCATGCAAAAAATAATTTGCAAGTATTAAGAGAGGAAAAAGGAATATCCAGAGAGAAGTTTAGTAAAAAATTCCATATTTCAGAAGATTCATTGAAAAACTATGAAAAATCAAATAGAAGATTGCCAATTGAATTAGCTATTGATATTTGTGATAAATATAAAGTGTCTTTAGATTGGATGTTTTGTGTTGATGATAAAATGAAGAATGATACTATGGAACAAGTTATGTTAGCACTTAGAAAAGTTATCTCAATAGGAAAAGAAATGACTAATGAAGGACTCGTCCCAGTATTATTAATAAATAAAGAGTTTGCAAATTATCTTGATGAACTTCGATATTACGAAACTATATTGATGCAGAGTAGTTACATAGATATGGATGTGTATAATGCTGGGAGAAAGAAAATTTTTGACGAGTATAAATCGGTTCTAACTAAGTTAGATGAAAATGCAACTTTTATTGCAGATAAATGTTTAAGTGTACGAGGGATAAAAAGTTCAACTGCTGAGTCGGAATCTGATACAATATTGACTTACTTGAGAAGCTATGATTTAGACTAATACTAGATGAGTTTTTTGTTTCATTTTAATTTCAATACAAGCACAAAAAAAGAAGCCTTGAAGTTGGCTTCTTAATCTAAAAAATGTTATATATATCTTTTCAACTTTTCAATCATCTTTAAACTCCGATATGATATGATTTCAAGCGATTTTGAAATGTAATTTTTTGCACAACTAATATATTCATCTTCTGTTAGCTTCTTCTTTTTATAGTGATAATAATTAGGTGCAAATACATTTTTGGAATGACCACTTACAGCATCCACATAAGGTTGTAAATAGAAATCTTCAATCAAACTTTTATAACCTAGAATACCTTGATAATTACTGAAAAAATTACTGTTTTCAACAATATAGTTATTGAGCTCTTTTCTGCTATTAGCCTTTAAGTTTCCTTGATAGCACAATTCTAAATCAATCAAGAACAAATCAAAATAGTCGTGCCAACCATTAATCCCTTTATATTGATTTAAAGAATAATGACTAGAATGTTTGTTGACAAGTGGAAGCATATTTCCGATTGTATGATATTTGTAGTAAAAATCCTTAGCAATATTTAAAATTTCTTTGTTGTCAGTATGTTTGCGAATACCAATGAAACCAGTTATTTCATCATTTTCTCTTATAGGTTTACCAAATAATGTTCGGAATGAATTTATAGTATCACCTCTATAAATTCCAGTTGATGATAACTCATCAAATTTTAAGTCTTTGATTTTATCTCCCCAAACAATAATGTAAATTGCATTCATGATTTTTGTATTATCTGGATCGCTTCCACCAAATTTAATATTCTTTCTGATATTTTTTAAATCGAAGTTTGCTAGCCTATCAATATCTCCATTGAGTTCTTCTTGAATAAAATCCTTTATTAATTCGATACATTCAACTTTGGTCACTATATTTCCTCCTTAATTTGAAAATCATTTACATCAAGTAATATGTAGTCGTTTGCATATCCATATTCAAAGTCTAAAACATCAGTATTGTAAATAGGCTTAAGAAACGCATATTGTTGCATAATGCTACGATTTCCTATTGCAACAAAAAAAGTATCTCTTAAGTTTGAAATAATTTCATCTTCAATACCCAACTCGCCTAATTGTTTAAATGATGATGTATATCTTGCAAAATTTTCTTTTACATATTTATAGCGTGATGATTTAACTGCAAATATAATCTGCTCATTTTTTACCGAATCAATTATTAAATTAACTTCTAAATTTCTAGCTAATATATTTAAATATGTAATGCTCTTTGCTAGTTCTTTCTCTACCATCGCTATGTTATACTGCATTTTTTTGTTATTCATTAATGCATGATTAGGAAAAACTGATTCGCCGCTTGATTCCTTATTAGTTAAATCAAAGTCTGCAATGACTTTCTTGTAAAAATTTAAATCTTCTTAACGTAATGTAGTTTGATTCATATCCATCCTCCTTAGTCCTATTTTACTATTTTTTATAATTTTAAGCAATACATTAAGCAATACAAAATGCAATGCTTCTTTATTGTGTTTTTTGCAATACGATAGTATAATAGGAGGTGGAGATAATGGCTTTTAAACTAAACCCACAACGTAAAGAAACTGAAAATAAAACAATTAGATTTCCAGTTCCATTAATCGAAGAAATAGAAAAAGCAATTGAAGGTAATGAGGTTTCATTTTCTCATTTTGTGATAGAAGCTTGTAAGTTTGCTTTGGAAAATATAGAAGATGATAATGGAAGCGATAAATCGATTTAATTGAATGTTAAAAATGAAGTCAAGAAAATTAAATACAATTGAAAATATAGTATAATTAAAAATATTATGCTGATGGAAAGGAGCTTGACATGAATATAATAAACGCAATAATAAATCTCGTTAATAATCCAATTACAGAATTGAAAGAATACTATTATAGTAGGAATAGGGCTAATAGTATGGGAGATGCATTGGAAGAGTATGTAAAGGATTTATTTACAAATACATTTAATTCAAATGTAGAAGAAAGATTGGAAAAAATACAGAGAGTTTTTTCTTACACTGGTAATAACAATAATCCCCCTGATGCTATGTTAAGGGGAGGAGATGCTATTGAAATCAAGAAAATCGAAAACAATAACTCAGCTCTTGCGTTAAATAGTAGTTATCCAAAACAAACTGTGCACAAAGATAGTCCGATGATTAGTCAAGCATGCCGAATTTCTGAAGATTGGGAAGAGAAAGACCTAATTTATTCGGTGGGAGTTATCTCTGGAAATAATCTCAAGAGTTTATGTTTTGTTTACGGAAGTGATTATGCAGCTGAAGACTCCACATATAGAAGAATTAAGACGACGATTAAGAATGGTGTTGAAAGTATTCCAAATGTCGAGTTTTCAGAAACGAAAGAATTAGGTCGAGTCAATAAGGTTGACCCATTAGGAATCACATATTTAAGAGTACGAGGGATGTGGGGAATTGAAAATCCATGGAGTGTATTTGATTATATCTATAAAAGAGAATTCAATAGTGAATTTGAATTTATGTGTATTATAAATGAGGATAAATGGAATAGTTTTAATAATATTAGTGAATTAATGATGCTAGAAGAAATTAATGAAAAGTTGAGAATAAAGGATGTCAAAATTAAAAATCCTGATAATCCATCTCAGTTAAAAAACGCAAAATTAATTGTATATACGAAATGAGTGACTAAAATATGACGATGAAATTAATTTCGCTATTTTCAGGAGCTGGAGGTTTGGATCTAGGCTTTAAAAAAGCTGGGTTTGAAATATCAACAGCAAACGAATTTGATAAGACAATTTGGGAAACATTTGAAAAGAACCATACAATTACAAAATTAATCAAGGGAGATATTCGCAAAATTAAAGATGAAGATTTTCCTGATGATGTTGTAGGAATTATTGGTGGTCCACCCTGCCAAAGTTGGTCAGAAGCAGGAAGTTTAAAAGGTATTGATGACCCTCGTGGGCAACTTTTTTTCGATTACATTAGAATTTTAAAAACAAAACAACCCATGTTTTTTTTAGCAGAAAATGTATCAGGTATGTTATCAAATAGGCATAATGAAGCTGTTGAAAATTTAATTAATATGTTTGATGAATGTGGTTATGATGTAACAATCAATCTAGTCAATTCTGCAGACTATGGAGTTGCACAAGATAGAAAAAGGGTGTTTTATATTGGGTTTAGGAAAGATTTAAATATCGATTTTAAATTTCCAGAACCGTCAACACCACTTAGTGAAGACAAATTAACATTTAGAGATATAATTTGGGATTTAAAAGATACAGCTATACCAGCATTAGATAAAAATAAACCTAATTCAAAAGAGGCATTGAAATATCCCAATCATGAATATTTTGTTGGTTCTTACTCAACCATTTTTATGAGTCGAAATAGAGTGAGAAATTGGGATGAACAAGCTTATACTGTTCAGGCATCAGGTAGACAAAGTCAGTTACATCCACAAGCTCCTAAAATGGAAAAAGTTGAAAAGAATTTGTGTAGATTTGAAGTAGGTAAAGAAGACTTATATAGACGTTTAACTATTCGTGAGGCGGCCCGAGTACAAGGGTTTCCTGATGAATTTGAATTTATTTACGATAAAGTAGATACTGGGTACAAAATGATAGGTAATGCCGTTCCAGTAGAACTTTCAAGAATAATTGCTTTAGAAATTAAAAAATATATTGAAGAGTGAGAATGCAGGATGCCGTCTCATCAAAAACAATAATCTGCTTAATCTAAGAATCTTAATAGTTAATTTAAGAGTGATAATCTATTACTGTTATCGCCGATTTAATAACGAAGGAGGAAAAATGAAAGTCTTTTTAGATGATATTCGTACCATTGATGATAGTTTAGGTTATATAGTGGTAAGAGACTATGATTCTTGTATTGAAATTCTTAGTGCAGTTCGCAATATCTTGGAATTTGTGAGTTTGGATTATAGTTTAGGAACAGAGAAAACAGGTTATGATGTTTTAGTTTATCTGATGGAAAATGATATTCATCCAAAACACATTAACATTCACTCTGACCATCCAGAAGGAGTGCCTATGATGAGAAAGTTCGCAGAAAAAATTTTTCAAAATTCTCTACAATAACATGTAATCAAATATAGTATGGTTGTTTCCATAATGAGTTGTTCGTCAAAAGGAAGAACTAAGTTAATAATTAGAAAAAGAAGCAATCAAAATGATTGCCTCCTCAATTGAGTACTATTGAAATTACATAATGCATTGCACATTTATTGCACAACTGACTTTGAATGATACTTGATTACACTTTCTATTTAATTCAATAAACCGTTATATTACTGCATGTT
>JBKDZL010000002.1:0-2131 GCA_047971145.1 Erysipelotrichaceae bacterium
GTATTAGAGCTTAATTTTAATCCTACTATTAAGTCTTTAACTAATCTTTTGATAGACTAGAATTCACCGATAACCTACAAAAGGGGCATCGCAAACGCTCTAAATAAGAAGAAAATCCAGCCTATAAATTTTTAGGTTGGTTTTTTACAATAATCATGTTTTTTACTTTCACGGAGTTCGTTTCTTTATCTATTAACTTCTTTAATTGTTCTACAAGGCCGATGCCATGGAGAACATGATCCTTGGCTGCCATTTGATATGTGGGATTTAAAAGTTTATACCTTGTTCATCTAGGTAAGCATAACCTTCTAGTGAACCATATCCAGGATCAACTAATAGTAGTTTAGTTTTGTCTAGGACATTAATGCACGCAGCAATTCAATTTCAAATGGAAGCAATCGTGTTTCACCATCATTATTAGTAGCTAATATACGTTTAACTAGTAACCATTTGAACATTGTACGCTAGATAAAATCCGCTTCCACCTGTAAAAGTCACCTTAATTCTCATAAATAAGACATCAGTGTCTGCTGCTCTATAACTGCCATAACTACTTAAAAGTTCTCTTTGAACAATATCTTTGACTTTTATAAACCTGTCATTGATAGGCGTCGAAAGACACTTTAAAGCATTATGTAGTTTTAATAGAACTTTTGGTATATGATCAATTAAGTCCCATGTTAAACCCAAACTGGTTTGCTCTGATATTTTTTTCTTTGCATATTGGCCATAGGCTACCTTTTCTATACTTAAATTATAACTCTAGTAAAACAATAGAATTGTATCTATTATGCAACAAATTGAAAAAGGAACTGGAGAATTAATTTTCTCAGTTCCTTGTTTTACTGGGAGTTTTTCTACGCGCCCTTCTTTACTATTATATTTTATCGTGTTGTATTTCCTTTTTTAAATTTGCACTGTAAGTATACATCGTCAATTTTTTTAGAGTTGATTGAGTCGATTAAATTACACAAGGCAACATTGCCCAAATTACGAATTTGTTGATCAACAGTAGTGAGATTATAGCTAAAGATATTATTTATCGTTAAACCGTCAAAACCAACTAGTTGAATATCTTGAGGTATTGAAAGTCCTTGTGCAATAATTTCACTATAGACCTTATGTGCAACTATATCAGTCCAACAGAAAACAGTATCATATTTAGAATAATTTATTCCTAAAGCTTCTTTAATCATTTCAAGATCATCAGTAATCATCTCAACCTCATATGTACAATTATGATCATTAGCAAATTCTTTGAAATATTTCGCTCTTAGATTTGAGCTGTAACTACTTTCTTGACCTTTAATCATAAGCACATGAGAATCAGCAATTTTAACGTTATCAAATATTTGTTTTAATGCTTCTTCATTACTGATTGACACTTTGGGCCAATTTAATACTCTTTTTTCAATCCCAATTACTGGTATTGCTTTGTTCTTATAGATATTCTCATCATTAGTATTAATAACTAGGAGTCCAGCTATCCGTTTTTCAAGTAAATTTTTATAATGCTGTTTCTCTTTTTTACTACTACCATTACAATTGCAAATAATCAAATTATAATCTGTATTTTCCATTAGACTTTCAATTTCGTCAACTAATTGAGCGAAAAATGGATTCATAATATTCTGAACGATTAAAGCGATATCATTACTTCTACCATTTATAATTGCTGTTGTAAGCTTATTAGGATGATACTCATTTGTAGTTAATACTTCTTCTATTTTGCTAGCAGTTTGCTTTGAAACATAACCTGACTTATTCATGTACCTAGAAACTGTAGCCGTTGAAACTTCAGATAGCCTTGCTATTTCTCTTATACTCTTCATATTTTCACCCCTGCTACTTTAATTATATTATACCACCATTTTAAGGTGTTTTTATTAAACCTATGTTGCAATATCAAGTCGAACGATTGCCCTTAGATATGCCAATTTAAAATTTGACATAAAAAAGGCACATAATTGATATCCTATTAGTGACGAAACTAATGAAAAGGTATAAATAATTATGAACCGATCTAATTTTAACACAGAAACTAAAGTCACATATAATCAATTTACTTTTACTGAAAGACAGATTATTCAAAATGAATATTATAAGGGGACTTCTTATCAAGTAATTGCTG
>JBKDZL010000003.1:0-8181 GCA_047971145.1 Erysipelotrichaceae bacterium
TAGCTAGTAGGGTTATCGTTCTAGTTACTGTGCGCCCATAGCTCAATTGGATAGAGCGTTTGACTACGGATCAAAAGGTTGCGGGTTCAAGTCCTACTGGGCGCGCCATTTAATTTCTTAAAGAATTGTAATAAATCGGGATGTAGCACAGCTTGGTAGTGCACTTGATTTGGGATCAAGGGGTCGCAGGTTCAAATCCTGTCATCCCGACCATTTATTTATGGCGAGGTAGCTTAGTTGGCTAGAGCGCTCGGTTCATACCCGGGAGGTCGTGGGTTCAAGTCCCACTCTCGCTACCATTCTTTATTAGAGCTAAATTTGGACCCTTAGCTCAGTTGGTCAGAGCTACCGGCTCATAACCGGTTGGTCGTAGGTTCGAGTCCTACAGGGTCCACCAATTATATTTAATGGAGGACTACCCAAGTGGTTGAAGGGTCCGGTCTTGAAAACCGGTAGGTCGTTAACGCGGCGCCTGGGTTCGAATCCCAGTTCCTCCGCCATTAGAATTAAATTATATATCGCGGGATGGAGCAGTCTGGTAGCTCGTCGGGCTCATAACCCGAAGGTCGTTGGTTCAAATCCTTCTCCCGCAACCAATCAAAGACACAAGCACTCACAAGTGCTTGTTTTTTTGATTTATTATAGCTTTCTCACATTGACAAATATTATTAATTTATATAATATATAAATTACTTATTGGAGGTAACGAATGTTTTTTGATCATATTTATCTAGATGTTTTTATTAGAATAGTATTGATTATTTTGTGTAGTGCAGCGATTGGTATTAACAGAGGTATGCGAAATCATTTTGCAGGTTTAAAAACTCATATCTTAGTTGGGCTAGGATCGGGCTTATCTTTTATCGCTCCAATGCTATATTTTTATTTTAATCAAGCTACCTTTGATCCATTTAGAATGTCCGCCCAAGTAATTAGTGGTTTAGGTTTCTTAGGAGCTGGAACTATTATAAAAAGTGGCTTAACTATCAGAGGATTAACTACTGCGGCTAGTTTATGGTTAGTAGGTATTTTAGGTATTACCATTGCCAGTGGTGCTGTTTGGCTTGGTATTATTGTAACTCTGTTTATTACTTTTATTTTATTCTTTGGTAATAAAATAGATTTTACCAAACGAACTTCGACTAAAAATATTATTTGTTCAATTAAAAACTTTGATGAAAATTTCCGAAATATTGATAAATTCATGAAAGAAAATGTTGTCTTAAATGGTAAGTATACCATTTTAGAATATTATAAAGTAGATGATTATACAGTTACAACTATTGTCTATGAAATTGTCCATAGAAAAACCGAATTGGCAACTAATGAAATTATGCAAACTTTGGCTAAATTTGATAGTGTTTTACGTATTGATTCTACTACGGAAATAGAGAGAACAAACTGGAAAGAGCAATAAGTTAAAATGGTTAGATTTATCAATATTAGAGTTTTAGTTATATTCAACCTAATCAATTCTCTTCTTATCTTTCTTATAAGTAACAACTTAAGGTCAAACCATACATTTAGTAACTAATAAGCTATTATTAATATAGTGATAGATAGCAGAAATAGAACATTAATAAAGTGATTATCATGAACTATATGATAGATAGATCTATTATCATCGATACAATTTTAATTATTTTGTTGAAAGTATAGAATTCATCTTTATTCATATCAATGCTGATACGAGATTTAACTAATCTTTTAGTATAAAGATTATGAGCTCTATTTTCATTGTAAAATATTGAGTAGTAGAACCTTTACCGCATAGTTTAGAATAGCAGTTACAATAATAATGGAACTTTAGAATTTTGGGATAAATTGGCGGTTTATTACATTTCATAAATTTTTCTAATTTAGAAACTTGAGCAATCGAATTTCTTTTAATTTCTCTATAAATAGTAAAGACAGAAGTATTACACTTATTTGCTAAAAACTTGACAATATAGCTTAGCTGATTATCTATATTATAATGAGTAATAACTCTATCTCTATCATTTAAATGATAATACATAAATTATCCTCTTTTATTATAGTTATTTCTTCATAAAGATAACTTGATAATATGTATGTTGTTGTCAAATTAGCTCACAACTATCTGCACCTACTTTGAAATCTAATAAATAAAAATAAAAGTTGCTGTTTATTGTTTATTTGATATAATAATATATGCGCTATTATAGTGTGGATGTGGCTCCATAGCTCAGTCGGTAGAGCAGAGGACTGAAAATCCTTGTGTCGCTGGTTCAATTCCGGCTGGAGCCACCATGATAAAAATTACAACACTAAGTGTTGTTTTTTTATAGCTGAAATGTGCTAAAATAAATTAGAGGTTATAATTATGAAAATAGGGTTTGTATCTTTAGGATGTAGTAAAAATTTAGTAGACAGTGAGAGAATATTAGGACTATTAATGAGTAAGGCTGAAGTAACTAATGATTTTAGCGAAGCAGAAATGTTATTTGTCAATACTTGTGGTTTTATTGAATCAGCTAAAAAAGAGAGTATTGATACAATTTTAGAATTAGCTGAATACAAAAAAATTGGTAAGTGTAAAAAAGTTTTTGTTTTAGGTTGTTTAGCTCAACGCTATGTTGAGGATTTAAAAAAATCGCTTCCCGAAGTTGATAGATTTATTACTATAAAGGAATATCCTAAACTTAAAGACATTCTTAACTCCGAGATAAATTTAAATTATGATAATGAGTATGGCGCTGATCGCATTATTACCAATACATCTTGGTCGGCTTATTTAAAAATTGCTGAGGGTTGTGATAATAGGTGTGCTTATTGTGCTATTCCGATTATTAGAAAAGGTTTTGTTTCAGAACCACTTGAAAAACTGGTGACTGAGGCTAAAGATTTAGCCAATAAAGGGGTAAGTGAATTAGTGTTAATTGCCCAAGATTCCACTAGATATGGTATGGATTTATATGGTGAGTCTAAACTTATTGAATTGTTAAGGGAATTAAATAAGATCACTAGTTTAAAATGGATTAGAATTTTATATATGTATCCTGATTTATTAAGTGATGAATTAATAGTAACTATGAATGAATTAGAGAAAGTCATTCTATATTTTGACTTACCGCTGCAGCATGGTTCAAATAATATGTTAAAACTAATGCATAGAAGAGGAAGTATTGAAGATTTTGAAAAGAAAATAGAAAAGATAGAATCTCTCAATAAACCATACGTTTTAAGGACGACAATGATGGTTGGACATCCTGGTGAAACTGAAGATGATTTTCAGAAATTACTTCAATTAATAGCTAAAATTAAATTTCATAAATTAGGAGCTTTTATTTACTCAGCAGAGGATGATACACCAGCCTACTCAAGAGAAAAAGTTGATCCTCAAATTGCACAAGAGCGCTTTAGTAAATTGTTATTAGCACAACAACAATACGCTCAAGAGCGCAATAATGAATTAATAGATAGTAGCTTAGAAGTTTTAATAGAAGGTTTTGAAAATGGCCTTTACTATGGGCGCTCGATTTATCAAGCTCCTGATGGAGTTGACGGAAAAGTTTATATCGAAAGTAAGGAGAAATTAAATATCGGTGCTTATTATTTTGTGACTATCACCAAAGTTAATCCTTATGATTTATTTGCGGTGTTTGAAAAATAGTTATTTGTCTGGTGAATTTTGCCTTAGTTGTACTAGTTTTAATAAAAATACTAGCATTATGTTGTATTAAGTAGTCATCAAAATCACTGATACTTATTAAAATCAAATAGCGACAAATTGTTATTGCTTTAGTTAATAAAGCTAGTTGCTGTTGTTTCTCAAAAGTATTATATAAGCCATAAGGAATATCGATTATAGCGATATCAAACAATTCATTAATTTCTAACATATCCTGACAAAAAATTCTGTTTGGTAAATTGAAGTGTTGTAGATTACGCAATGCATTATTTTTTATTTGCTCGTTAATCTCACAGCCAACAATATTCTTTTTAGCTATTAAACCTTCAATAACAACAGTTCCAATACCACAACAAGGATCAATAATCGAATTATTGGGTAGATAAGTAGTCAATTGAATTATTTGATGGGCTAAGCGCACAGATAGAGCATTTGAATATTGATAGGGTTTGGCAATTCTTAATTTATAAGTGTAAGGATTTCTTTCTAAAATCCCTAAATACCAAATTCCAGAAAAGGTAAACCACTGTAATTGAAGTTTGGGATTTTTAATGTTTCCTTCATTTTTTAAAGCCAAGGCAATCTTTTTGGTAATTTCCATACGTTTTTGATAATTAATATTTTTGTCATAGTGCCACATATTTAAGTACCAGTCATGATAGTCTAAAGAAGTAATTTTATCTAGTAAATCATTTAATGAAGTTCCCTCTATTAAAACTGTGACTTTAAAATGCAGAAAAACTGAGCTATTAACATCTATATCATTATCGCTAAGAATAAATTTTTCTAATTTTTCTTTATTAAACATTAATTTATAAATGCAGCTTGCAAGAGCTAACTCACCATCTTGATAACTAAAGTGATAAAAATATTTTTTATTCATATATTAATTTTAACATAGTAAAACAATTAATTATCTTTCTCTTTATCATATTTCAGTCATATTTTTATTGCATAATATTTTTGTAAGCAAAGGAGGCAGATATATGCATGGTAGCTGGTATGGAAATGAAGTATGTAGATTTGGTGGATTTTTTAGTTTATGGAGTATTATTTGCATGATTGGTATTCTATTATTAATAATTGGTATTATTGTCTATTTTAGAAATAAAGATAAAACAAAATTATCAGAAGTAAGTAATAATTACCAAACAATCAGTTTAACTAATGAGCATAGTGATGTTATTAAAACATTAAAACAGCGTCTAGCAAATGGTGAAATTGACATTAGTGAATATGATAAATTAAAAACAAAGTTAGAGGAATTATAGAATGAATAAAAGTATAAAATTGTTTGTCGTGGGAGCAGTTTTGTTAGTGATAGGCATTGTTGGATCATTTATTAGTTTCTATCATAGTAGTAACAACTATGACTTAAAAATTAGATATCAAACAATTTATGATACAAATGCTAAGTCGGAGGAAAAATTTAGCTTTCAGGTAGATGATAATAAATCAACTGATGAGAGTTATCATTGGAATGACAATTATTATCGCCATCAGCAAAATGATGATAATAATAGTAGACACTGTTACTATTATCAGCACAGTTACAATGCTGAATAATTTGCTAATTATGATATAAAGTGCATAAATGAATTTTTAAATGAAAATGCAGTAAGATAGGGACTTTTCAGCCCCTAGAAAAGTTAAGAAAAAGTATAATTTAGTGCAAAAAGTGCAATCTATTAAGAAAAAAAACTTAATCACTCATTAAAAGGTAACAGGATTTAACGATATCTTGTTGCTTTTTTAATACAAGCAAGACTGCTTATGCGTCGAACATGACAATGGATAAGACAGGCTACAGTTACACGATGGCAAGCAGTATCACAGTACAACAGATGAATGATTTTTATTGGATGCTCAATATTGATGGAAAGCTATCTTCTAATACAACGAGTATGACACCCACAAAAAAGGGTATCATCTTGGGAGACAGGAGAGTTTGTAGTAAAAGCTGTAAGAGGCGATAAAGTAGGCATGGCAGTCTCTGCGGTCTCGCTTTTCATGTCGTATGATGATATAATACAAAGGGTTAAGAATATTGATAATGTGCCTACCTCTACATGGAAAACAGGCGATCCGACTGAGTATTTCCCTGATGATTCAATTAGAAATGGCTGTATGTGAGAGAGGGGAAAGCATATGGACGACCAGGGCCAATGAGGAAATCTAAAAGTGAGTTTGAGAATGAATAATAATGATAAACATGGTGGTTTTATGATAACAAACAGTGTTTTGAATAAAGAAAAGCTGCCAATGTACACATATAGAGAATAATCAAGTAAACAGCAATTAAATGGTTGGCAAATAATGGGAGAGAGTGATACTGAGGAATATGTTAATAATCCAGCTAATTGGAGTATTGTTAATGCTGACACGATAATGACAATATGTCCTATGTTACTTGATTATTTTGATGCTGAGTACGGGATAGATATAGCGCTTATTCATGAACAAGGTGATATAGTTGGACTGATGGATTTAAAAATTGGTGGAGACATAACTATAGAAGAGATATTAAAATAAATGTGTATTTGAATTTCCATAGAGAGTAGTTCTTCAACAAAATTGACCAATTTAGTAACCATATAAAAAGTGTAATTTCAAAACAGATAAGTACTTAAAACCTAATAAAAAAGCCAATTATAGAAATATAAAATTTATTAATATAGGAGACAAATGTATAAAATTTTAGTTGTTGAAGACCAAGAAGAAATTAGTAGTGTAGTAATAAAATATTTAAATAATAATGGATTTGAAACTCAATTAGTATCCGATGGTTTTTCAGCTTTAGACACTTTTAGCAAGGATCATTATCATTTAATTATTTTAGATGTCATGATGCCGGGGATTGATGGTTTTGAAGTTTTAAAAAGAATCAGAGAAATTTCTGGAATACCAATTATTATGTTAACTGCAAAACAGAGTGAATTTGACAAGTTAGAAGGTTTTCATGGCGGAGCTGATGATTATGTTACTAAACCTTTTAGTGTTAATGAATTAATTGAAAGAGTTAAGGTTTTTATTAAAAGAGTATATGGTGATAATTCAGAGGAAATTTTAGTGATTGATGAAATAAGACTTTATGTAAATTCAATGAAGGTTTATAAAGAGGATACTCTGCTTGATTTAACTGCTATGGAGTTCAAATTATTATATACGTTAATGAAATATCGTAATCATGTGCTTGATCGAGGGCAATTAATCGAATTAACATTTGGTTATGACTATGATGGTTATGATCGAAATATTGATAGCTATATTAAGAGGATACGTTATAAAATAGAAACTGACCCCAGAAACCCTAAATATTTAAAAACTAAATATGGTCAGGGTTATCAGTTTATTGGAGAATTATAATATGAGCTTAAAAAAAATATGGATGCTGTTATTAACAGCTATCGCTATTATCGCAATATTAGTAAATAGTTTTGTTTTAACATCCTTAACGGATCGTTATTTTTTAGAATACTTAGATCAAAGTTATCAAGATCAAGTAGCAGAAGTTATTACAAGAGTTACAACTTTACTTGAAACTAATAAAAATATCAGTAGAGCTGACTTAAATGAGTTGTTGAGTGAGGAAGTGCAAGCTTTGGAAGTTTATGATAATACAGGCAAGTTAGTGATGAATTGTAGCAACAATCATATGGAACATAATAATTCGATGATGCATGATGATCAATTAAAATATTCTGATAATTATCAATTATTTGACAATGGTGAAGTGATTGGTGAAATTCGTATTGCGACTCATAAGATGATGGCTGATTCTGCTAGTGCTAGAAGCTTTAAATTTGCATTAATTTGTAATACTATCTTATCTGTTTTAATTAGTATTTTTATTGCGATAATTGTTGGTTATCTTATTAGCAGAAAAATGAGCCAAGCTTTAAGGGATACCCAAAAACTTGCGAATGATAATATTTTAGAGGAAAATTTGGAAATTAAAGATAGTAAAATTTTTGAAATACACTCGATTCGTGAAAGTCTTAAAGATTTAAGATCACGCTTAAAAATTAAACAAAAGAATCGCAAGCAATTAGTAGATCAATTATCACATCAAACCAGAACACCATTAACGATTTTACAAACACATCTTGAAGGGATTGAAGATGGAGTTTTAGAATTAGATTCTCATGAATTTGAAATATGTAAACAGCAAATATCAAATATTGAAGCTATTATTTCAAATGTTGGCGCTATGATTGATGCAGGTATTGAGTCTGATAGTTTAACAATAGAGCGCTTTGATCTTAATGAATTATTAAAACAGATTACCGGTGGTTTAAAAGCCCAATTTAAAAATAAAAATATTAATCTAATTTTAAGAAATGATAAAAAAATAATTTTAGAAAGTGACAAATATAAACTAAGCCAAGTAATCTACAATATTATTATTAATGCACTAAACTATACTCAAAAGCAGGGTGAGGTTGTGATTGATTATCAGCTCAAGGATGCTAATGTTATTTTAGATTTTCAGCTATGTGCAGTGGTTCATTTTAGCTTTACTCAGTTCT
>JBKDZL010000004.1:0-47106 GCA_047971145.1 Erysipelotrichaceae bacterium
TTAGTTTATCTGATGATCAAAATAGGGTTATTTCTGAGCTAATCAAACAAGAGTATTATCAAGTAAATTTACTTCATGGTATTACCGGATCAGGTAAATCAGAAATCTATTTACACTTAGCTAAATATTGGCTGAATAAAGGGAAACAAGTATTAATATTAGTACCAGAAATTGGTTTAACTCCCCAAATGATTAATTTATTTGTTAGTAGACTTAATGAAAAGGTGGCAATATATCATTCCAAGCTAAGTAAACAAGAAAGACACTATCAATACTTAAGAGTTAAAAATAAAAAAGCTCATGTTGTAGTGGGAACTCGCTCAGCCATTTTTTTGCCTTTTGATAATTTAGGGACAATTATTATTGATGAAGAGCATGATGATTCTTATAAACAAAATAAAATGCCAAGATATCACACAAGGGATATCGCAATTTATAGAAGCAAGTATCATAATTGTAGTTGCCTTTTAGCTAGTGCCACTCCCTCACTGGAAAGTTATGCCAGAGCTTTAAAAGGTGTTTATAAATTATTGGAGATAAGCACAAGAGTCAACGGTAAATTACCTCATGTTGAGTTGGTAGATATGGCACAGGAAGCCAGAACTACAGGTAAGCAAATAATCTCTAGTCAACTAGAAAAAGCCATTACAAAAACTTTAGCCAACCACCAGCAAGTAATGATACTTTTAAACCGTAGAGGCTATACCCCAATATCTAAGTGTTTAAGTTGTCAGGCAGTAATACAATGTGATAATTGTGATGTGGCGATGGTCTATCATAAAAATACTAAAGTTTTAAAATGCCATACTTGTGGTATGATTAAAAAATTACCTAAAGTTTGTCCTCAATGTGGTGATAATAACTTTATTCCTTTAGGAATAGGTACCCAAAAACTGGAAGAAGAATTACAAAACCTATTCCCAAATAGTAAAATTTTAAGAATGGATAGAGATACTACTATTAAAAAGAATTCTCACCAAGAGCTATATAGTGAATTTGCCAATCAGGAAGCCGATATTTTAGTAGGAACACAAATGATTTCCAAGGGTTTAGATTTTCCTCAGGTAGCTTTAGTGGGTATTTTAAATGCTGATTATTTATTAAATCGTCTAGATTATCGAGCACAGGAAACTACTTTTTCTTTATTGACTCAGGCTGCAGGTAGAGCCGGTCGTGCTAGTTTTGGCGCCTCTGTTATAATACAGGCGTATCAGATTGATCATTATGCACTGCAAGATACAAAAAATCATGATTATAAACAGTTCTTTGTCCAAGAGATGAAATTTAGAAAATTGGCGGGTTATCCTCCTTATCAATTTTTAATATTAGTAACTTTATCAGGCAAGAAATTAGAGAAAATTATGGCGACTATGATAAAGGTCAAGGAAGCCTTAATAAATAAAAAAATTTATGTTTTAGGAGTATCGCAACTATTGCGAAGGAATAATATTGAATCAGTACGCATTAGCTTAAAGGGAAAGGACTTGGATTTGTTAAGGGACACTCTTAAAGAAGTTTTAGCTGATTATCCTCAAGATATTTTTAGTATTGATATAAATCCTCAACACACTGAAGCATGAGAAAAATAGTCTATAAAATTTTATTGGAAGTATATAAACATAAAAAATATGCTAATCTACTCTTAAAGAATGAGCTAAAAGAGGTGAGTGAGCAAGATAAAGCTTTAATTACTAATATTGTTTATGGTACTATTCAAAATTATCGTTTAATCAGATACCAATATGAAGATTTATTGAATCAGAAAACTAGTACTGATTTAAAAGTGTTACTAGATATGAGTGTATATCAATTATTGTGGCTGGATAAAGTTCCTAGCTATGCTATTATTAATGAAGCAGTCGAAATAGCTAAAGTTAGAAAACAAGATAAGTTTACTAACGCCATTTTAAGAAAAGTTCTCGCTAGAGGTTTTATTGATACTAAGGATTTAAGTGTTAAATATTCCCTGCCAAATTGGTTAATACTAATGATCGAAAAGCAATATGATAAAAAATATTTACAGAATTTTTTAGCCTTAGTAAATACTCAAGCTAAAATACATTTACGCTATAATAGTTTACTGACTAATAAAACAGAATTATTAAAAGATCAGCGATTTGCATCTGGTCCATTAGATTCTTTAGAATATCATGGAAACATAATAAATACTGATTATTTTAAAAAAGGCTTGGTAACAATACAGGATCTCTCTAGTCAAGAGGTAGCATTATTTTTGCAACCTCAGCCAAATGATAGAATTTTAGATGTTTGTGCAGCACCGGGCTCTAAGACAACTCACTTAGCAATGTTGATGGCAAATAAGGGTGAGATAATCGCTCTAGATTTATATGAGCATAGAATAGAATTGTTGAAACAACAGCTTAAAAAGCTAAAGATAACTAATGTTAGTGCAATAAGAATGGATGCTCTTACTTTGAGCGAAAATTTTGAATTAGCCAGTTTTGATAAGGTATTAGTTGATGCTCCCTGTAGTGGTTTGGGGGTGATTAGACGAAAACCAGATATTAAAATGTTTATTGAGCCAAAGAATTTAGATGAGTTAGAAATATTACAATTTAATCTCCTACAAGAAGCAGCTAAAATGCTAAAGATTGATGGTGAGCTAGTCTATAGCACTTGTACCATTAATAAAAAAGAAAATAGTAAATTAATTCAGAAATTTTTAAATAGTCATTGTAATTATCAGTTAGTAAAAGAAAAAGAAATTTCTTTAAGTGAAAATAATGATGGTTTTTATTTAGCTAAATTGAGAAAAATAGGATAAATGTGTTAAAATATAATAATGTCAAAAAAATCAATATTTAATTTTAGTAAAGATCAATTAATCGAAGAGTTCTCAATTGCTGGCTATAAGAAATTTAAAGCCAAACAATTGTTTTCTTGGTTATATCAAAAAAATGTTTTTGATGTTAATGAAATGAGTGATTTAAGTAAGGATTTTAGAAAATATTTATTAGAAAATTATGATTTCAGTTTATTATCGATTGAGCGCAAACAACTTAGTACTGATGGTACCCTTAAAATATTATTTAAATGTGCTGATGGTGCTTTAATAGAGAGTGTAGTAATGAGACATAATTATGGTAATTCTATTTGTGTTACTTCTCAAGTTGGCTGTTTAATGGGTTGTAGTTTTTGTGCTAGTGGTTTATTAAAAAAAGAGCGTGACTTATCACAAGCTGAGCTAGCTCTGCAATTAATTCAAATGCAACAAGAAATAAAAGAACGGATTTCTAATGTTGTGGTTATGGGTAGTGGTGAACCCTTTGATAATTATGATAATGTTATTGGTTTTGCTAATTTAATCAATGATGATAATGGTTTAGCAATAGGGGCAAGACACATAACTATTTCAACTTGTGGTTTGATTAAAGGAATTGAGAAATTTAAATATGAGAAACAATATAATTTAGCAATATCACTACACAGTGCTATTGATAGTAAAAGAAGCATGCTGATGCCAATTAATAAAGTTCATAATTTAAGTGCTCTCAAACAAGCAATTCTTAATTACCAAAGCGTTAAAAATAGAAGAGTTAGCTTTGAGTATATTTTGTTAAAGGGGATAAATGATGGCAGTGATGATGTTCAAGCTTTAGCAGTGTTTTTAAAAGATATAAAAAACGCTTATGTTAATTTAATTCCTTATAATTCTGTGGCTGAAATGGAGTATAATGGAGTTAATGATTTTGATGCATTAAAGTTTTATGATTTATTAAAAAAAGCTAATGTTGCGGTTACACTTAGAACAAAACATGGAGAAGATATTGATGCAGCTTGCGGTCAACTTCGCAATAAGGTAAAAAATGGAGGATAGATTTTGATAAGTTTTGGATTGTCTGATATTGGTAATGTAAGGAAAATAAATCAAGATAGTTATTTTGTTAGTGAAAAAGCTAATGAAATTTTAGCTATTGTTTGTGATGGCATTGGTGGTGGTAATGCTGGTGATGTGGCAAGTGATTTAGTTTGTGATATTATCAAGGAGTCATTTAAAAAACAAAAAGAGTTTAGCACTATTAAAGAATTAAGAGAATGGCTTAATTTGATTATTACTAAAGCAAATGAGGCAATAATTAAATGTTCTGAGCAAATAAAAGAATATCAAGGAATGGGGACAACATTAGTTGGTTATTATAGTGGTCCAATTGGTAAAGTTGTTATAAATATTGGTGATTCTAGAGTATATGCTTTAGCAGATAACAATTTAGAACAAATAACATATGACCATACTTTAGTGTATGACATGTATAAAAGAGGAATTTTAAGTGAAGCACAGTTTAAAGTGCACCCACATAAAAATGTTATTAGTAATGCTTTGGGGGCAAATATTAATTTTAAAATTGACTTTCACGAATTAAAATTAGAAAAAGTCAAAATGCTTTTATGTAGTGATGGCTTAAGTGATATGATTAGCGATGAAGAAATTAAAAAAATATTAATTAGTAATACTAGCATAGCTGAGCAAGCTGAACAATTAGTGAAACTAGCAAAAAATGCTGGTGGACACGATAATGTTACAGTAGTAATTGTGGAGGATAAGAAAAATGACTAAATTCAATGATAGGTATGAGATACTAACTCAAATTGGTGATGGGGGAATGGCTAATGTCTATTTAGCCAAAGATTTGAAAGAAGAAAGACATGTAGCGATCAAAGTTTTAAGAGGTGAGTTAGCTAATGATCCCGTAGCTTTAGTACGTTTTCAAAGAGAAGCTAATGCGGCGACTACTTTAAATCATCCTAATATCGTTAAGGTTTATGATGTGGGTAATGATAATAATAAACATTATATTGTCATGGAATATGTTAGGGGTAAATCTTTAAAACAAGTTATTAATAGAAGGGGTGCGATTCCTTTTAATGAAGCTTTATATATTATGAAAGAATTAACTGAAGCAATTATCGCCGCTCATGATAAAGGAATTATTCACAGAGATATTAAACCACAAAATATTTTAATTACTGATGATGGTTCAATCAAGATAACTGATTTCGGAATAGCAATGGCACAGGATGCTTTACAATTGACAGTTTCAGATTCAGTGATGGGTTCAGTTCACTACTTAGCTCCTGAGCTAGCAAAGGGAACTACTGCAAGTTTTCAATCCGATATTTATTCTTTAGGGATAGTTTTTTATGAAATGTTGAGTGGAGAATTACCATATCGGGCTGATGCACCCGTACAAATTGCTCTAAAGCATATTAAAGAGGAAATGCCATATATTAAGGATCAAAATCCCGAAGTTCCGCAAAGTATTGAAAATGTCATTATTAGAGCGACGGCAAAAAGTCCATCGCAAAGATATAGTAGTTGTAAAGAAATGTTAGTTGATATTGCAAATTATGAAAAAAATGAATCAACAAAAAGATTAGTTTTAAACAAAGTTGAAAGTTCTGACTCACTAGAGCAAACGGCAGTATTGACAACTGATAGTATCAGTAAAATCAATAGTGATAGCTCCAATAAAAGATCTAAGAAAAAGAAAACACCATTGACCACAATAGTAATTGCAAGTTTACTAGGAGTTATTTCAGTGGCTTTAGTGGTTGCATTGTTGTTTTTTTCAGGAATCATTCAATTACCTAAGAAAACTGTCGCAATTCCTGATGATATCATTGGCATGAATTATCAAGAAGCTACAGAGCTACTTAATGATTTAGATTTGATAGTAAGTAATAATATCACTTGGGAAATGACTGATGATATTGAAGAGAATAATATTATTTCATTAAGTGTAGAGCCTGGTGATGATGTCGAGGTAGGTACTATTGTCCAACTTACCGTTAGTGAGGGTATTTGGTATATTGTTGAGGATTATGTTGGCAGAACTGCTGATGAAGTTGAAATGATGTTTAAAAATGCCCAAATGAATAATGTGACAATTTTAATTGATAATAAAATTGATGTTAATGTGGCAGAGGGGACAATTTTAGAACAAAGTGGTTTGGTAGCTGGTGATAAAATAAATCCTAAGTTGTCTTATCAAATACATTTTTATGTTGCTAGTAAAACTACTATTATTATTCCAGGTAGTGTAGTGGGCTTAAATGTCAATGATGCTAAAGCTCATTTGGAAGCCATGGGAATTAAAGTTAAAACAGAGGTTTTAACTTTGGAGACAGGTGATGTTACTACGGCTAATGTTGTAGTCAGAATTAATCCTGAGGGTGGAACTAGTTTTACTCAAGGGGCAGATAATTATGTCACTTTATATTATTATGATAAAACTCAAACTGCTGATGATAATACTGATACACCTGCCAACTCAACTACGGCTACTGGTCGCTAAATGAAAGGTGTCATAACTAAAATCATTTCCAATCAGTATCAAGTAACAAACGACAATACTAGTTATAATTGTATAGCTAGAGGAAAGGTGCGCTTACAAAGTGCACCTTTAGTTGGTGATTATGTTGAATTTGAAGAATTTTCAGGACAATATGGCATTGAGAAATTGTATCCTAGACATAATGAAATGAAAAGACCTAAAATTGCTAATGTTGATCAAGTATTAATTGTCATGAGTGCTATTGATCCAGAGTTTTCTAACACTTTGGTTGATAGACTCAGTTTTTTAATTAATTATGAAGGTTTATCAGCAGCACTGATTGTCACAAAATTAGATTTAGTTAGCTTTGATCATTTTGTCTTTGAAGAAATAAAAAATTATCGTAAGGCTGGCTTTAAAGTAGTAGATGCTCATAATTTGCCAGAGTTATTAGATTTATTTGCTGATAAAATATCAGTGTTGACAGGACAGTCTGGGGTAGGGAAATCTACTTGTTTAAATAGATTGAATAATGATTTTAATTTGGCAACTCAGGAAATTTCTAAGGCATTAAATAGAGGTAAGCACACTACTAGATTTACCTGTTTATATCCAATTGGAAGTGGTTGGGTGGCAGATACACCAGGTTTTTCTGCTTTAGAGTGGAAGAAAATAGACTTAAATATCTTCTCTCAAGCTATTCAAGGCTGGCAAAAATATATTGGTAAATGTAAATATCGTAATTGTTTACATGATAAAGAGCCAGGGTGTATAATAAAATCAGAATTACTACAAGGTATTATTGTAAAGAGCCGTTATGAAAACTATCAGAGATGTTTAGAAATGATTAAAAAGGAGAATAATTAATATGATTGTCGCACCATCAGTTCTATCAGCAAATTTCTTAAATTTACACGAGCAATTAGAGCAAGTAAATAAAAGCAAAGCCACTTGGCTACATTATGATGTTATGGATGGACAGTTTGTGCCAAACATTTCTTTTGGTCCTAGTATTTTAAAACAAATTGGCAGTGTTGCGAAGCAAACAATTGATGTGCACTTAATGGTAGAAAATCCTTTAGAAGTTGTGAAATACTTTGAAGATTGTCCTATTGATTATTTAACTATTCATTTTGAGGCTACAGATAAATATCATGAATTTGTTTCTTATTGTCATAACTTAAATATTAAAGCTGGTCTTTCTATTAAGCCGAATACTTCAATGGCTGAGGTGATGGGTGTTATCGATTTGTTTGATTTAGTTTTAGTCATGAGTGTCGAGCCAGGATTTGGAAATCAAAAATTTATGAGTGAGTCCCTTGAAAAAATTAGATATTTAAATAATAGAGATCATAACTACTTAATTGAAGTAGATGGTGGCATTAATGAGCAAACAATTGATTTAGTAAAAGAGGCAGGTGTTGATGTGGTGGTGGCTGGTAGCTATGTTTTTAAAGGGAATATTGTAGAAAAGATTGATAGCTTACTATAATGATGCCAATTAATGTTATTTGCCGTTGTGATGTTGAAGTATTTGATCATTCATTAGCAGTTGTAGCGGTTGATGGTGGTTTAGCATATGCTTTAAATAATCAGATGACAATTGAAGTTGCGATTGGGGATTTTGATAGTGTTCCCTCAGAATTATTAACACAATACTCAGGTAAAATAATTGAATATAACCAAATCAAAAATGATAGTGATTTAGCTCTAGCTTTTGATTATCTTGAGCATTACTCAGGGGTTGTAAATGTTTATGGAGCATTAGGTAAAAGATTTGATCATAGCTGGATAAATTTGAAACTACTTTATTATCGAGATTTAAATATTCATTATTATGATAGTGACAATCATATTTTCGCTCTTAATGATGGTGAATTTAAAATTAAAAAGGGAAATTATAAGTATTTATCTTTGTTTACTTTTGCTGATTGTTTGATAACTATCAGTGGTGTTAAATATCCTTTACAAGCATATCAATTGAAAGTTTCTGATACCTTAAACCTCTCAAATGAAATCTTAGCTGCAGAGGCTACAATTGAAGTAAGAGGTAAAGTAATAGTTGTGTTAAGTGATAAAATTACCTCACCTAAACAATTTTAAAAATTTCTTGCATTGACATAATGCTTTGTGATACAATAGCAAGGCACGAAGGGAGGTACTAAGGATGGCAAGAGTTTGTGCAATATCTGGTAAAGGTGCTTTATCTGGTAATAAAAGATCCCATTCTAGAAGAGCTAGCCGACGTAAGTGGAATGTTAACTTACAAAAAGTTAGAATTATGGTAGATGGTAAAATGGTTCGAGTTCGTATTTCTGCTCGTGAGTTACGTAGTTTAAAAGCTAGAGAAGCCAAAGGATAAAACAAACTAATTCAGCTGAATTAGTTTTTTGTTTTTTTAGGAATAATGATGACTGCTTCCTATATATAAATTAAGGAGGTAGCTTATGTACTTTATCATATCAATTATTGTTGCATGGGGCATTCACTACGTTTGTCGCAGATGTTTTAGTTGAGATTAAACGGGTAACGAGCGCAAGGACAACTAAAAGTCATTAACTCTTTAGTTGTCGGGTGGATAATAGTTAAACTACTGGCATGTAGAGCTATTTGTTCACCTTTTTTTGCTTGTAGATTATATCTTTGATCACCATATAAGGGAAAACCTTGGTGGTTTAGCTGGACTCTTATTTGATGCGACCTACCAGTTTTAAGGGTTATTTTAATTAAACTTAATTCTTGGTTTTGTTTGATTAATTGATAACTTAATTCGGCATATTTACCTTTTTTATTAATTGTTGTTGTATTGGTATCCTTGTTTTTTAACAAATAGTCAGTAAGAATTGCAGTTTTTGGTGTTTTTCCTATTACCACCGCAAGATATTCTTTAATAAATTGATGATTTCGTATTTGTTCAGCTAACCTTGCTGCTGCTTTAGAAGTCTTGGCAAAAACCATAACACCACTGACTGGTCTATCTAATCTGTGCACTAAGGCTAAGTAAGCATTACCAGGTTTATTATATTTTTCTTGTAAATATTTTTTTAATTGATTTAATAAATCATCATCTTTACTATCATCTAAACAAACAGGAACATTAATAGGCTTTTCCACTACTAAAAGATGATTGTCTTCAAAGAGAATATTAATCATTTTCCCATAGCCCATAATTTCCACATGGTAAAAGCATATCTTGTTGGCTGATTGGCAAAGTAAGCTCTCCTGAGCTAACCTTTCCTGCTAGTTTATTTTGAACAATTGTTTTAAGAATATTTTCAATAACGGTAGCAGTTAGTCCTGTGGTATAAACATTGACTAACATAAAAAGTGCATCTTTATCTAAAAGCTTTGTTGCTTGTTTAATTAAGTTATTAATTTGTTCTTCAAATTTCCAAATTTCATTATTAGGGCCTCTACCATATGAGGGTGGATCCATGATAATAGCATGATAGGTTCTGCCTCGTCTTTGTTCTCTGGCGATAAATTTCAGACAATCCTCAACAATAAATCTTACCGTTTTGTGCTCGAGATTAGAGAGTTTTAGGTTGTCTTTGGCCCAATTAACCATGCCTTTTGAAGAATCGACATGGACAGTTTCATGAGCCTTTGAGCGGGCAGCTGCTAATGTAGCACCACCGGTATAAGCGAAAAGATTTAAAACTCTTATTTCTGGGATTTTGGCATTATTAATAGTTTGAGTGATATAGTCCCAATTTGATGCTTGTTCAGGGAAAATACCAGTGTGTTTAAAACCTAACGGTGCTACTTTAAAAGTTAGTTCTTGATAGTTTAAAATCCAGGTTTCTGGCAACTTATTTTGATATTCCCAATTTCCCCCTCCAGCTTTAGATCTTTGATAGAAAGCATCAATTTTTAAATCATGTTTTGGTAGAGGCCAAATTGCTTGGGGGTCAGGGCGATCTAAAAGATATTTTCCCCACTTTTCAATTTTTCTACCATTACCTGTTAAAAGACATTGATAGTCTTGCCAATTTGCTATTTTTTTCATATTAGTATTATAACCTAAATATTTAGGTTTTTCCTCCTTCTTTGACTTTTAAGCTTCAAAGATATATTATATTTAATATGAAAAAGAATAGTATTGCTAGTTTTAAATCTCTTTCTTTTGAAGAAGAAGTGGCTAATTCAATTACTCATGGTGCAATGGCGGCGGCTTTGTTGTTACTATTGCCGGCTATTGCTATTTATAGTTATCAATTGGGTGGCTGGCCTAGAGGTTTAGGAGTAGGAATTTTTGTGATAAGTTTATTTTTAATGTTTATCACTAGTTGTTTATATCATAGCTCTGTTTATGGCACTAAACATAAAGTAATCATGCGAATTTTAGATCATTGCATGATTTATGTGGCAATTGCTGGCTCTTATACACCAATTTGTATTAGTTTGATTGGGGGTTGGTTAGGTATTTTTGTAGTAATTATCCAATGGCTTATAGTCATTGTTGGTATATTATATAAAGCGATTGCTCAAAAGGCTAAACCTATTGTCTCAATTGCGGTTTATTTAATGATGGGCTGGTTGGCAATTTTTCTTGTACCAACTCTACTGGAGCTGGGAAGTGTTGTTTTTTTAATTTTGTTAATTTTAGGTGGAGTATTTTATTCAATAGGGGCAATAATTTATGTGCAAAAGCGTCCTTGGGCTCATACAATTTGGCATTTTTTCATTATCTTTGCTGCATTGTCACATTTAATTGGTATAATATTCTTTATGTAATATTTAAGGAGAAAATAAAATGAAAAAAGTATTAATTTGTTTAATGTTATTAGTTTTAGTTGGTTGTGGTAGTACTGACAATGAAAACTTAGTTGAATATAATAGTGAGACAGTTAAAAGTCTGGCAGTTGCGGATATGTCTGGTTATAAATTTTATGAGAGTGAATTTGATGGTTACTTTAGAGAGGGAAGTTTTGCTTTGGCTAATTCTTTATTAGCTGATGATGAAACTTATGTTCTTTATTTTGGTTTCACTGGTTGTCCTTTTTGTCAGGATGCAATTCCTGTTATTTCTGCTAGTGCTAAGAAGTATGGTGTTCCTGTAATCTACACTGATCCTTATAATAATGCTTCTATAGAAGCATATGAGCTTTTTGTGGAAAATTATGCTGAAGTTTTGGAGTTGGTTGAGGGTGAGCGTAAGTTGTATACACCACTATTAGTCTTTGTGAAAAATGGTGAGATAGTTTATCATCACCTAGGGACAGTTGAAGGACATAATCCATCACAAGCATCTTTAAATGATGAGCAAATGGAGCTGTTGTCAGGTTATTTTAGTGAAGGATTTAATAAGCTTTTAAGTGAATAATAAAAGGAGATAATTTATGAGACCAGCGTTAGTAATTTTAGCAGCCGGAATGGGTAGCCGTTATGGCGGGCTAAAACAGATTGATGCAGTAGGGAATAATGGGGAATCAATTATTGATTTTTCTATTTATGATGCTATTAGAGCCGGATTTAAAAAGGTATATTTAATTATCAGAGAAGAACATCAAGAACTATTTGAGGAAAACTTAAGTAGAAAGATTAGGCCATTTATTGATGTCGAATATGTATATCAGAGTATCACTGATGTACCAAGGAAATTTAATATTCCAAGTGATAGAGAGAAACCTTTAGGAACAACGCATGCTCTAAGAGCTTGTCGTGATCAAGTGAAAGAACCTTTTGCGATTATTAATGCTGATGATTATTATGGTATTGATGCCTTTAAAATCATTTATAAATTTTTGCAAGAAGAAGTAAAAGATTATCACTATGGTATTATTGCCTATAAAACATTTAATACTTTGAGTAATAATGGTTCTGTAACTAGAGGTATTTGTCAAGAAAAAGATGGTTATTTAACTGATATTAAAGAAATTCAAAAAATCTATTTAAAAGATCATTTAATTCATTTTGAAAATAATGGTGAAATTGGTGAGTTGAGTGGTGATGAGCCCTGTAGTATGAATTATTGGGGGTTTAATTCATCAATATTTAAGTTAATGGATGAACAATTCGAAGCTTTTTTGGAGCGAAGTTTAAATGATAATCCATATAAGTGTGAACATGTAATCCCTACTGCAATTGGTGAGTTAATTTCTTTAGATAAAATCAAAGTTAAAGTAATGACCTCAGAGGAGCAGTGGTTTGGTGTCACTTATCAGAGTGATAAGCCTTATGTAGAAAAACAGTTGGAAGATAAAAAAGATTCAGGATTATATCCTTTTAATCTTTGGGAGAAATAAATGAACTATCAATTAAGAAGAAATAAAGTACTAGATTTAATGTCAGATAATTCTTTAGCAATTTTCTTTGCTGGTGAGAGTTTAATCAGTAATGCCGATCAAGTATATCCTTTTTGGGTTAATAGTAATTTTTATTACTTAACTGGTCTTCAACAAGAAAAAACAATTTTAGTGTTGAGTAAGTTTAATGGTTCTCAAGAACAGTATATTTATACTATTAAACCCAATCCTTTGAAAGCTCGTTGGGATGGGAATTGGTTGAGTTTTGATCAAGTTAAAGAAATTTCAGGTGTAAACCAAATTAAAGATTTAACTTTATTTGATAATTTATTACCTACAGAAATGAAAATGCGTGAGCACTTGAATATTTACTTAGATTTAGAACACAGTAGAAGTGCTAATTATCAAAATGAAAGTTTTACTAATAAAGTTAAAGAATTTGCCAATGCTAGTATTTATAATAGTTTCAGTATAGTTGCTGGTATGAGAAGTGTTAAAGATGCTGATGAAATTGCGGCTATTAGAAAATCTATTTCCTATACTGCCACCGCTTTAGATGCAGTTAAAGAGGCGCTGAAGAGTGCTAAGAGTGAATCTGATATCGAAGCAGCTTTTAATTATAGTTTGAGAATGAATGGTATGAAATCAACTGCTTTTAGTACAATAGTAGCAGCTGGTAAAAATGCCACTACTTTGCATTATGGTGAAAATAATCAAGAATTTGTCGGTGATGAATTGTTATTGATCGACTGTGGAGCTAGATTTAACAATTATGCCTCTGATATTACTAGAACTTATCCAATCAATGGAAAATTTAGTGCAAGACAAAAAGAGGTTTACAGCTGGGTATTAGGTGGCATGAAAGTTGTCTTCAAGAATATTAAACCTGGTATTAGTTGTAATGAATTAAATGATATTCTTAAAGAGTATTATGCTGAGGTATTAACTAAAGCCGGTTTAATTAAAGATGCTAGTGAGGTAGGCGAGTATTATATGCATGGTGTTTCTCATAGCTTAGGTATTGATACTCATGATGTAGGATTACTAAGGGCTGCACCTTTGGTGGCTGGTAATGTTATCACTGTAGAGCCTGGTTTGTATATTAATCAATGGGATATTGGTATCAGAATCGAAGATGACATCTTGGTTACTGATGAAGGCTTTGATAATTTAAGTAGTCAAATTAAAAAGGAAATTTCTGAGATAGAAAGTTAGTTATTATGACCAAGGCAAAAAAAACACCTTTTCAAAGATTGGCGGCTCATCCTGTAAGATCAATTACACTAGGTTTTTTTAGTTTGGTTTTAATGGGAACATTATTATTATGTTTACCCATAGCTAATCAGGATAGTGGGGCAGCTTTAATAGATCATATTTTTACTGCGGTGAGCTCCGTTTGTGTTACTGGTTTAACAACTATTACTGTTGCTGATCAATATACTATTTTTGGACAAATAGTAATTTTAATTATGATTCAAATGGGTGGCTTAGGCTTAATGACGATATTTGCTTATTTTATGCGCTACTTGGGACAAAAAATGAGCATTAGTGAAAAAATTATTGTTCAAGAATCTCTAAATAAAAGTAATTTAAGAGATATGCCTAATTTTTTATCAATGGTTTTTAAAGTAACAGTCATTTTTGAATTTGTTGGTTTAGTTTTATTAAGTTTTCATTTTATTCCACAGTATGGTTGGCTGCAGGGACTTTATTATTCACTGTTTCACTCAGTTTCTGCTTTTTGTAATGCAGGTATTGATGTTTTAGGCAATAATAGTTTTCAGGATTTAACACTAATGCCCTTATTAAATTTTACGATAATTTCCTTGATAATCACTGGTGGTTTAGGTTTTTCTGTTTGGTGGGATATCTCGAAAGTTTATCAGCCGGTAATATTTAAAATTAAAGACTGGAAAAAGACTTATAGTAAATTACAAGTACAAAGTAAAATTGCGATTAAAATGACTGTGATTCTATTAACGGTAGGAACACTATTATTTTTCTTGATTGAATTTAATAATGTAAATACAATTGGCAATATGAATATAAGTAGTAAATTTATGACTTCATTTTTTCAATCGACAACTTTAAGGACTGCTGGTTTTTCTACTATTAATTTAGCACATTCAATGGATGCGAGTAAGTTTTTTATGTTGTTGTTTATGTTAATAGGTGGCTCAGCAGGTGGTACAGCAGGTGGTATTAAAGTTACTACTTTCTTTGTAATTATTATTTTTGTAATTTCTCAGCTTAAGGGTAGTAATGAGTTAGTTTCGTATAAAAAGACTATTAATTTGTCAATTATTAGAAAAGCCTTAGCGGTAGTCTTTTTAGCCTTAAGCTTTATTTTTACAGGGATATTCTTTTTAGCTATTTTTGAGCCCTTTAGTTTAACTGAATTAATTTTTGAAGCTGTATCTGCCTTTGCGACTGTGGGATTATCTTTGGGGATAACCTCATCATTGACAATTGGCGGAAAAATTATTATTATTTTATTGATGTTTATTGGTAGAATTGGCTCAGTGAGTTTGATTTATAGTTTTATGAATAAATATAGTAATAAAAGAGCAAAAACGGAAATTCATTATCCTGATGCTGATGTTTTGGTAGGTTAATAGGAGAAAATTATGGCACAAAAACAATTTGCAGTCTTAGGGTTGGGCGTTTATGGCTCGACTATTGTAAAAACATTGAAGGAATATAATTGCGATGTTATCGCAATTGATTTATCAAGAGAAAATGTTGAGCGAGTTACCCAATTTTGTGATAATGCCATTCAAGCTGATTTTACTGATATTGAACAGTTAAAAGATTGTGGAGTAGAGAATGTTGATACGGCAATTGTTGCACAAAGTAAGCAGTTAGATGCTAGTATTTTGGCAGTTATGAACTTAAAGGAATTAGGAATACCTCATATTGTTGCCAAGGCAAAAAATAAAGTTAACTTACGCATTTTAGAGAAAATAGGTGCAGATCGTGTGGTAAGACCTGAAAAAGAAATGGGTGAAAAAACTGCTAAGCAAATATTATCAAGAAATGTTAGAGAAGTAATTGATATCGATGATGAATATAGTATGGTTTTAATGCAAGCACCAAAGAGCTGGATTGGAAAAACCATTGCCGCTTTAGATGTGCGAAATAAGCTAGGCATGAATATTATTGGTTTAAGAGTAGAGGGTGTAGATAAATTAGATTTAAGCTTTTCTGCTGATTATGTAGTGTGTGATGATGATAAATTTATGGTCATTGCCGAATCTAAAGTTTTTGAAGAGATGGAATATAATGGGTTGCTAGTTTAATATGAGAAAATTTATTAGTATTTTAGTTGTTTTAATATTATTGGTTGGCTGTAGTAATAATAAAATTGTTTCAGGAGTTTATGTTGTAGATAATTTGAATGATAAGCCTTTATATTTAATTGATATTGATACAGGTTACCGTATAGTTGAATTAAAGCCTAGAGTTTTTCAAATACATTTAGCGGAAGAAAGATTAATCGCAAGTTTTGATATGGCTTTTGATAATCCTAGTACTGGTAACTCTACTATCAGCAAATTAGGCTTTTTTAATAGTAGTTTACAAACAAGTGACAAAGCAGTGCTCTCAGCTACTAATACTTCTGAGGATGCCATTATTATTCAAGCTGAAGCTGTTTTAGTAAATAATGACAATATTGAAGTCGGTACAGTCTTAAGAAACTTTGGTCCTGTCAAATACTATGAATTTGATGGTGAGTACTACAGCTTTATTTTAGCTAATAATCTTCTAAAAGTTGCGGCTGATAAGGTTTTAGTAGTGGAGCCAAGTGATCAGAGTGATAATCCTGGTAGTAATTGGGACTGGGAAGAAGATATCGATTATGCCGAAATTGCTTATAAGTATTTAAGTGTAGAGATTGCGGAGACTATCACTGATCCAAGTATTTATTTGGTTGAAACTTTAAATGTTACAGTTGAGGGTTTAAGTATTATTAATCCTGAGCGTAATGGAAATATCAATGTCATAAATATGGACTTGTTGAAGATTACCTTTACCTCAGTTTTAGAGGGCAGTCCTCAGCAAATAGTATATCTATCTGAGGATAGCTTTGATATAATTGGTTTCGGTGAAATCGCACCTGAGATTGAGCTTAATGATGAAACTGAAAATCAAGAAAACGATTCAAATATTCCAAACCAATAGTATAATAAATAATTTGCAAACTATGATATAATACTCCTTAAGGTTGTAAGAGGGGGGTTATATGAGCGAGAAAGATTTTTTAATCAAATATACTAAAGGATATCGCTTGAAATTAGTAGGAGTGATATTTTCTGTTCTTATTTATGTCTTAGCTCGTTTAGCTAGACCTTTAGTAATTGGATTTTTCTTGGATAATGTTATTCAGGGGTTGAGTGTTGTTAATCCATTTATTAATAATTTAATTGAATTGTTAGGTGGTGTTGATTTTATCAGGAGTAATCTTTGGATTGCCTTTTTAATATTACTGTTTTGTGAGTTAATTAATTTTGTTTTCACTTTTAATAGAGGAAAACTAGAAGGTAATGTTGCTGAGGGGATGGTTGAAAATATCCGTAATGATTTATATCAACATATTCAATATTTACCATACTTCTTTCATCAAGATAATAAGGCTGGTGAGTTAGTGCAAAAATGTACTAGTGATGTAGAGCTAGTAAGACGATTTTTCATTGGTCAATTTGGTGAGTTGACTAGTACAATTTTCACTACTATTATTGCGATGATCATTTTATTTAATATTAATGTTCAATTGGCACTAATAGGATTAATTGCAGCTCCAATTATTTTGATTAATGCCGTTAGATTCTTCAATAAGATGACTAAAGTATTTTTAGCAAGTGATGAGGCTGAGGGAGAGTTGACCAATATTATCCAAAATAATTTATCCAGCATTAGAGTGGTTAAAGCCTTTAATAAAGAGCGTTTTGAGACTGAGCGTTTTGATAAGATGAATCAAGAGTATGTCAATAAAACTGTTAAAGTAATTAGATTATTAGGTGGCTATTTTAGTTTTAGTGATTTTATTTGCTTACTTCAAGTAATGGCAGTAGTAATTTTTGGTGCCTTTTTATCGGTTGATGGTCATATTACAGTGGGTGATTTATTTGTTTTTGTTTCTTATGAAACTACAATTGTCTTTTCTATTAGGATGATGGGTAGAATTATTGCGGATATGGGAAAAATGTTTGTTTCTATTAAACGTTTAGTCGCAATATTAGATCAGAAAACTGAAGATGTGGTTAGTGGAAGTACTAGTGATTTAAGTGGTGATATTGTTTTTAAAGATGTTTGTTTTGCTTTTGCTGATGATCAAAATAAAAATGCCTTAAATAATGTTAACTTAACAATTGCAGCTAATGCGACTACTGCTATTATGGGGCCAGTTGGTAGTGGTAAGAGTACTCTGATGCATTTACTATCTAGGTTATATGACTATAGCGCAGGTAGTATTACTATTAATGATGTTGAATTGAATACAATTTCTAAAAATCATTTACGAAAAAATATTGGCATTGTTTTACAAGAGCCTTTCTTATTTTCTAAGTCTATTGGAGAAAATATCAAAATAGCAAATCCCTCTGCCAATATCAATAATATTAACAAAGCAGCTAAAATCGCTAGTGTTCATGATGTAATTAATGAATTTGATAAGGGCTATGAAACAATAGTAGGTGAGAAGGGTGTGACACTATCTGGTGGACAAAAACAGCGTATTTCTATTGCCAGAGTTATTATTAATGAAGTTAAAATATTAATTTTTGATGATTCATTATCTGCTGTTGATAGTGAAACTGATAAACAAATAAGAACCGCTTTAAAAGAATTAGCACAAGGAATAACAACTATTTTAATTACTCATAGATGTGATAGTGCTAGTAGTGCTGATAAAATTGTGGTTTTAGAGGATGGTAAAGTGTCCCAAGAGGGTACTCATGATCAATTAGTAGATCAAGAGGGCTTTTATCAGAGGATTTATCAAATTCAAACAGCAGAAAAGGAGACACTATAATGAGTTGGCAAGAAGAAGATTTTAGTCAAAGTAAAATAAGTTTAAAAATTTGGAAAAAAATCCTTTTATTATTGTCCGAACATAGACGGTTGTTCTTTTTGCTTATTGTGGTTATGATTTGTGTGGCGGCTACTGATGTGGCAATACCTTTTATTAATAAAATAATTATTGATAATTTTGTGGGTCAAAATTTTGATGTAAGTGATTTAGCTTTGGTAGCGGGTATTAATTTAATAGTAATCATCGTTCAAACTATTTTAATTTATTGTTTTTTTCGTTTAGCTGGTGATTTGGAAATGGGCTTTAGCTATTCTTTAAGAAAACTAGCTTTTAAAAAGCTACAAGAATTATCATTTAGTTACTTTGATAAGACTGCCAATGGTTGGATTATTGCTAGAATTGGTAATGATGTTACTAGGTTATCTGAGGTTGTTGGTTGGAGTTTGGTAGATTTTGCTTGGGGTGGTTCTGTTATTTTATTTATTTGTTCAGTAATGTTTATGGTTAATTGGCAGTTGGCCTTAATTGTTGTATCGGTAGTGCCTGTAATTATTATTGTAAGTTTTAAATTTCAAAAATTAATCTATCGTAAAATGCAAGAAACAAGAAAACAAAATTCTTTGATAACTGCTGCTTATGCTGAGGGTATTTATGGTGCTAAGACTTCTAAGTCTTTAGCTTTGGAAGAACAAAACAGTAAGGAGTTCTTTGCTTTAAGTGGAGTTATGAGAAAAAAGAGCATTAAGTCAAAGATTTATAATTCATTGTTTTATCCAATCATTGTGAGTTTATCAACCGTTTCGATGGGTTTATTGTTGTGGCAGGGTGGCAATCAAATGCTAGCTGGCTTTTTAACTGCTGGTACTTTAGTAATGTTTGTTCAATATTCTATGCAGTTTTTTGAACCTATTGGTCAAATTGCTAGAGTATTATCAGACTTACAAATGGCACAAACTTCAGCTGAGCGAGTTATTAGTCTTTTAGAAACTGAAGTTGATGTTGTTGATAGTCCAGAAGTTATTGAAAAATATGGAACAATTTGGCAACCTAAAGAAGAAAATTATCCAACTTTAGTGGGGGATATAGAATTTAAGAATATTGACTTTCATTATAATATAAAAGAGCCAATCTTAAAAAACTTTAATTTAAAAGTTAAAGCAGGAGAAACTATTGCCTTAGTTGGTGAAACAGGTAGTGGTAAGAGTACGATTGTTAATATGTTATGTCGCTTTTATGAGCCAATTAGTGGAGAAATATTGATTGATGGGGTTGAGTATCGTCAGCGCTCTTTAGCTTGGCTACACAGCAATATTGGCTATGTTCTACAAGATCCCCATTTATTTGATGATACGATAAAAGAAAATATAAGATTTGGTAATAAGAGTATTAGTGATGAAAAGGTTCAAGAATATGCTACCTTAGTACATGCCCATGAGTTTATAAGTGAATTAGCTGAGGGTTATAATAGTAAAGTAGGAGAGGGTGGCTCTAAGCTATCTAGTGGACAAAAACAATTGATTAGTTTTGCCAGAGCCCTATGTGCTGATCCTAGTATTTTAATATTAGATGAGGCTACATCTTCTATTGATAGTGAAAATGAACATTTAATTCAAAAAGCAATTGATTTTATATTAGAAGGGCGAACTTGTTTTATTGTTGCCCATAGACTATCTACTATTGTTAATGCTGATAAAATATTAGTTCTAAAAAAAGGGGTTATTCAGGAAGTTGGTAATTTTAATGAACTAATGGCTGCGAAAAAAGATTTCTATAAACTTTATACTAAACAAAAATATGAAAAACTTGAAGAAAAAATCTTAAAGGGCTAGCAATAGCTCTTTTTTTGTTATATAATTCTTTTGGTGAACAGGGGTGTCCAATATGGACTGAGAAATACCCTCATGGACCTGATCTAGTTTATACTAGCGTAGGGAGATTCATTTCTTCTTGCGCCTTCATTTGACAGGAGGTGTTTTTTTATGAAGATTAGAGTAAAAGATCTTAGTTTTATGGCATTGTATTTGGCATTGTTTGTGGTGTTAGATTATGTAGCGCATATTTTGCCAAAAATGCCTCAGGGAGGTAGTTTAGGTTTAGGTGTTTTAGCTCTGCTTTTGGCAAGCTATCATTTAGGTTGGAAGAAAGGAGCAATAGTTGCCTTAGGATCAGTTGTTTTGCAATTCATCATGGGGCAAATGTATGTTGTTCATCCAATTCAGTTTTTATTAGATTATGGAATTGCCTTTGGTGTTTATGGTATTGCATCATTAATGCCAATATGGGTGGGAATTACTCTTACTAATGTTGTTAGGTATTTATGCTCAGTTATTTCAGGAATTGTTTTCTTTGGTGAGTATGCTGATGGCAATGTTGTAGTATATTCTCTTAGCTATAATGCTTGGTATATGGTTCCAACTCTAATTATTTGTTTAGTCTTTGTGCCAATACTATGCAAAGCTCTTTTGCCTAAGTTACAAGACTAATTTAGCTTAAGTAGTAATTATCTTAATAAGACTGAGTGTTGCATTAGCGATATTCAGTCTTATTTTACTTTAGATATTAATGAAATAAAAAAAGGACTAATCTTTCTAGTGAAATTAGTCCTGGTGTATTTAAAGTTTAAGGGTTTTCGCTATCATCTGTGCCTAAAGCGGTGATAGTATCACAAACAGTGCTTTTAGAAACAATTGATGTAGCTCTAGAGTATGAATAATTAGCACAGACTTTAACTTCTCCAGTTGTGCCCTTTGGCAGTGTGAAGGTGTAATTTGGTATTGCCGTGCCAAAGCTCATGCTGTCTTTACCATCATTATAAGTAATAGTACCATGATAAATAATACTACCCCATAAATCAAAAGGATTTAAAGGTTTAGCTTTTCGATAATTTACACCAAAGAAATCATCACTTGGTCCAATCTCTCTTAATTGGTTAGGATCTAGTTTAGGATCAAGGCTAATTACATAACTTTTTTTATTAGGGCCATAAGATAAATTGACACTACTCATATCTGGCACCTCAGGTGTATATCTTTCACCAGCATAGATTGCTGCACCATCTTTTACTAAGCCACTGGTAACTCGATCATTTGGGCCAGGTGCTACATAAGGGAAGTAACCCCAAGCTGTACTAATGGATGAGATACCACTTGGTCTGTGATATGGCTCAGGATTAGCACCATAAGTTAAATTCAATGTATATAGAAGTTCCTTATTTATCTTGCCAGGATGACTATAATTATAAGTTGATGACCACATTTGATTGCCTGGTTTACCAACATCAAAACCTGTCCAAGTAACAATAGCATTACGAGTTGTAGCACCAGCTAACCAACTATCTTTAGTACCATATAAGCCCCACTTAGCACCATCATCACCCCAATCAGAAGTTCCAGTTTTACCATAGACTGTATACCCACTCTGATTTTGTCGCCATGAATAATTAGTTAATAGTGAAGCTGATAACCACGCTGCTGCAGGGGATACCACTTGATTAGTTTTAGGGTTTGCTTTATAGTCTTCCATACTACTTTTTACATAGTCAATACTGCGAACTGTATGGGGTTCTATCCACAGACCATAATTTAATAACATTTGATAGGCACTAGCCATACTTAATGGACTACCTTGGAAGCTTGCAGCTCCTACTGCCCATTGCACTGAATAATTATCTGAGTTAGCCCAATCCCAGCCAATATTATGCATAAAATCTAAAATAGTATCTTCGCCCATATGATTATATACTTGCTCGAGGGCTGCTACTGCATTAACATTAGTTGACCATGTTAGAGCAGATTGAATGGTCATTGGTCCTTTAAAACCAGCATACCAGTCATTAACTTGAGTACTAGAGTCTTGATAATTGATAGGATAGTCCCATAAAATCATCCCTGTATGATAACCTAAATATTCAAAAGCCAATAAATAAGGTAAGACCGGTTTAATAATTGATCCTGAGTGTTTTGTCATATCAGTCGCAAAGTTAAAAACTCGCTCTCCAATATAATCGCGCCCACCACCTAATACTGAAATTTCACCAGTTTTAGTGTCAACAACTGCAGTTGCAGAATTTAACTCAGCTTGCATTGCGACATTTATCCAAGTTTTATTATTTAAAATATTCTCAGTCAATTGTTGAACTGGAGTATTCATTGCAGTATAAATGTGCATTGGAACTTCATAAGGGTCATTACCAGTTTTTTTCATAACCTCATCAATAACAGTGTCAATATAAGCTTGATAAGGGTTGATTTTACTCTCAACTACCTCTTTAACTAACATAAATTCTAATTTGGTTGATTTTGCTATTTGGCATTCTAGCTCACTGATATAGCCATGATAAAACATTAAATCTAATACTTCATCACGCCTTGCAGTAGCATCACTTAAATCATGGTGGACATTATAAGCATTAGGTCTATTAATTACTCCAGCCAAATAAGCAGCCTCTGATAAAGAAATTTGGGTTATAGATTTACCAAAATAAAAGTGTGCTGCCTTTTCAATACCACGATAAGGACCACCATAGTTATTAGCATTTACATAATTTGTAAAAATATCTTCTTTATTTAAAATATTTTCTACTTTGTAAGAAAGATATATTTCTTGTAGTTTACGCTCAATAGATTTACTGGCACCACCAGATTCTTCTTCAACATAATAAGCATTTTTTATTAATTGCATCGTCAAAGTAGATCCACCTTGAGAAAAATCACCATTTTTAAGATTAACTAAGGCAGATTTCATAAATCGAGGAATATCAAATCCTTCATGAGTAAAAAATCTTGAATCTTCAACGGAAATAAAAGCATCAATAACTGATTGTGGTATTTGCTCATAAGTAATGTTTTCTCTTAGCTCTAAACCTAATTCGGCAATTACTTGACCATTTCTATCGTAAACATAACTTGATTGTATCGGTTCAAAATCTTCTGCATAAATCATTGGCGATTCTGAAATTTTTTCATTGGCCCAGGCTAACACTACTGTGCCTGTAATCATTGTTAGAACTAATATTCCACTCATTATAATTAAAAAAAGGCGTTTAAATTTGCCAGAAACACGTTTTTTTGGTCTTAGGTATTTACCATCTACTATTTTTATCTTATCTTTACTCATATTATTACCTTCCTACAAAACATACATTTTTATTATAACATTATTCAACTAAAATAGTTTATTTATTATATAATAAGTTTAGGAGGAAATTATGAGAATAGCAATCGCCAACGATCATAGTTCTATTGAACTAAAAAATGACATTAAACTCTACTTAGAATCATTAGGTCATGGGGTAGTTAATTTTGGCACTAACACTAAGGAATCAGTTGATTATCCGGATTATGCTGCTTTAGTAGCTAAAGCTGTTTTAGCTGATGAGGTTGATAGAGGAATCTTAATTTGCGGTACTGGCTTAGGTATGGCCATAGCTGCCAATAAGATAAAAAATATTAGAGCAGGTGTTTGTTCTGATACTTTTACTGCAAAAATGGCTAAGGCCCACAATGATTGTCATATTATTTGTTTTGGCTCAAGAGTGGTGGGAATTGAACTAGCAAAAGAAATAGTTGATAGTTTTATTAACGCTAAATTTGAAGGAGGAAGACATTGTACTAGAGTAGATAAAATTATGGCTCTAGAATAATTATCTATCAGGTGCTTGTGGCGCAATTGGATAGCGCATTTGGTTCCGATCCAAACGGTTGCAGGTTCAAGTCCTGTCAAGCACGCCAAAAAATCATAAAAAGCTTGCTTTTAATATTGTTTTGTAGTATTATTGTAATCGGCACTTTATGCCATTTGTAGCCCCGGAAACTACAAATTGGAGGAATAAATTATGCGCCAAACAACAATGGCAAAACCAAATGAAATTGTACGTCAATGGTATGTGGTTGACGGTACAGGTTTAACGCTAGGAAGACTAGCAACAGAAGTGGCAGTATTATTAAGAGGAAAACAAAAACCAACATTTACACCACATGTAGATTGTGGTGATTATGTTATTATTACTAATGCTGATAAAATCGTTGTAACTAACAATGATAAGAAAAATTACTACTCACACTCACACTATCCTGGTGGCTTAAGAGTGAGAAGTACAAAAACAATGATGGATAAGTATACAATTGAATGGGTAGAAAAAGCTGTTCATGGTATGATTCCACATACTCGTCTTGGGGATAAACAAAGACTACATTTATTTGTTTATAAAGGTTCAAATCATCCTCATGCAGCTCAACAACCTGTTGAGTACAAGGTGAAAGGGTAAGGAGTAAAATATGGCTAAAAAAGAAACTTTAAGATATTTAGGAACAGGTCGTCGTAAGTCATCTGTTGCTAGAGTATATTTAACTCCAGGTAAGGGCAATTTCAATGTTAATGGTAAAACTTTGGAAGAGTATCTACCATTAGAAACTTTAAGAATGGTAGTTAAATCACCATTTGAAGTTACAGAAACCCTAGAACAATTTGATGTTAAAATCAATGTTTATGGTGGTGGTTATACAGGTCAAGCTGGGGCAATCCGTCATGGTATTTCAAGAGCATTATTAGATGTTAGTCCTGATTATCGTGCAAAACTAAAGGCAGCTGGATTCTTAACTAGAGATCCACGTGCTAAAGAGCGTAAGAAATATGGACTTAAAGGTGCAAGAAGAGCGCCACAATTCTCTAAGAGATAGTTCGATTTACAATAAAATGAAAGAAAAGCCTTTATTTAAAGGCTTTTTTTGTGCAACAAAAGTAGATAGAAGTGATTATACTTGATAGGTCGCTCCATTTAGGCATTGTTTTAGGTATCAAACCTGCGTAAAAATATAGCGAATTCTGTGTAAAAGTTGAATAAATAAATTAGATTAAAGCACTGACTTTTTATTAAATATACGACATAATGTAATAAAGTTATTATCAAATAAAGAAAAATTATGGACGAAAATAAAATTGATCAGTCGACTGGGCCTACGGTGAAAAGAATAAGGAGTAAGAATAAGTACTCGTTCAAGGAACTGTCTATTCTAAATACTTTTAATAACTCTTCTATTTTATAATTCTTAAATTCGCTTCCAAATACTCAATATTTGATAGCTTCTGCTTCACACTTGGAAATGTTTGATATGCCAAATGCATTTGGAAAAATGTTCAGGGCAATAGTATTTCATTATATGGTGGAAAAACATATAATGTTTCAAGAAATTATTGGATCTTTTTAAATTGAAATATTTTTGATATAAGTTATAATGATGTTATATATAATTAAGATGAATACGTTTTTACCCTTTAGGATGAAGAATTAAAATGTTTCAAAAACTATTTTGTATAAGAAAGGATGGAAATTATGGAACTTAGCAAAAAAATATTTAAAATTATATTAGTATTAACACTGATGTTTGGTTTATTTGTTGCTAAGAAATCTGAAATTGGTGCATAAAGAGCAACATCAACTAGATCAATAAGTGGATACACACTCTCAGCAAGAGCTAACTTACCTTACAGAACAGATTCAAGTAGAGGGGGCATCTAAAAGGTGTAAGCTATATATTATGGTTCCAAAAACAACAATAAAATTACTGTGAGTTGGGAATTCTACTCAATTGATGATTTATCTATTTATGTAGGTATGTACTCAACAGCGTCCTTTAGCAAAGGCAATAGTTATTATTCAACAACTGTAAAAATTTAATAAGTATTTAGGAGATAAAAATGAAAAAAGCGATAACGTATATATTGATTATAATACAGGTATTTATGTTGGTGGGTTGCAGTGATGAAGCTACTTTAGAAAAATTTGATAATGCAATAATTTCCTCAAATTTTGAAAGAACATTAAATAGCTATTATTATGAAGATAATGGTTCTATAGCACTTACTATATACACTTTTTCTGATGAAATATCGCCTATTATAACTGTTGCTTTACAAAATTTACTAGAGAAAAAAAACATTGATATAGAGCAGTTATCCGAGAAACAGAATCCCTATTATTTTTCAATTTTAAAATCAATATATAGCAAAGAAAATAATATTGATATAAAACTTTTGACAGATAAAAGTAATGAATATGATTTTTTTCTAGCATTCAACACAGCAACCCTTTTAAATGATGAGAAGTGTATTAGTGAATTGAAAGAGATTTATCTTGCTAACAAAATTGAAAACGATTCTTTTGCTGAAAATATTTATCGGGAAATAAACAACAAGTTTGTTGTATCAAAAAATAAGAGTTCATTAGATAGTGATAATAAAAAGTATTTAGCTAATATTGCTATTGATTTAAAGTTTGATTTTAATGTAATTATTGAATTAGAAGCATGTTTAAACTATTTAAATGAATTCAATGTAGAATTTAATAAAAATGATCTACAATCAATTTATAATTCTTTATCTACTGATGACAATCAAATGTTTATGTTGTCTCAAACAGATATATTAACTTCGCAATATATAAACTGCATTAATATTATAAATAAATTATTGAAACCAAATGTTAGTTTAGCGGATAGTTTCTATGAAAAATATGAAGCGGAAAGCAAGCTATGTTATAAAGGTTTAAATTTTGAAATTGGTAGTGTGAAAAATTTAGCCCTTTATTTAACTGGATTGCATTATTCTCTAGATTCTGATAATGAGATATTGTATAATCAACTACTTACATTTATAAATCAAATAGACAGTAGTATAAATAAAGAAGACGCAACCAGTTTATTTTATTACAACTATATTTGTCAGAAATTAAATATGAATGGATCATCTTTTAGTGATGAAGTTGATAAAACCCTTAATGAAAATAAGATTATAGAAATTTACTTTAAATTAAAGAATAATGGTGAAACATTAGGAAGAATAGATTTATCTACTTATGATGAATTATCTAAATTACTTTACTTAGATGTCTGCCATGATAAAGAATATATATCTGAAAGCCTAGTGGATTTTGAAATATGGGATTTAAAAGATGCAAAGGAATTTCCGTTTATGCTAAATTTATATACAGCAGTATTATTAAAAAACAATCTATTAGCAGATGATAGTATAAAAAATATAAATGAGTATATTGAAAGCCAAGAAAATATTTATGGGTATAAAGGACTTGCGGATAACTATGATATGGAAGCAAGTGTATATTATACAAATATAATCAATATGATAGAGAGCGGGTATGATAGTGGGCTTCGTTAAATTAGAATTAAAAAATATTTCATTGAACATAGCAAATAAAAATATAATTAATAATGTCAATATTAAATTTGAAAACAATTTAATATATTCACTTGTTGGTAAAAGTGGAACAGGAAAAACTTCATTATTAAATATTATAAATTTTTTGTATACTCCCAGCAGTGGAAAAATCATTTTTGATGGTAAAGAAGTTTGTATTACTGATGAAACTGAAATTGCTAGATTACGTTGTACCGAAATAACATATTTTCAACAAGATTTATCTTTTATAGAAGGTTTAACAGTATTAGAAAATTTAGAATGTTTCTCTAAAATTAAAAATGTAGTGTTCGAAAAAAAAGATATTTTGAGACTTGCTAAAAAATTAGATATATTAGATATATTAGATCAAAATGTTTCAGTTTTATCTGGTGGTGAAAGACAACGAGCTGCATTTTTAAAACTTTTGTTTTTGCCATCATCTTTAATACTGATTGATGAGCCGACCAACAATCTAGATAGAGAAAATATGAATATTATTTTAGATTCGATTAAGCTATTAAAAGATATGAGAAAAACAATTATAGTTGTCTCACATTCAGAGGAAGTTGAAAAAATTGCTGATGTTTGTTTCAAAATGGAGAATATAAATGAAAAATAGGATATTAAACTACACTGTTGTAAAGCACAAGAAAAAATATCAGGTGATTACAACTTTTATATTTATATCAGTAGTTCTTTTAAATTTGATTTTACAAACAATGGCAATTAGCACAAAAACATTAAAAAATGAAATGCTAAATAACACTACACTATCATTAATTTTAATGCAAGATTATGATAATGAAAATCAACCGTATGATTTAAATCTAGATCAGATAAAAAATATTGAAAATGTACAATATGCAAGTAAAATAAAGCCATTAGCTTTGATAGCTGAGGATGGCAGCAAAAACCAAGAAGGATTTATTACATATGCGATTGAGGCGGAGTATTCGTATTATATTGGTATAGAAAGCATGGAAGATGACAAAACATATTGTTCTACAAACCAATATAATAATGTAGAGAATTTCAAATTCTTAGATATTGAGAGTGACATTACTTTAATTAACTATGATTTTGATCCTCCAATGATTTTTTCAGATAGTTGTTTTATGAGTAAAAATACCTATGATAGGTTGATGAGTGAGCTTCCTTCCACTTATACAGAATTTGTTGTTCCAGAATATATTATTGGCGTTAATAATGTTAAAAATGTTTATGGTGTTGTGAGAGAACTTGATGGATTGTATACAGATGATACAACAATGTTTATGTATCAAGCTAATGGTCTTGAAGGATTAATAGGAGATGCTTCAAATTTATTAATTATTTTAACTTCAATTTTTGTGATGTTTATTATTTTTAATACAATAATTATATTTTTCTTATCATCTTCATTGGTATCAGAATTAAGTAAAGATTTAATGGTTCTATACTTAAATGGAATGTCTCGAAAAAGTATCTCAAATGAATTGAGTAAAACTTGCAGAAATCGCTTTACTAAAGCAATAATAATTGCGAGTGTTATATCAATTATCGTATTTTTAGCTATAGTTAAATTTATTTTTAAATTGGCGATAGGTTGGGATTTATTATTCACATTAATTCTAATTGATACTCTAGTTATTATTTTAAATACTCAGACAATTAGTATATTTATTCATAGGATGGTTAAAAAGAAAACTTCGAATGAAAACATTTCTAGAATTCTAAGGACCTAATATAGAATTTCTTCGCAAAGGATGTTTATTTAATATACTTACTAGTAACCTCTTAGTAATGTTAATTATGATATAATTTTATTATGATAAGAAAAGCTAGAAAAAATGATTTTAAGTCCATTTATCTTTTAATTAATCAATTGAAACAAACCACCTTTATTGAAAGTAAATTTCAAGAAACTTTTAGTGATATTATTGATGATAATGATAAAATGTTTTATGTTTTTGAAGATAATAATCAAATTAAAGGTTTTATTTCTTGCTATATCAAGAAAACACTTCATCACAATGGTATCAGTGGTGAAATAATTGAATTAGTTGTTCTAAAAGAATTTCAAGGACAAGGCATTGGAAGTAAGTTATTAGTTTTTATTGAAGAGTTAGCCCATAAGAAAGGTTTCTTAGAAATAGAATTATCATCAGGAAAACTGCGAACTGATGCACATTGTTTTTATCAACAGCATGGTTTTATTAATGATCATTTTAATTTAATTAAAAAGCTTTGTTAATTGAGTTATTATTGAAAATATTGCTTATTAATGGTATTATTTAATAAAGATAAAGGAGTCATTTTTATAATGGAAAAATATAATTTTGAAGAGATAGTTACCCATTTAAAAACTAGTGGTTTTGTCTTTCCGGGTTCACAGATTTATGGTGGACTTGCGAATTCTTGGGATTTTGGTCCACTAGGTGTTTTGCTGAAAGATAATATCAAGAATTTGTGGAAGCAAAAGTTCATTCAAGAGGATACCAATAATGTTCAAGTTCAGGCAGCTATTTTAATGAATCCTAAAGTATGGCAGGCAAGTGGTCATTTAGGTGGTTTTTCTGATCCTTTAATGGACTGTCGCAATTGTAAAAGTCGCTATAGAGCTGATAAGTTAATAGAAGATAGTGGTAGTAATATCAACCCCGAATCATTAAATATTGAGCAAATGCAAGACTATATTAAACAGCACAAGATTGCATGTCCAAAATGTGATAGTCATGATTTCACTAATATTAGACAATTTAACTTAATGTTTAAGACGCAAATTGGTGTTACTGATGATTCTAGTAATGATATCTACTTAAGACCTGAAACTGCGCAGGGCATGTTTGTTAACTTTAAAAATGTTCAAAGAAGTATGAGAAAGAAATTACCTTTTGGCATTGGACAAATTGGTAAAAGCTTCCGTAATGAAATTACCCCTGGCAACTTCATTTTTCGTACTAGAGAATTTGAACAAATGGAATTAGAATTCTTTTGTAAGCCTGATGATGATTTGAAGTGGTATAAATATTGGCAAGAATTTTGTTATAAATGGATTACAAATTTAGGGGTAGCTGAGCAAAACTTACGCTTGAGAGAACATGATTTAGAAGAACTCTCACACTATTCGAAAGCAACCTGTGATATTGAATATCAATACCCTTTTGGTTGGGGTGAATTATGGGGAATTGCTTGTCGTAGTGATTATGATTTAAAACAACATCAAGAGCATTCTAAAGAATCTTTAGAATATTTAGATCCTGTAAGTAATGAAAAGTTATTAGCTTATTGTGTTGAACCTGCAGTAGGTGTTGAGCGTTTATTTTTGATGTTTGTCAGCGACGCTTATTATAAAGAAAAATTAGATAATGAAGAGCGCTTAGTAATGAAATTACATCCCGCGCTTGCTCCTTACAAGGCAGCTATCTTGCCTTTAAGTAAGAAGTTAAGTGAGCCTGCACAAAAATTGCGTAATGATTTAGCTACTTTATTTAGTGTAGAATATGATGAATCAGGTAGTATTGGTAAGCGTTATCGTCGACAAGATGCGATTGGGACTCCATATTGTATTACTTTTGATTTTGATAGTCTAGATGATGAAGCAGTGACTATTAGAGATCGAGATACTATGGAACAAACCAGAATACCAATCAAGGAATTAGTTAATTTTTTACAGGAAAAAGTTAGAATTTAATGCCAAAAATAGACCCTAGTATCATTGATGATATCAGAAAAAATGTAAATATTGCTGATGTAATAGAACATTATGTTCCCGTTGTTAGAAGAGGAAGATCTGTTAGGTGTGTTTGTCCCTTTCATGATGATCATGATCCTTCTTTATCAATTTCTGAGGAAAAACAAATATATAAGTGTTTTGTTTGTGAGGCAGCTGGTAATGTTTTCTCTTTTGTGCAGGACTTTGAAAATATCAGTTTCTTAGCAGCCGTAAAAAAAGTCAGTGAAATCGCAAATATTCCTTTTGATTATGAAATTTCAACTAAACGCATTGAAAACTATAATAGTGAATTTGATCGCTACTATAATATAATGGCTGATAGCTGTAATTTTTTCGAATATCAACTACAACTCCCAACTAATAAAAAATATTTAAATTATTTGTTAGCTAGAGGCTTAGATGAAACTTTAATTAAAAAATTTAAAATTGGATATAACCCTCATGGTGATGTTTTGAATGATTTTTTATTAAAGAAAAAATATCATAATAATGAATTAGTAAAAGTCAATTTAATTAATGAAAATGGCAGTGATGTTTTTAAAGATCGCATAACTTTTCCTTTGATTGATCAGCATAATAATGTTGTTGGCTATACTGCCCGCTCCTTAAATGGTAATACTACTGCTAAATATATTAATACTGCAACTTCAAATATTTATCAAAAAAGTAATTTAGTTTATAATTACTTAGTTGCGAATCCAGCTTGTAAAAAAATGAAAAAGGTTATTGTTTGTGAGGGGGTCATGGATGTTATTGCCTTTGCCAAAGTAGGGATAAACCATGTAGTCGCAACTTTAGGGACTGCCTGTACAATTGAACAGCTCAAGCAAATTAGAAGACTCTCATCAAGAATTATTATTTTCTATGATGGTGATAATGCTGGTCAAAATGCTACTTATCGTTTAGGACAAATTGCTAGTGAAAATAATATTATTGTAGAAATGGTTGATAATCATACAATTTTAGATCCTGATGATATCATAGCTAAACACTCAGCTGCTGAGTTGGAATTAATGAGTGATAAAACTTTGCACTGGATAGAATTTTTGCTAAAATATTTACCTAAACAATTTGGTATCAGCAATTTTGCTCAAAAAGAAAGAATAGCTCGAGAAATTGGCTCATATATTCAAAAACTTAATGATGAAAATGCGCAAAAATATTTCTCTGATAAATTATTTGAATTAACTGGTATCAATTATAATTATGCTAAAGTTACAATACCAACTGAGAAAAGATTTTTAAAACCAGAAGCTCATGATAGTGAAATTAAAAAACAGAAGTCAATAATTAGTCAATTGACTAAATCATCAGAGGCAATTTGCTTGTTCCAAAATGAATTAGGATTTTTGCCAGATGAGCGCTTGAATAGGCTTGCAGTTTTATTGGTAAGTGCGTATAATAACAAATTGAGTACTTTTGTTGATGAGGCTGCTTGGTTTAGTGTAGTGGAGCAAAAAGAGTTAAGGGAATTATTATCAGAAATAATGCACTCTGATCAGTTTGAAAAAGAATATTCAGAAAAAATATTATTGGGAGCAATTAATAGTGTTAAAAGAGCTGAAATACAGTCGCAAATCCGTAGGATTAGAATGGACTTAGCTCAGACTTTAGATCCGAAAAAACAAGAAGAGTTTGCTAAGAAAATATTAGAATTAAAACGTAAAGAAGTAGAATCAAAGGAGGCATAGGTATGAAGAAGAGTAGTAAAAATCTAAATAATCAGTATAAAACTTTAGATGAAATCAAAGCAGAGCTATTAAATAGATTTGAATCAGGTGAAGAAATTGATCAAGATTTAGTCTTGAAATTGGTCAAGAATTTAGAGATGACAGATGAAGAATTCGAAGATTTTTGGCTTTGGTGTGGCGAGGAAGGTTTGACTAATGATGATGAGCCTGAGGATGTTAGTGAAGAGGATATCGATAATTTAGTCGAGGATGATGAGGACTTAATTGATGATGAGTCTGATGATGATGAAGAAGAAGAGCTATCACTTAAAGAAAAATATCAAGTTATTGATTATAGTGACTCAGGTTTTACTAAGATCAATGATTCAGTAAAAATGTATTTAAAAACTATCGGTAGAGTGCCATTGCTTAATCCTGAAGATGAGCCAGAGTTAGCTCAAAAAATTAAAGAAGGTAATAAAGAAGCATATGATATTTTAGTAAATGCTAATTTAAGGTTAGTTGTTTCTATTGCTAAAAAATATGTCAATAGAGGTTTAACTTTCTTAGATTTAATTCAAGAAGGAAACTTAGGTTTAATTAAAGCGGTTGAAAAATTTGATCATACTCGAGGTTTCAAGTTTTCAACATATGCTACTTGGTGGATTAGACAAGCTATCACTAGAGCAATTGCTGATCAAGCAAGAACTATTAGAATTCCTGTTCATTTGGTAGAAACTATTAATAAATTAACTAGAATTCAAAGGCAGTTGGTGCAAGAGTTTGGTCGTGATCCGAGTCCTGAGGAAATCGCAGCAAAAATGGAAAACATTACACCAGCTAAAGTAATAGAAATTCAAAAAATTGCCTTAGAACCAGTAGCATTAGATGCACCAATTGGTGAGGAAGAAGATAATCATTTAGGTGATTTTGTTGAAGATAAAGACGCTTTAGCACCAGATGATTATGCCAATAGTCAATTATTAAAAGAAGAAATAAATAAATTATTAAGCACATTATCTGCCAGAGAAGCTTCTGTTTTAAGATTACGTTATGGTTTAGATGATGGTCGCTCTCGCACTTTAGAAGAAGTGGGAAGAAATTTCAATGTTACTCGTGAGCGTATTAGACAAATTGAAAATAAAGTTTTAAAAAAATTAAAGCATCCTAATAAATCAAGAAATTTAAGAGATTATATTAATAAATAAATGTTATCTAAAAGATTAGATGCCTTAGCTGATTTTGTGGAAGCTAAGAGCATTGTTGCGGATGTTGGCTGTGATCATGCTTTATTGTTAGTTAAGTTAGCCCAAAATCATAAATTAAAAAAAGGCTATGCTATGGATGTTGCAACTGGTCCTTTACAACAAGCTCTAATTAATACAGCTAGCTATAGTAATATTGAGTGTTTGTTGTCTAATGGTTTAGAAAAATTACCGTTAGATACTGAGATTGTTATCATTGCTGGTATGGGTTATCTAAGTATCAAAGAGATAATTTCTAGTAATTTTGATAAATTAAAAAATTTAGAGTTAATAGTTCAATGTAATTCTCAAATAATCGAATTTAGAAATTATTTAAATGAGATTGGTGCTAATATTATTGATGAATTATGGGTTTTTGATTATAAAGATTATCAATTTATTAAATTTAATTTTCAAGAAAAGAAAGAATACTCTTTAGCTGAAATTTATTTTGGACCCATATTTCTTAAAAATCGTCCCTCAGGGTGGTTAGTATATCATCAAAACAATTTATTAAGAATGAAAGATATTAATAAAAAAAATCCTTTAAAGAAGCGAAGTGAGACCATTAAATTAATTGAGAAGACCTTAAATCAACTCATCTAAATTTAATGGTTGTTTTTTACTATTAGGAAAGTCACTTAAATAGTCAATTACTTGTTTGGTTAGAAGTGTTGGTGTAGAAGCAGCTGATGTGATTGCAACAGTTTTAAAGCTATCACTTGCTGTTAATGTTATATCTTTAACTGATTGGATTAAATAGACTTCTTTAATGGCTTTATTTTGAGCAATTTCTACTAATTTGTTGGCATTGTTAGAATTTTTATCGCCGACAACATAGAGAATATCAACAGGCTCTAAGTCAATAATTGCTTGTTGTCTGCTTGATGTTGCTTGACAGATTTCGTCCATTATTATTGCTGAAGGATAAATCTTTTTAATATGGTTAAAGAGTGCTTTAGTAGTTTGATAATTTAGTGTAGTTTGGGTTAAGACCATAAGTGGTTTTGTAATATTACTGGGAATATCATTTTTATTGCTTACCAAGTGAATATTTTTGTGATCAATACCAATAACTCCTTCAGCCTCAGGGTGATTTTTTTGACCAATATAAATAATTTGATAATCCTGTTTAAGATACTCTTGGGCTAAATTATGAGATTGAGTAACGTATTTACAAGTAGCCTCTACTACTATTAAGCCTTTATTTTTAGCCTGTTTGATAATATCAGGGGCAACACCGTGGGCTGATATGATTACTACTCCAGTTTTGATTTCTTTGAGCCATTCATTTTTTGATTTACTATTATCTAAAAGGGTTATTCTATCTTTTAAGGCTTGGTGGATAAGTTGATTATGAACAATCATACCTAAGAGGTAAATTCTTTCCTGTGGGTAGTTATTTATTGTTTCTTTTACAATATTTAAGGCTTTTATGACTCCTAAGCAGTAACCTCTAGGAGTAATTTTTATTACTTTCATGTATTTATGATAAATAAAATATGGTAAAATGTCTATATGATTAATTTTAAAAGTTATAATTTAAAGGAAAAAACTTTAGAGTATATTGAAAAGATTGGCTTTAATAATCCGACTGATATTCAACAAAAAGTTATCCCGTTAGTATTAAAAGGAAAAGATGTTGTAGGAATATCTAAGACAGGAAGTGGTAAAACTCATGCTTTTTTGATACCACTTTTTGATAAGATTAACTTAGAAAAAACAGAAGTACAAATTATTATTACTGCTCCAACTAGAGAGTTGGCAGTACAATTATTTCAAAGAGCAAAAGAAATAAATCAAGTAATGCCTGATCTTAAAATAGTAGAAGCGATAGGTGGTGCTGATAGAAATAGGTTAGTTGAGCAAATTAAGATGAATCCTCATGTAGTTATTGGTACTCCAGGTCGCATTAATGATTTAGTTTTTAAACAAAAAGTTCTGAGAGTTGATAAGGTTAAAACCTTGGTAGTTGATGAGGCAGATATGACCTTAGAATTTGGCTTTCTAGAGGATGTTGATCAAGTTGCAGGAATCATGCCTAATAATTTACAAATGCTAGTTTTTGGGGCGACCATACCTCAAAGTTTGAAACCGTTTTTAAAGAAATACATGAGTAATCCTGTCACTGTTGAAATTGAGAGTGAATTGAGTAATCCTAAAATAGAGTATGTTTTTGTGCCATGCAAGCATCGCAGCTATCAAGAACAATTGTTGCAAATCTTGCCAGGTTTTCAACCATATGTTTGTTTGATTTTTGCTAATACTAGAAAAGAGGCACATCAGTGTGCTGAGCTATTAAAAGAGCAGGGTTATGGAGTGGTAGAATTGCATGGTGATTTACAAGCTAGAGAACGCAAGCAGGCCTTAAGAGAAATGGCAAGTACTAGACATAAATATATTGTCGCCACTGATATTGCAGCAAGAGGTATTGATATTGAAGCAGTAAGTCATGTTGTCTCTTTAGGATTCCCTAGTGAATTAGATTTCTTTATTCATCGAGCAGGGCGTACTGCTAGAGCTGGAAAAACTGGAATTTGCTATGCTTTATTTAATAAAAGTGATGAAAATAATATCGCTAACTTAAAAAGAAGGGGTATTCCCTTTAAGCAAAAAGTTTACCGTAACAATCAATGGCGAGTGATTAAAGTTAGAGCTCCTCGCCGTAATGATGAGATGGAAAGAGAAATTGCCAAAATTGTTAAAGGTAAAGGTAAAAAAGTAAAACCAGGTTATAAAAAGAAAATACAAAAAGAAGTTTCTAATATTAAGCGTAAAAGAAGAAGACAACAAATACAAGATTCAATCAAAGAAATTAAAAAAGAAAAATACAAACAAAAACAAAAAGAAAATAAAATTGTTTAATCACTTATTAGTAATCCATAAAAAAAGAGTTAGATCTGAAATTGTGTTATTCAGCTGACTCTTTTCTCTATTTGTCTAGTTATAATTAGCCTCGAGGCTCAACTGCAATTAATTTAGCGTGTACTACAGTTCGGCGAGGATCATCAGCTTGAACACAGGTAATCAATGTTAGAGTAGTTTGGCCTTCAATTCTATCTAAGACTTCAACTTCATCTTCCATAACTACTTGAGGGTTTTTATATAATTGATAGGTATAAATATTACTTCTATCTGTAATGATGATTTGATCTCCGATTTTTAATTGATCAATATCTCTGAAATAACAATAAGAACACCAAGGCCCACCACCCCAATGGGATGCTAGGGAATAATTACCACCACTGACCTCTGGTAAATCACTATTGGCAAAGGGGACAACATAGTTCCACAATAATTCCCAATCGCTAATTGCAGAGATTGGTCCTAGTATTCCTTGTGAGGGTATCTCTACTGTACCCCACAGTTTAGAGTTATCATCAAAATTAATGTCGACTTCCTCAGAGTTATCACTACCCTCAGCGGTTTGCTCATTTACCACTGGTAAATTAGACCACTCAGCAATTTCACCTTGAACGATGTTGTTTTGTTGATTTGCAGTAAAAAAGGTAAAAACTAAATAACCACCACAGATAACTATTAAGATAATACAGAGGCTGACAAATATTTTGTCTAAAATTCTAGTTAATTTATTCATAGTTAATATTATAAGCAATAAACATTTTTTTTTCAATTGTAATGATATGACAAAGAGTTTTTAAAAGAGTAAAATTTAATTAAACAAGAGTACAATTATTTGTACTTTCAAAAAAAGAAAGGGGTAAATATTGAAACAAAAAATCAAATATCAGAAAGTTTCTTATGTAACTAGTAAGCTTGCGGAAGAATTAATGAATCTTAGTGTTGGTGATAAAATTTTACCCATTGACTTTTATCAAAAACAATTCGAAGTATCAAGAGGAACAATTCAAAATGCTTTTAATGCCCTTAAGAGTTGTGGGGCAATAACTTTAAAATCAAGAGGAGTATTAGGTAGTTATATCGAAAAGCTAGACTTAGAAACCTTAAATAGTTTTACTGTAGATAATTTTATTGCGGGAGCGATGCCCTTACCATACTCTAGAGCTTATGAGGGATTAGCTACTGGTATTTATGAGTGTTTTAAAGAAAATGATATTCCCCTTAGTATTTCTTATATTAGAGGTTCTAACAACCGAGCCAAACTATTAGTAAATAATCATTTAAGTTTTGTAGTGACTTCCTTGGCTGCTGCGAAAGACTTGATTGAGCAAAATGATGCTTTGGAAATATTATTAGATTTTGGTCCCAACTCTTATTTACAATCTCATGTTTTGGTGTTAGCTAATAATGATAATTTAAGTTCTGGGATGAAGTTGGGAGTTGATAATAATTCCTTTGATCAACAAAGAATTAGTGAATTATTAGTTGAGGATATTCAAAATATTGAAATAGTACCTGTTTCAGCTAATCAAACTTTATTAGATATTGCAAGTGGTAGAATTGATGCTGGAGTTTGGAATGTTGATGAGATTAAAGAGCGTTACAATGATAAATTTAATTATGTTAGTGTAGAAGATAAAGTTGATTTAAAAGAATTTACTACAGCTGCAATTGTTGTTAATGGAATTAATAGAGGCATTAATGGAATTTTAAAAAGATCAATTGATATAAATAAAATAAAAATGATTCAAAGAAAGGTAAAGGATGGCTCTATGATGCCAAATTATTAATATGATAAAAGAAAGAGTAAAAATATTATTAAAGCAGGGTGTAATTAGTGAGGAAGTAGCAATTTATAGTAATAATGCTTTAGCTTATTTATTAGAAAAACAATTTGTAGAAGAAAAACTGGTAGTTTATTTAACTCATTTATCTATGGCATCACAAAGAGTAATAGATGGTAAAACATGTGAGCAAATGCCAGAGAGCATCTTATCAGAATTGCAGGATAACGATTATTATTCTGAGGCAGTAGATCTTAATGAAGCAATTATGAATTTGGGAACAATAAATTTCCCAACTCAAGAAATAGATTATTTCATATTGCATTTAGTAAATGTATTAGCCAACTAGGAGGTGAGAATGAAAATAGTTGTCGGAGGTCAGATTGATAAGCAATCTATTGCCAATAAAGTTAAAGAAATTTTAGCTGATCAAGCAATAGTTGAAATTAAGGGTGACCTTGAAGCAGTAATGGCCATGCAAAATGGTGAATTTGATTATTATTTAGGTGCTTGTAATACTGGTGGAGGTGGCGCTTTAGCGATGGCAATTGCTCTATTGGGAGCAGATAAGTGTGCTACTATTTCAATGCCTGGCAAAATTAAGAGTGATGAAGAAATAAAAACAGAGGTCAATGACAATAAGATTGCTTTTGGTTTCACTGCTCAAGATATTGACAGGGTTGTACCAGTTTTATTAAAATTTTTACAAGAAAAATAAGGAGGAGACAATATGGAGTATATTGTTATTATGGCAATTGGAGCTTTAGCTTCAGTACTTGCCAATCGGGGAATTGCAGTATTTAATGATGGTTTTAGACCAATCATGCCTCAGTATTATGAAGGTAAGTTAAGTAGAGCAGAATTAGCGGCGACTAGTTTTGCGATTAGCTTTGGTTTGGTAATTGGTTTTGGTATTCCTACATCAATTGCCGCTTCAATTATTTTGATCCATTGTATTTTATTGACGACTGATATCATTGGTACTTGGATGCCGGATAATTTAGCTGGCACTATTGCATCAGCTGTTATTGGTGGTCTTTATGGTTTAGGTATTCTTGTTGGTTTACAGTTTGTTGTTGATTTATTTGCGATGTTACCTTACAACTTTTTAAGTGATCTTGGTAAAGTTTCAAGCTTTATCGTTGTAGCTTTTGCAATATTTCCAGCTGTTGCTGTTGGTTATCAACAAGGATTTACTAAGGGAGCTATTACAGGTAGTGTTACTTTTATCTGCTATTTATTAATAGCTAAATTCGGAAGTTTTACTTTAGGTGATTTTAAAATAGCTTTAAATCCTGCTGGTATGTCTATGTTGGTTGGTATGATTATGATGTTAGTATTTGCTGCTCAACAAAAAGGAGAAGGAAGTGCTAATGCTAATTTAGCAAGTGTCTTCTCTGAAAAAGTAGAAAGAATTAGAAAAAATTGGATTTTACTTACTGTAATGGGCTCATTACTTGCTGTAGGTGCTAGCTTATCAATTGTTGCTGGTGATCCTACATCTTTAAACTTATTAGCTGAGGGTGATAGCACTGCAGCTGCTTTAGCTGCCTTTGCTAGAGCAATTGGCTTTGTGCCTTTAGTATTTACTACTGCAATTGTTACTGGAGTTTATGGTCCAGCTGGTTGTACCTTTGTCTTTGTTGTTGGTTTGGCTTTTACAGGTAACCCTGTAGTAGCTGCTATTTTAGGGGCAGTGGTTATAATTTTAGAACTATTATTAATTAATGTCTTTGCTAAGGGAATGGATAAATTTCCAGGCGTTAAAGATATGGGTGAGCATATCAGAACTGCTATGAATAAAGTATTAGAAGTATCATTGTTGGTTGGTGGTATTGTAGCTGCTGAAGCTATGGCTATTGCTGCTAGTGGTATGAGTGGTATTGGTGCTTTATTTGTCATTGGTGTTTTATTACTTAATAGAGTCTCTAAAAAACCAATTGTGGAATTGGCAATTGGTCCAGTAGCTGCTATTCTCTTTGGTATTATTTTAAATATTTTATTAGTTGTTAGTTTAATTAGCATTCCAGTTGTTTAATAAATAGAGGTAGTAATACCTCTTTTTTAAAATTAAGGAGAAGTACATGAAATTAAAAAAAGGATATACTTTGGCTCATGAACATATGATTATTGATTTATCTGCAGTTAAAGGAAGTGATGACTGTAATTTAAACTGTTTTAGTGAAACAGTAAAAGAGCTAAAGCAACTATATGATAGTGGAGTGAGAAATATTATTGATATGACCTGTTTAGGTATGGGTAGAGATCTGCAATATATTAAAAATTTACAACAAGAAGTTGATATTAATATTATTTTGCCAACTGGATTTTATAAAGAACCATTTTTACCGGTTGATGTTTATAGTAAATCAATTGAAGAGTTGGCAGATATTTTGATTGAAGAAATTACAGAAGGAATTGCAGATAGTGGCCTTAAAGCTAATATAATCGCTGAGATTGGCACTAGTAAAAATAACTGGACTACTTTAGAAAAAAAGATTTTTGAGGCAGCAGTCATTGCACACAAAAAAACTGGTGTACCAATTTCTACACATACCTCACTGGGCACTCTAATTGAGCAACAAACAGATTTCTTTATTGCTAATGATATTGCAGCTGAAAAAGTTGTGATTGGACATACTGATTTATCAGGTGATATCCTTGCGATTAAACAGGCAATTAATAAAGGTTTTTATGTTGGTTTTGATACCATAGGTAAAAACAACTATTTCCCTGATGAAAAAAGAGTGGAATTTTTAAAAATCTTACAAGATGAAGGTTTATTAAATAGAGTTTTATTATCTATGGATATTACTCGTAAATCAAATTTAAAATATCAAGGAGGAATAGGTTATAATTATTTGTTTGAAGTATTTGTGCCAATGCTAAAGGAAGCAGGCATTACTGATCAATCAATAGAATTAATGCTAGTAGAAAACCCTATGAGGTTATTTAGTGAATAATAAAAAAACACGGTTGGCAATGATAAATCCTTATAATTCTGTTAAAGAAATTGTGGACAATAGTGGAGAGTTTTATTTAGGGGTTAAAGATGTTGAGCAGATACCTAACACTCTAGTCAAAAAATTAGCTGAATATAACTTTTCTTTGCACACTTTGGATCATTATAGTCATGGTGGCAGAGCCATTGATTTACATCGTATTAATCCAATAACTGGTAATTATATGAGTGGTAGTAGTAGCGGAAGTGCGATTAATGTTTTTCTAGGAATTAATGATTTGGCAATTGGTACTGATGGTGGAGGCTCAGTCTTAGCACCTGCAATCAGCTTAAATCTTTATAGTTTTTTATCACCGATAATTGAAGCAGAGTATTTAAGCAAGTATTCTAAAATATCTACTGATGGGATAAAATTTACACCATCGATTGGCTTTATCAGTAAAGACTATCGATTACTATTAGAGGTAGTGAGTAATTATTTACAATTAGTTAAGCCCCTTAATTCAATTAAAATCAATTCAACTATTAAACTTGATTTTCCTTGCCAAAGAGTAGCTTATTTGGATAATTCTAGTAGTCGCTTAGAGATGATAGATTATTTGTTAGCTCAATTGACTGAGTGTGATGTCTTTATTTATCAGGAAGAGCAAATAGATGTTGAGGGTATTGGTGATACTATTTATGGACATTTTGATCAAATGAGTCAGAGAAAACAGAATTTAGCCAATAAAGGCTTATTAAAAGTTATTAATATGGCGGCAGCTAGTGCTATTACTATACCAACCAATAATTTAAGTAGTGCCATAGTTTTAGTGTGTAAGAGTGATAAAATTTCTATTGCTAAAATGCTTAAGATTTCTCAACAATTACCAAAACATTCTGATGAATTACTGGAGCGTTATTTTGGTGATTTAGATTTATATTTTCAGAAAGGATATCAAAAATAATGAAAACATTTCCCTTAAAAAGTTTAAGTATTAAACAGGCTAAAGAATTACAATTTAAATTAATTGAGGAAATAACTAAAGAATTTAAAGGCGGTGAATTCTTAAATTTAGGAGATTTGGGAGTAGTGCAACCTAATAATCAGCCGACAACTACACTGAAAACAGAGAAAGTAATTGCCAATTTTTTTGACAGTGAAGCTTGTAAGTTAATTAGAGGATCAGGTACTGCAGCCATTCGCTTTGCTTTTCAATCTTGTCTAAATACTGGAGATAAAATCTTAGTACATAATGCACCGATTTATCCTACTACCTTGAGTACAATAGAAATGATGGGTTTAAAATATACTGTTGCTGATTATAATGATTACTATGACTTGATTAAAGTTATTGATGCTAATCCGGATATTAAAGCAGTTTTAATACAATATACTAGACAAACGATTTCTGATAAGTATGATATTGCAGAATTGATTAAGGTAATAAAAAAACATACTAAAGCTAAAATAATTACAGATGATAATTATGCTGCATTAAAAGTTGAGTATATTGGCTCGCAATTATCAGCTGATTTGTCTTGTTTTTCTTGTTTTAAATTATTAGGTCCAGAAGGAGTTGGCTGTGTAGTTGGCAAGGCTGAATTAATTGAAAAGATTAATAAGTTGAATTATTCTGGTGGTAGCCAAGTTCAAGGTTTTGAAGCTCAAGAGGTTTTACGTGGCTTTACTTATGCTCCAGTGGCATTAGCACTGCAGGCTGAAGTTATTGAAGAAGTTGTACAATACTTTCAAGATAAGAAAAACCCAATCATAAAAGATGTGACTATTGCGAATGCTCAATCTAAAGTATTATTAATAGAGTTCAGTGAAAATATTGCAGCTGAAGTTTTGAAACAAGCAGAATTATTAGGAGCCGCACCTCATCCTGTGGGAGCTGAGAGTAAATATGAATTAATTCCGATGTTTTATCGTGTATCTGGCACCTTTGCTGAGGCTGATTCTAGCTTAAGGCAAAGAATGATAAGAATTAACCCTATGCGCAGTGGTAGTAATACCATTATTAGAATTTTACTAGAAAGTATTGAAAGGGCAAAAAATGTTTCTAAGTAAGACCAGAAAATATAACGCTGCTTTAATTGAGCAGACTATAAAATTACATCAAGATAATAAATTACTGCCAGATAGTTATATTATTGATGTCGATACTTTTATCAGTAATGCTAAATTAATGTTAACAGAAGCAAAAGCTAGTAAAATTGATTTATATTTTATGCTTAAACAAGTGGGTAGAAACCCTTATTTAGCTAAAAAATTGATCGAGATTGGTTATAAAGGTGCAGTGGTAGTAGATTTTAAAGAAGCCCAATTGATGATGCAACATCAGATACCGATTGCTAATGTAGGGCATTTAGTCCAAGTACCCAAAGCTTTAATTAAAGAGTTAGTCGCATATAATTGTGAATATTTTACAGTATACTCACTAGCTAAAATTAAAGAAATAAATGCTGCAGCTCAGGATTTAGGAAAAAAACAAAAAATCATGTTAAGAGTAGTTTCAAATGAAGATATGATTTATAGTGGGCAATATGCAGGTTTTTCTCAAAATGAAATTGTAGAGTTAAGCGCAGAAATTAACAAGTTAGACAATATTGAATTGGCCGGTTTGACCTCTTTTCCTTGTTTTATTTATGATCACAATAACCAAGCTTTAAAGCCAACTAATAATTTAAATACTATTCTTGAAACTCAAGTATTACTGAATTCACTAGGTTTTTGTGATTTGAATATTAATGCCCCTAGTGCTACATCAATTGCTACTTTACAATTAATGAAAGATTATCCTATTAATTCTGCTGAGCCGGGTCATGGCTTGAGTGGTAGCACTCCCATCAGTGCCATGATTGATACCATTGAAAAGCCTTGTGTAATTTATTTGAGTGAGATTTCACATAATTTTAATAATAAAGGTTATTGTTATGGTGGTGGGCTTTATAGGCGTGGTCATCTTCAATACGCTTTAGTAGGAAAAGACTATAATAATATTAAGGAGTTAAGTGTTATTAGCCCTGATTTAGATAGTATTGATTATCATTTTGGTTTAAGTAGTGAGTGCTGTGTTTCAGATACGGTAATTATGGCCTTTAGATTTCAAATTTTTGTGACTAGAAGTGATGTGTATTTAATTGAAAATATCAAATCAAATCCAATAATTGTAGGCCATTATGATAGCTTAGGAAGGAAAAAGAATGGGTAAATTTATAGTTTTAGTATTAGATAGCTTTGGAATTGGTGCGATGAGTGATGTGGTTAGTGTGCGAGTTAGTGATGTTGGTGCTAATACTTTTGGTACTATTATTAAAAGCTATCCTGATTTAAAATTACCAACCTTGGAAGCTTTAGGTTTGATGAATACTTGTCAATATAAGAGTGCTAAGATGAAATATTCTAATAAAGCAATTTATGGAAAGAGTGAATTGGCTCATCATGGTGCAGACTCTTTTTTAGGTCATCAAGAAATTGTGGGAACAGTTCCCAATTTACAAGAAAGCAGTTATTTCCAAAAAGATTTAGAAATTGTCAAAAATCATTTAGTGAATAATAAACATAAAGTAGAAGTAATTGGAGATAAACTTAAGTATTTATTAGTTGATGATTATGTTACAGTGGCGGACAATATTGATTCTGATTTAGGTATGGCTTATAATTGTACAGCTCCACTTGATTATATTGACTATGATTTAGTTTTAAGTATTGGTAAACAAGTCAGAGAAGTAGTTAAAACAGGTAGAGTTATTGCCTTTGGTGGTAGAGGGAATAATATTAAAGATTTATTTAAGGCAGCGCAAATAAAAGAAGATAAATATATTGGTATTAATGCTCCCTTATCTGGATCTTATAATCAAGGGTATCAATGTCGTCATTTGGGTTTTGGTACTGATTCTAGCTCACAAATTCAAACTATTTTAACTCAGCAAAAAATACCGGTAACCTTTATTGGTAAAGTGGCAGATATTGTAGAGAATAACCAAGGCAAATCAATCTCTTGTGTTGATACTGAAAAAGTGTTGGATTTAACTATTAGCGAAATTAAAAATATGGAACATGGTTTAATTATCAGTAATGTTCAAGAAACTGATTTGGCAGGTCATGGTCAAAATACTGAAAAATATAAAGATTTAATAGTCTTGAGTGATAAAAAGTTGGCCAAGATGGTTGAGTTATTAGGGGATGAGGACGTTTTAATAGTTATGGCTGATCATGGTAATGATCCTGGTATTGGACATAATAGGCATACTAGAGAAATTGTTCCTTTGCTGATCTGTGCTAAAAAATACCCACCTCATGATATTGGCACTAGAAAGTCAATGTCGGATGTTGCTGCGACAATAGCTGACTACTTTGGTGTAAAAAAACCTAGAGATGGAAGTTCATTTTGGAATTTGATTGTTAATGGTTAATTTAGATAAGTATTATTAAAATATTGGAGGTTTTTATGGAAATAATTAAAATAAATGAAAATTTTTATTGGTTAGGTGTCAAGGATAAACAACTTAGAAATTTCGATATTATTATGGAAACTAAATATGGAACTACTTATAATTCTTACTTGCTCAAGACAACTATGGGTGCTATTTTGTTTGAAACGGTTAAAGCTAAGTTTTTTGATGAGTATTTAATTAAATTGCAAGAATTAATAGACGTTAGTGATATTAAATATATTGTTTGTAGTCATACTGAGCCTGATCATAGTGGTTCTTTAATCAAATTATTAGAGTTAAATCCGACAATTGAAATTATCTCTAGTATTACTGCTAATAGATATCTACAAGAGATTATTAATGATGAATTCAAATCAAGAATAGTTAAAGATAATGAAGTTTTAAAGATTGCTGATAAAACTTTAACTTTTTATTCGGCTTTAAATTTACACTGGCCTGATGCGATGTATACTTATCTTCAAGAAGATAAAATTCTAGTAAGTTGTGATTCTTTTAGTGCCCATTTTGCCACTGATGAGATGTTGCTTAGTAAAGTTGTTAGAAAAGATAATTATTTTGAAGCACTGTATTATTATACGGAAATGATTATGGGTCCTTTTAAAAACTTTATTGATAGAGCTATGGACAAAATTAAAGATTTAGATATTAACTATATTGACACA
>JBKDZL010000005.1:0-12291 GCA_047971145.1 Erysipelotrichaceae bacterium
CATGGACCAATTATTGACTGTGATATTAAAGAAACAATCAAGTATTATCAAAACTTTGCCATTTGTAAAGAATCTAATGAAGTAAAGGTTGTGATTGTTTATGTTAGTGCTTATGGTTATACCAAAGAAATGGCAGAAATTATTTATGAGGAAATTTCGCATAACAATATTGCTTGTGAGCTTTTTGATTTGATGGAAACTGATGAGAATATAGTCTTTGGTCATCTGGTTAGTGCTGATGTTGTTTTATATGGTTCAGCTACTATTTTACAAGATGCACTACCACCAATGTATAATTTAATCAATAGAGTAATTGCTGGTTATCATGGTCGAAAGAAAGTATCAGCTTTTGGTAGTTATGGTTGGAGTGGTGAGGCTGTAGCTAATTTATTAACTCGTTTAAAACAACAAAAAATGCAAGTCTTAGATGAAGGTTTAAGAATAGTATTTAAGCCTAGTGAAAAGCAAAAAACCTTAATTAGAGAATATGCTCAAAATATCATTAGACTCAAGTAATTTTTTAATAACTTTATATTTGTAAATTGAATTGCATTTGAAATATCAAGATTTAAAAATTGTCATTTCCACATGGCAAATATTAAGGAGAAGGTATATGTCCAATGTTAAATTTGAGGAATGTTTTTTAAAAAACAAAAACAAATTTATGTCAGTAGAAGATTTACGAGCGATACACGATCGTTTTGATGGAAGTTATGAAAAAGAGTACAATAATCATTTTTATTGCCCAGAGTGTTATCTTGCGCGGCTTTCGTTTCACCCAAATGCGAAGACACCACATTTTAGGTCATTGGATAATCATGATCAAAACTGCGCATTTAACTTTCAACCCTTAAAAAATAAGGAAGTAGAAAAATATTTTAATATTCCCATAAATCGTGATGCAATCAGTAGAAAGTTAAATTCTTGTTTAGATTTGCTAAATATGTGTAGTAAACAAACTGCTCTACAGCATGATGTGCAAGTTAGTAATAAAAAAGAAGGTAGTTTCATTGTTGGATGTCAAGGAAAAAACAGATGTATCCGTAGAAAAAAGCTAACAGCAGGTTTTAATCAGGATGATTATGGTATTTGCATGATATTTTATGGTAGAGTTTCATTAGAATGGGATTTGCGCAATGAAAATATAAAGTATATTAGAATTAAAAGTGCGGATAAAAAAACATATATTTGTTCTGTATCTATGTCGAGCAAAATTTATGATTATATTAAAGACGACAAGAAATTTGATGATAATAGAATATGCAATGTTGCCTTTATGTCATCTATGGAAAAGAAAGGCAACTTTAATAATTGCAAAATTAAATATTCCACAGAATTAGCATTAAGATTTTGAAGTTCATACAAAAAAATAATTGCATCAATGATAATGACTTAGATTGATAGAATAGTCTACCTTAGGGTAGCATATCTTAATCTATCAATTATAATAAAGAAAATGAAAGGTGAGAAAATAGGCATAAAGTTAGTATTAGTTGATATGGATGAGATCTTCCGGAAACAGGAACCGATTGTAAGTGAAGATAGGGAATTGATTGGTGTTAATCAATATTATGACAGAGAATTATTTAGTGAAGTTTTTTCAAAACTAAAAGCAAATGATATAAAGTTTGTAGTTGTAAGTGGAAATCAGTGCTATCAGTTAAAATCATTTTTCCTGAATTAGACTTACGTATCAGAGAAAGGTAATTGCCTTACTCGCTTCTTTTTTGGCCTGCTATTATAAAAGGAATGCCTTGTATTGAGATAATTTAGTTCTATTGTAATCTAACAAGGGAATACAGACAATATTGAAAGATTAATGTACGATGAATGATTTGATGTTGAGTTACACAGAGAGTCCTTTAATTAAGAATAATATAAGGAATGCAATAATAAAATATTCAAAGATAGCAAAAGTACATAGAATAAGAATTCATGATTTAAGAGATTCGCACGCATCACTATTAATTAATTTTAGAAGAGAGGAGAGAATCCATTATTTTAGTTGCGGTATCAGTTGGTTTTGCTTCTTCATATATTTCAAATAGTCTCTTTTTTGTTTGCTCATAAGGTTACCTCATTTTATATTATAGATGATATTGAAATTTTAAATCTTTGAATAACAAAGGGGTTTTTGCTATAATAATAAAAGAAAGTGGGGCAATGTGAGCTGCATATTATTAATAAAAGAATTATTACCAATTTTAACCAGTACTGAAAAAAGAGTTGCAGAATATATTATCGAAAATCAAGTGAAAGTGACTCATCTTTCTACTAAAGAGTTAGCTAAAAATGCTGATGTTAGCCCCTCAGCAGTAGTTCGTTTTGCTTATCGTTTAAATTATCGAGGTTTTCCTGGCTTAAAGATTGCCTTAGCTAATGATATTTCTGTTGAGGTTGATGAAGTGGCTTTTCCTAAATTAAGTGATAAAATTGAAGATTTAGCCTGCAATTATAAAAACTACATTAATAATATTATTGATAAGACTGCACTGATGTTAAATGTTGATACTATAAATGAGGCAGTGAGTAAAATTATTAAAGCTGAGCAAGTATTTTTTTATGGGGTTGGCTCTGATAGTTTACTATGCCAAGAAGTTTCTTTGAAATTCAAAAAACTTAATAAAAATGTCACTTATTATCCCGATCAAACTACTCAAGTTGCCTTTATAAATAAAATTACTAGTAGCGATTTGTTATTTGTGATTAGTTATAATGAAAAAGCTGATCTTGATGTGGTAATTAATACTGCCATTAATCACAACGCTTGTGTTGTTGTGATTAGTAGTGTTGTCAATAGTAAAAGCTTTGCTAATGATAGTGTGTTGTTTATATCGACACCTACTTGTACCGATGATTTAAAAATTGATAGCTCTTATTTTGCTCTTAGATATTTAATTAATTTGCTAGAAATGTTCTTGATTAAAGAAAGTAATCTTTTAAGTACTGAAATTTAATTTCATTAATTTGATAAATCGCTTGAAATCACTCTATAAATGTAGTAGTATATTAATAGTATAGCGCTTACATCTAAGTGCTACGTTTAAGGAGGATCATATTAATGATTGAAAGATTTGCAGATTTTATGGAGCAAAAATTATCAGGACCTATGTCTAAGATTGCTAATCAAAAGCATCTAAGAGCGGTTAGGGATGGTATTATTGCAACATTACCACTTATTATTGTGGGATCATTTTTCTTGATAGTTGCTTTTCCGCCAATTCCTGAAGATTGGGCTATTTCAGTGTGGATTAAAGCGAATATCGGGACTATTTTATTGCCTTATAGAATGTCAATGTATATTATGACATTGTATGCAACATTTGGAATTGGTAATAGTTTAGCTAAGTCTTATAATAAAGATGGACTGACTGGTGGTATTTTAGCCTTATTAGCTTTTCTCTTAACAATTTCTCCAGTAGCTATTGCAAATGATGCTGGTGTTGGGGTATCTGGTTTTGTGTTGCCAATGTCTTATTTAGGTTCTGGTGGAATGTTTGTTGGAATTGTGACTTCACTTTTTGCGGTGGAAATTTATCGTTTAATTGATAATTCTGGCTTTAAAATTACGATGCCAGAGCAAGTGCCACCAGCTGTAGCTCGCTCTTTTGAAGCTTTAACTCCAACTGCAGCTATTGTTATTATTATGGGCTGTATTACTTATTGGATTGGTTTTGATTGGCATGGTTTTATTGCTTCTGTAGTAACACCTTTAGTTAGTGCTACTGATACTTTACCTAGTGTTATTTTACTAGTATTCTTGATTACTTTCTTCTGGTCTTTTGGTATTCATGGTGTTAGTATTGTTGGGACAATCGCAAGACCATTGTGGTTAATCTTATTGGATCAAAATACAGTTGCTATTGCTGATGGTGTTGCACCTACTGCTATTGCTGCTGAGCCTTTCTATCAATGGTTTATTTGGATTGGTGGCTCAGGTTGTACTATTGGTTTAGCTATTTTACTAGCATTTAGAGCTAAATCTAAATATGCTAAAACGTTAGGTAAAACTGCTTTCTTACCAGCGGTATTTAATATTAATGAACCAATTATTTTTGGTACACCTATTGTGTTAAATCCAATTTTAATTATACCTTTTATTATTTCGCCGATGGTTTGTGCTATTATTGCTTGGATTGTGACATCTGTTGGTTTAGTTTCACCGGTATCTATTATTGCGCCATGGACTCTTCCAGGTCCAATTGGAGCTTTTCTAGCTACAGGTGGTGACTTTAGAGCTATTATTTTATCATGTATTTTAATTGTTATTTCAATTTTAATTTACTACCCATTCTTTAAAATTTATGATAAGAAGCAATTAGAAGAAGAAGGAAATGCGGAAGCGTAAACTTTAAAAAATTAAAGGACTTTGCTTAGCAAAGTTCTTTTTTAATAAGGAGAAGAAAAATGAGAAAATTAGGAATTTCAATTTATCCCGAAAAATCAACTGAAAAAGAAATCTTTGATTATATTCATAAAGCTAAAGCAGCCGGATTTAGTAGAATATTTTCTTGTTTATTGTCAGCTAATGAGAGTAAAGAGGAAATAAAAGAAAAATTTTTAAGAATTAATAATTTTGCCCATCAACAGGGATTTATAGTAATCTTAGATATTAGCCCTAAAGTATTTGATAAATTAAATATTAGTTATCAAGATTTGAGTTATTTTAAAGAGCTCAATGCTGATGGTATCAGATTAGATATGGGCTTTAGCGGTAGTGAGGAAGCATTAATGACTTTTAATCCTTATGATTTAAAAGTTGAAATAAATATGAGTATGGATACTCATACTATTGATACCATCATGGATTTTAAGCCCAATAAATTTAATTTATTAGGTTGTCATAATTTCTACCCTCATCGTTACTCTGGCTTAAGTTTGGAGCATTTTCTTAAGTGTACAGATAACTTTGCTAAATATGGTTTAACTACGGCAGCTTTTGTTAGCTCACAAGTCAAGGATTCTTTTGGACCTTGGCCGGTAACTGATGGTCTGCCAACTTTAGAAATGCATAGAAATTTACCGATTCATGTGCAAATTAAACACTTAGTAGCATTAGATAAAATTGATGATATCATCATATCTAATTGTTATCCAAGTCAGTTAGAATTGGACAATATCACAAATACTAGGACTGATTTAGTTAATTTCAATGTTGAATTAGCTGATAATTTAAGTGAAATTGAAAGAAAAATTATCTTAGAAGAATTACATTATAATCGAGGTGATATTTCAGACAATTTTATTAGATCTACTCAAAGCAGAGTGAAATATAAACAAGAAAAATTTCCAGTTAAAAATGCTTCGGATATTAAAAGAGGTGATATTATTATTGAAAGTGATGAGTATGGTCATTATAAAGGAGAATTACAAGTTGCTTTAAATGATATGGCAAACTCTGGCAAAAGTAGTGTGGTTGGTAAAATAGTTGCGGAAGAAGTCTTCATTCTGGATTATTTAGCTCCTTGGCAAAAGTTTTGCTTCCAATTAAGCACTAAATAATTATTATATAAGAATACTTAACAAAATAAAAACAGACAAAATATAAAATGTCTGTTTTTTAAGTTTAAATATAGGCTAGTCAATTTTTGAAAGATAGCGATAAACTGTGGCCTCAGAACAATTGAAAACCTTCGCAACCTCAGGTATTGAGCCTTTGATTTTAAAGACACCTTTAGTTGATAAACTTTCGATAATTTTAATTTTTTCATCTTGATTTAACCTTGATATAGGAATATCACTTGGTACTGCCAATACTTTTGGTAATAATGAAGAGATAATTTGGGGAATACTGTGGGAAAAATTTTCAATTAGGTCGGTATCTTTTAAGGCGTCCGTGTTGTCAATTTGTGAATTTTGCAGTAATTGATTTGTGGGAGTATCTAAAAAACCTATTTTTGAGATTATATCGACAATGTCATGGTAGGGTTGCTTGTCAATATTAATGCAGAGCATGCCTAATAGCTTCTCGTTTTTATCATCTTTAATAAAATAGGTTGATGATCTTAAATCTTTATTATCACCAGTACGGCCTAAGTAATTATAATCATAAGCTTTTTCTTTCCAAACTTCAGATTGGACAATTTTTAAAGCATAGTTGGTTAAAGGGGCGCCAACATTTCTTCCGCTAACATGACCATTTGCAATTGCGATGACTCTACCTTCTTGAACATCTTGTAAGACGATTTCACAGCCCTCACCGAACACTTTTCCTAAAAAATGTACCACCGAGATGTAACTGTTTATTTTGCTTTCTATTTCCATAATCGTCTCTCCTCTATTGAATTAGTTAATACTATTATTTTATTACAAAAACAAAAAAATATCAATATGATAATATTTTCTCATTATAATAAATTATTATTGACAGCGCATTATTTCTGTTGTACTATAAAAATGTAAACGCATTACTTTTTTGTATTTGTATTAAATAAATGGAGGACATATTATGAAAGATGATGTAAAAATAGTGCCAATTATAGGGAGTGATGATGCAAAAGCTGATTTAGATTTTCTTAATGAAGAAACAGTTTCTAAAGTTATGAATTTCCATATGAGTTTCCCAATGTATGAAGAAACTCCTTTAGCAAAACTTGATAATCTTGCGAAAACAATTGGGATTAATGGAGTTTATGTCAAGGATGAGTCTTATCGTTTTGGTTTGAATGCTTTTAAAGTCTTAGGAGGCAGTTTTGCGATTGGTAACTATCTAGCTAAAAAATTAAATTTAGATATTAGTGAGTTACCTTTTGATAAAATGACTTCTGCTGATGTTAAAGCTAAGTTAGGTGATATTACTTTTGTTACTGCGACTGATGGTAATCATGGTAGAGGTGTAGCATGGACTGCTAATAAGCTTAAACAAAATTCTGTTGTTTATATGCCTAAGGGAAGTGCTCAACAACGTTTAGAGGCAATTAGAAAAGAAGGTGCTCAAGCTGATATTACTGATATGAACTATGATGAAGCTGTTAGACTTGCCTATAATAATGGTGAAAAGAACGGTTGGGTAATGGTTCAAGATACAGCTTGGGAAGGCTATACTGATATTCCTACTTGGATTATTCAAGGTTATGCTACTATGGCATATGAAGCTTACAAGCAAATGAAGAAAAGACCTACTCATATATTTGTACAGGCTGGAGTGGGATCACTGGCCTCAGCTATTACTGGCTTTTTCTCAAGTGTTTTCAAAGATGAGAAACCAATTATTGTGATAGTAGAACCTAAAAAAGCAGATTGTATTTTTAAGACTGCCGCTGCTAATGATGGTGAGCGTCATTTTGTAACTGGTGATATGGATACAACAATGGCAGGTCTTGCTTGTGGTGAGCCTTGTAGTATTGGCTGGAATGTATTAAAAGACTATGCTGATTATGCCATTGCTTGTGAGGATTATATCTCAGCTAAGGGCATGCGTATTTTGGGGAATCCTTTAACAGGAGATCCAAAAGTAATATCTGGTGAGAGTGGCTCAGTAACAACTGGTTTATTGGTAGAAATTATGCAAAAGCCAGAGTATGCTGAAATTAAAAAACAGCTACAACTAGATGAAAATTCTGAAGTGCTTTGTTTTAGCACAGAAGGAGATACAGACAGACAAAATTATTTAGACACTGTCTGGGATGGAAAAGATTCAAGCTATAACAAATAGATATCAAAGATAGGAGGATAATTATGTTAAGCGAAGAAAGAAAAGCTGAAGTAGTAGAACTTTGTCAGAAATTAATTAGGGCAAAAAGCTACTCAGGTGAAGAAAAAGAAGTTGCCCAAGTATTAGAGGCTGCAATGAAAGAAAAAGGTTTTGATGAAGTAACTATTGACAAATATGGTAATGTCATTGGTTGTTTAAAGGGCAATAGGCCAGGCAAAAAAATTCTTTTTGATGGTCATATTGATACCGTACCAGTAACTGATGAGAGTATTTGGGAATATCCACCATTTGCTGCTGAAATACATGATGGTAAGATTTATGGACGTGGAACTAGTGATATGAAAGGTTCAGTCGCTGCCTTTGTTTGTGCTGCTAAAAACTTTGCTGAAGACACAAATAGAGATTTTCCAGGTGAAATTTATGTAGCTGGTGTTGTTCATGAGGAGTGTTTTGAAGGAGTAGCAGCAAGAGAGATTAGTAAATTTGTTCAACCTGATTATGTTGTAATTGGTGAAGCATCTCAGCTTAATCTTAAAATAGGTCAAAGAGGAAGAGGTGAGATTGTTGTCGAAACTTTTGGAAAACCTGCTCACTCTGCTAATCCGGAGAAAGGTATTAATGCTGTTTATAAAATCACAGGTATTATTGATGAGATTAGAAAATTAGTACCAACTCATGATGATACTTTAGGTGATGGTATCTTAGAATTAACGGATATTAAATCAGCACCATATCCTGGGGCATCAGTAGTTCCTGAGTACTGTCGTGCAACTTATGATCGTCGACTTTTAGTTGGTGAAACTAAAGAGAGTGTTTTAGCACCTTTAGAAAAGCTTATTAATGAAATGATGAGTAAAGATCCTGAATTAAAAGCTAAGGTTTCATACGCTACTGGTAAAGAGTTATGTTATACCGGTAATTATATTGAAGGAGAAAGATTCTTCCCAGGTTGGTTATATAAAGAAGAAGCTTTTGTAACTGATGTTTATAATCGTTTAAAAGAAATGGGATATAGTCCGGAAATAACTCAATATAATTTCTGTACTAATGGAAGTCATTATGCTGGTGAGGCTAATATTCCAACATTTGGTTTGGGTCCATCGCTGGAAAATTTAGCTCATACTGTAAATGAGCATATTGAAATTGATCAATTAGTAAAAGTAACAGATTGCTATTATGGTGCAATGGGTGCACTACTTAAATAGGAAAAGGGGAAAAAGAATATGAGTACTACTCAAAAAACTGCGCTAATAATAATTGTAGCGTACATGGTTTTAACTGTTTTTATTGGTTTATTTGTTTCTTATCGTAAAAAAGAAAAGAACAAAGCAAGAAGTAATGATGATTTCTTAATGGCAAGTAAGTCACTTGGTCCATTAGTTTTGGCCGCAACTTTATTTGCTGCTAATACTGGTGGTGCTAGTACTACAGGTATTGCGACTAATGTTTATTCATTTGGTTTATCGGCATCTTGGTATGTAATTGCTGCTGGTATTGGATTTTTCTTAGTATCATTTATTGCGCCTTATTTTAGAAGAGCAAATGCTAGTACAGTACCAGAAATTGTTGGTAGACGTTTTGGTAAAGGTGCACATATTTTTACTGCTTTTACTTCAATAGCAGCGCTATTTATGGCGACTGGTGCTCAAATTATAGCGACTGCTTCTATTATTAATGTTGTAACTGGTTTAGGTTTCCAAATGGCTGTGGTTATTACAACTGTTATTGTTATTATTTATACTATGGTTGGTGGTTATAAATCAGTAACTGCTGCTAATATGATGCATGTTTTATTTATTACATTGGGTATGACATTTGCGATGTTTGTTATGTTAGGTAATCCGTTAGTTGGTGGTTTCTCAGGTTTATTTGAAAAAGCTGCTGTTATGACTAATGAGCAGGGTGAGAATATGAACTTGCTCAGTATGGTTAAAGTTGGTGTGCCAACTATCTTGGGATATATTGCAATGTATTTTATGACTTTCCCAACAGGGCAAGAAATTGTTCAAACTTTTGGATCTGCTAAAGATAGTAAATCAGCTAAACTTGGTTCGATTATTGCTGGTTTAGTTTCGGCTGCTTATGCAATTGTTCCTGCTTTAATTGGTTTAATGGCTTATGTTTGTATTGATGGTTATGCAACAGGACCGCAAAAGAATGCTTTAGCTGATGCAACTATTACTTTTGCGCCAGCATTAATTTCGGGAATTGTTTTGGCAGCTATTGTGGCGGCTACTATGAGTAGTGCTTCTGGTAATATGATTGGTACTGCTACTATGTTTACTAATGATGTATTTAGACCATATATCAATAAAGGTAAAGCTGATGATAATAAAGAAGTTTGGATTTCTAGAATTATGATGTTAATTGTTGGTGGTGTTGGTATGATTGTTGCTTTAACTGGAAATAATATTATTGCGGTTATGATGGGGGCATTTACTCTTAGAAGTGCTGGTCCATTTGCTGCCTTTGTTTGTGCATTATTTGTTAAAAATACGACAAAAAGAGCTGCTTTCTGGTCAATTTGTATTGGTACTGCAGTTGCTCTAGTATGGATTTATGCTCTTAATACTCCATGGGGTCTTAGTGCAATGGTTCCAGGTGGTGTTGTGGCATTTATTGCTATCTTCATTATTTCTCACTTTGATATTAAAGCGGGAGCTGAGCCTGCACCTTTACTTGAATTTTCAGATAATTAATAAGGAGAAATAATTTATATGAAAACACTAATTAAAAATGGTTTAATAGTTGATGGAACTGGAAAAAAAGGTTTCGAAGCTAATTTATTAGTAAGTGATGATAGAATTGAAAAAATAGGAGACTTTGAATTTCCTAATGCCGATAAAGTTATTGATGCTAAGGGCTTAGTAGTATCACCAGGTTTTATTGATACTCATAGTCATAGTGATCTAAAAATTCTAATTGAACCTGAAGTTCAGCCTAAAGTTAGACAAGGGATAACTACTGAAATTTTAGGACAAGATGGTATTTCTATGGCACCATTGCCAGAGCAATATATTAGTCCTTGGCGTAAAAATTTAGCTGGACTTGATGGTGATAGTGATGATATTAATTGGAACTTTAAAAATACCGAAGGCTATCTAAAAATGATTGAGGATGTTAAGCCTGGTCTTAATGAGAGTTATCTTGTTCCTCATGGAAATATTAGAATGGAAGCGATGGGACTTGATAATAAACTTCCAAATGCAGAAGAATTAGAATTAATGCGCACAATTACAAGACGTGAAATGGAAGCTGGTGCGATTGGTTTATCAACTGGTTTAATTTATATGCCTTGTGCTTACTCAGAGTCTACTGAAATTATTGAAATGTGTAAGATTGTTGCAGAATATGATGGTGTCTTTGTAATCCACCAAAGAAGTGAAGCAGATACTATTTTAGATTCAATGGAAGAAGTTATTAAAATTGGTCGTGAATCAGGAGTTAGAGTGCATTATTCTCACTTTAAAGTATGTGGTAAGAAAAACTGGGATAAAATTGATGGGGTAATAGAGCTTTTAGAAAAAGCCGAAAAAGAAGGCATTAAAGTTTCTTTTGATCAGTATCCTTATGTTGCTGGCAGTACAATGCTTGGAGTAATTTTGCCACCATGGGTTCATGATGGGGGAACTAATAAAGTAGTGGAGCGCTTGAAAGATCCAGAACTTCGTAAAAAGATGGTTTATGATATTGAAAATGGAATTCATGGTTGGGATAACTTTGTAGATTTTGCAGGACTTGATCAAATCTTTGTTACAAGTGTTAAGACTAAAAAGAATGAAGATGCGATTGGCTTAAGTTTGATTGAACTTGGTGAGTTAAGAAATAAAGATCCATATGAAGCTACCTTTGATTTATTAATGGAAGAAGAAAATGCAGTAGGAATGGTTGATTTCTATGGCACTGAAGAACATGTTCAATTATTCATGAAAAGAAAAGAAATGAATGCTTGTACAGATGGACTATTAGGTGGAAAACCGCATCCTAGAGTATATGGGGCATTCCCTAGAATTTTAGGTAAATATGTTAGAGAAGATGGTGCTCTTACTTTAGAAGAAGCAATTACTAAAATGACTAAGAAACCAGCTACTACCTTTAATATGGTAAATAGAGGTGAACTTAAAGAAGGTTATTTTGCTGATATTTGTATCTTCAACCCAGAAACTGTAATTGATAAGGGTACTTATGTTGAACCTGTTCAATTTCCTGAGGGAATTGAGTATGTGATGATCAATGGTGTACTTGCGGTTGAAAAGGGTAATCATACTGGTAATAGAGCCGGAAGAGTATTAAGAAAAAAAGGAAAAAATGTTGAATAGAAAGAGAGTGTAATTAAATGAGTAAAGAAATTATACATAGTGATTTAGCTCCTGCTGCTGTGGGTCCTTATATCCAAGGAGCAAAGTTAGGAAATGTTGTATTCACATCAGGACAATTAGGGATTGATGTTAATACTGGAGAATTTGCAGGTAGTGATGTTGCTGCCCAAGCCCACCAATCAATGAAAAATTTAGGTGAAGTTTTAAAAGCTGCAGGCTCTGACTACAAAAAAATAGTAAGAACACTGATTTTTCTTACTGATATGAATGATTTTGCAGTAGTTAACGAAATTTATCAAAGTTATTTTGATGGAGAAT
>JBKDZL010000006.1:0-3965 GCA_047971145.1 Erysipelotrichaceae bacterium
TAAGTTCATCATTTCTTCTTGTTCATCTAAAGGTAGTATAATGTCTCCTTCAACTAGTTGCGGAATTCGTGTATCATCCCCAACAATTAAATCAGGTAAGTTATCATCGCTACCCTTCATATTTAACTTTGTATATAAATCTTCATTCGGTATTACCGACTCTTCTACATAGTATACCCCCTTATTTTCTTCATTAAATTGATCAACTATCGTTTGCATGTATTCACCATCTGGTCCTGTCATAGAGTTCCAGTAAGTTATAACTTCCCCTTTACTTGAACATCCCGATAAACCTACAAGCATAATTACTAACGTTCCTATTACAGCTTTTAAATCTAATATTTTACACATAATTCCTCCATTTAATTATATTTAATACTAAACCTACTGTTAACCTTTATAAATTATACAACCCACCAATGCTATTTGGAATCCATACTTTCATCTTTCCTTTTCCTCGATTATTCCATAAATAATATGGTACTAATGTTGCAACTAATTCTCCGCTCGCATTTCTAGCTTCTATTGCCTCACATTTTGTATTCCCAATAAGTTGCGACTTAATTATGTAAGATAGTTCACTATTAAGACTTAACTTATCAAAATTTTCATTATCTACTTCTTCAATACAGTAGATATATCCATCGTATTGTACTGCCACTTTATTTGCATTTTCAACAATATTGGCATTTGAGTGAATAAATCTTATTCCCGTTCCGATTAATATTTCAACTTCCTTATATTGACCACTTATTTTTACAAACCCACTTTCCAGTTCATAAGGAACACTACATTCTTGAAGAACTGCATAACTCGGAACTCGTATATAGATATCATCGTTTAAATTATGAGTAATAGACATTTTGTTTGTTTCTTTAACTAATTTCAAAGATCTGCTTTGCTCATTATACTCTGATGAAATTAGTAAGTTAATATAAAATTTACCATTATCTTGTGAATATATATATTTGGCAATTGATGGTGTAAAACGAATTGTTTGCGTAGGACAACATGAACAATCAAACCATTCTTTTCTTTCAAAGGATCCATCTGATTCAAGTGGATTGTCATAATTAAACTTTGTCCCATCTTCACTTAATCCACAAATTATTCCATTTCGTATTTCACGGTCAATTACATCTAAATACTTTGTCTCTCCACTATGAAGAAACATTTCCGAATTCCAATAAACCATTCCTACCGATGCGCAAGTTTCACAATATGCAGTTAAATTAGGTAAATCGTAATCTGTTGTAAAACCTTCATTATGTACAGAAGATCCAATCCCACCAGTTATATAAGCATTTTTATTTAGTAAGTTGTCCCATACTCGATTTAAACTTTCTAAATATTCTGGATTACGATATTTAGATAACATTGCCATCGCGCTATACATGTACATTGCACGTACTGCATGTCCTTCTACTTTATAAATATATTCAAGTGGCATTGTATCTTGGTGATATGGTCCATCCCAGTAATCTAACCAAATTGGATTTTCAGTAAATATCGAATATTTAGAATTCGGTACCCCTAATCCTTTTCCTCTATTTGCTAAGAATTGTTCTGCTAAATACAAATATTTTTCCTCTTCAGTCAATTCATACAATTTAATTAGTGCAAGTTCTATTTCTTGGTGACCCGGAACCCATACATTTTCGTTTGTAAAATGATTACATAGGTAATTAGCTGCCTTTATTGCAATGTTTAAAAAGGACTTTTTTGATGTTCCATGAAAATGTGCAATTGCCCCCTCTATTAGATGTCCAAAATTATACAGTTCATGAGCATCTTGACAAATCCATTTTAAACTCGGATCGATGGTATGTCGCGTTGTTATATATCCATCATCCTCTTGTGCATTACTTATATACACAATGAGTTTATCAATCATCTCTTCTAGTTCCGGATCATCTATCTCACTTAAAATATACCCGGCACCTTCTATAATTTTATACAAGTCCGTATCATCGAAAGTAATTCCAATAAACTCACCATGGGGTTCACCATTTATTGCTTTATTGGCATTGATAAAATTTTCAATGCGTGGTGTATCATATAATTTTTTTATTGCATGCCTAATAGTTGTACCATTAACTGTTTCTATTCTATTTTTAAATGTCTCATCTAATACTATTACTTTATTAAAATTTACATTTTTCATATCTCTCCCAATATTTTTATTTATTGCAACCAGTTTATTAGATATATAACTACTATCATTTTAATACTTGTGCTACGTTCTTATTATACATAAGTTGTATTAACAAGTATACCCATTTAAAAAAATCCTAAATTTTAATACAAGTACACTCAAATTAGCGTTAATTTACAGTAATTTTTTAATTGCTTGTATACATTTACATTATGTGTTATTATGTAACTATGAAAAAATATGAAAAAATTTATAGTGAAATTATAGAAAAAATTGACATTGATGAATACAAGTTAGGAGATTCAATCCCATCTGAAAATGAATTGAGTTCAAAATTTAGTATTAGTCGTGTCACAGTGAGAAAAGCATTAACTGAATTAGAAAAAAATGGTTACATACACAAGCAACAAGGAAAGGAGAGTATTGTAATCAGTAAAGTTTCTAAACCTAGAACAGTTTTGTTAATTCTTCCCAATTTATTTAAGTACATATTTATTGATTTAATCAAAGGTATAGAGGATACATTGAGGGCTGAAGGAATTGGACTTTTAATTGCATGTTCCTATAACGATCAGCGCATAGAACGATCAATCATAAGAAATTATTTAAGTGTTGTCGATGGGATTATTCTTGAGCCTACTCAAGCCAACAATGCAAGTTATTCTAAATCCAAAACTTATTCATCACTAGAAACCATTCCCACTGTTTGTATTAACTCGCAATTAATTGACTTTGAAATTCCTTATCTTGTGCTTGATGATCGAAAAAATATGCAAAAACTTACCAAACATGTTTTTGACAGTGGATGTAAGCGCATATTAATTCTTTCAAAAACCGATGATTTACAAGGTTACTCACGTTTAACTGGAATCAAAGATGTTTTAAAGGACTCAAATGCCCTTTATAAGATTGTTGAGTTTACAACTCATGATGAGACTCAAAAACTGGCTGAATTTGCGATGTTATACATGCATTTCAAACCTGATTGTATCATGTTTTATAATGATGAATATGCATATCGGATGATTACAAACTACAATATCAATCCCATATTTGATGATGTGTTAGTAACTGGTTATGACGATACTGAATATTCTAATGGTAAGCCATTTAACTTTATGTCACCACCTCATCCCAAGGGACAAATGGGTCAAGATGCGGCTAAAATGATAATCGATTTACTATCAGGAAATACTGTTGAATCAATTACATATGAATCAAAGTTTAGCTAACATATACATAAGTATTGTATTATACAAAAAATGAAATTCTACCAATCCAATCTAAACTCAACCTAGTTTACATTTGCGATTTTAGAATTTCATTTTCCTATTTAAATATTTAATTACATAAGCTTAAATTTTGTATCCTAGTAATATATTACATTCCAAGACATTGGTGGAATGTGAGTTGTTGAATCAATTTTTTTACAACCTTCTTTAAAGTTGATTTTTTCTTTCGTATTTGTAAGCATAATATCGTCAGATGTGAATGATTCAATTCTCTTTACTGATAACGCTTCACCATCAATAAAAATTGTTTGTAATTCTTGGGCATCTTCCGAGTGATTTACCGCATACATAACTAATCTATCTTCGTTTCTAGTTAATACTTGGTTAACTGTATGAACATTTCCAAATTTTGACTGCTCGATTGTCGTTGATTTATTTTCCAATTCATATACTTCAGATGGTGCTTTATTAAATACATCAGGTAAAGGATAGTAAATTGTTTGATAATATACCTCCCTCTCTTCCGTAACCATCATCGGTGCACCAACATTGATTAACATTGATTGACAAGCAACCTT
>JBKDZL010000007.1:0-1760 GCA_047971145.1 Erysipelotrichaceae bacterium
AGAAATCTAATAATTATAAATAATTACCAATTAAATTTTTATTCCTATGGAACACACAAATCTTTATCCGATATAACATAAATTTTATTATATAATTTTTATTATATAATATTTATAATGAATAAAAAGTATAAGTCAACAAACAAAAATTGTTATGAAAGTAAATTTAATGTTTTTGTTAAATCCGAAGAAATTTATAATAATATAATAAAAAAAACAGAATTTCTTGATAATTTCAACATTTTCTTTTTAGAAAACAATAGCGAAAAGGAAATATTGAAGCAAATTACTAAAAGTAATCAAAATCAAGGTCTCCTAATTACAGAAAACAATTCTGTTGTTTTTTTATACAAAAAAAGAGCTTCATGAATCTTTTCTGATAATTCTTCATTCGATTTGATGTTTGCTGAAAAGCTAGGATGAGTACACTTTAGTAACAATTTGAAGCAAAATACAAGGCAAATTGTATTGAATTTGTTCAATAAATTAAACAACGATAATAGAATTGATTTCAACTTAAATGAAAATTTTGATATTCTCCTTGATCAACTTTTATTTTATAAAGATTTAAACTGGAAACTTATATTAGATGAATTCGGAGCTAAATATTCATTTCTTAAACTTTTTAAAAACACTGTATCGAAATCCTATTCAGAATTTGTGATTAAAGAAATAACGAATTCAAATAATATTCCTGGTATAAAAAATAATAATGTTATTGATGCCTTTGAAAATGGTGTAATTTTCGAAACTGATAAAGCAATAATTATAATCGAATTTAATGATAATAATTGTATTTATTCTTTTGTTTCATGATCTGACAATTCTGTTAATTCTCATTATTATAGAAATGGTTTAGCCAATAATTTAAAAAATAATATTCTTAACATTAAGGCAACAACAAGAAGGATTAATAAAAAAGAAATTTTATTAGCCATTTTTGGTTTTATTACATTTATAATACTAGTTTTAGTTACATTCTCCTTAATTTTAAATCCTAAAAATATTGGTGAAGCAATTATTGTCCTCTTTTCAAAAGAAAGTTTTTCTCATCCTTGGATATATCTGCTATGGATTAATTTTTTTATTTCATATTTTTTTAGTTTCTTGATAACTTTAGTAGTTACTGTAATTGTTACCGGGAAAAAACCTAATTTTAAAATGGCATGAAATGTTTTTGTAGCAAGACAATTAAAAGTAACGACTAGATTCATTACTGGTGAGGCAATTATAGGCACTATTATTATGGCTTGATATATGGCTAAAGAAAATAATGTTAGGATATCTGGATATTTTGGAACGATGGCTACGATGTCTTTGATTAGAGTGCCTTTAGAATTAATAATTGGACTTCCAATAATGATCGTTGGTCAATCTTATGGATCTGAAATTTTAGGTTTCTTTAATTCATCTGGCTTTGATCTGAATATTGGCATAAGTTCTACAGCTTTCTTTGCCCTTGCATGATTCGGATATGCATGATCTTTAATCCATAATTCTTTAGTTTCTTTCATTATAATTTTGCCCCCAGCACAATACATTTATAATTTCTTTACTACCAAATACTTCATGATAAGAGATAAAGATAACATAATTACCTTTTTCCATAATAAAGAAAAATCTATTGATTCACTAAGAACGTCTACAAAGAATGTTTTTAGAAACAAGACCATGATCACAAGGGTTACATTAATTATAATTTTCCTAACCTTAATTGAAGCTTTGGAAACCATATATATATTTAATATTATCGAGCAAGG
>JBKDZL010000008.1:0-4034 GCA_047971145.1 Erysipelotrichaceae bacterium
GATCCTGATGTCATCGATGTTACATTAGGTAATAGTGCTACTCCAATATTATCCGTAACTTCCGAATTTTCAATACTACTAATAACCCAACTTCCTGCTAAAATGAATGCTGCGTTATTACTTAATAACGCATCTGGAGGATAAATATCACCTTCGCTTGGCTGTGGTATCATATCATATTTTACTGCTAAATCTTGGTAAAATTGTAGTGCTTTAATTGCTTCCGGCGTATTATAGTTTGATTGACCATCTTCACCAATAATTTCTACACCATTTTCAGCTAAAAGATTCCAATGGCCTGACTGTCCAATTTCTAGCATTAAAGGCATAATTTCTGGATTATAATCTTGAATTTTTTTTGCTTCAGTTAAAAATTCATCCCAATTTGTAGGAACTACTGCACCAGCATCCGCTAAAATTTGCTTATTGTAGTATAATCCAATAACATCTCTATCTCTTGGTAGAGCAAATAAACTACCATCCACTGAATATGCATCAATTAATGACTGGTTATATTTTGATAAATTAATTCCTTTTTCCATAACAATATCGTCTAAATTCATCAATAAATCTCCTTGTTGATATTGTAGGTAGTAAGCTGGGTCTAAGGCTACTACATCTGGGGCAGTCCCTGCAAGAGCATCAGTCTCTAATTTTGTCCAGTAATCTCCCCATGGTGTTACTTCTAAAGTTACATCAATATTAGGATTTTCTGTTTCAAATTGATCTATTATTTTTTGATAACCTTCTTGTTGTGTCTCATCCCAGATTGAAAATCGAATTGATTCTTTTTCTCCAGATTGATCTGTGGATTCCTTTGACCCACATCCTGCTAACACTACAACTAACATTAATACCATTGTAAATAATTTTTTCATATATTCTCCTAGTATAATGAGTATAGCTAGGTTATAGCCATATTCATTATTTATTTTTTGTTCATTTAATAGGTGCTTTAATTTAGTTAAAGGGATTTCCCTCGCATAAAAACATGTTATTGTTTAAGAGGTTGATATATATATTTCCGTTTGGCTCTTGACCAACCCATTAAGATTCCTCCCCTCTTTTCAACTTCTCACTTCTGCCCGTGAGAGCTTTTGCTACTTACCATATCTAGGATGCACAAGATTTTGAAGCTGTAGGCTATAACAGAAAAGATATTTATTATGTATTATATTGCCATCGACATTGTTAGGAAGTCAAATTCTAAATATGATTCAAGTGTAATCCCTTATATAGTATTAAGTTTAAAGACTGTAAAAGAGCAAATTAAATTACTTGAAGATTTGACTTGTTTCCTAACAGTCGTTAAGGAAGCTACCTTATCAACTATTCCTGTATTTGGACTAATTACTACCGCAACTATACTGGCTGAAACTGGAGATATAGAGGCTTTAAAAGTGCTGATAATTACATTTCGTAAGCAGGACTTGGAATTTTGCATAACAAGTCCTGAAATAAATTCAAACGTAAATGTATTTCTAAGACCGGAAACGAACATATTCGAAATGCTCATTACATTGCTGCGCAAGTACTCATTTGAATCCTTATTTCGACTCTAAACTATCCAAATATAAAGAGCGTATGTCTCATAAGGAAGAAGTTGTAGTTCTATCTCGAAAAATGTTCCATATTGTGTTTTCACTTATGAAAAACAATAGTGAATTGATTAGCCCTAAGCAACACTTTTAAATTTAATAATTCATATAGTAAGCTAATCGCTTACCAAATTTGATATATTCTTATGTGAGGAAAATCAGCCTTTCCAAAACTTATAGTAAAATCAAAACATTACTTGACTTCTATTAAAAGGTCTTATTATGTTATTTACTTACATCTCATTTATCAGTAATTCTGCTTCAAAAGATATTAAGTGACTTCCAATTTATTGTTCAATGGTTGACTTCGTCTCAGATCCATCTCCTAAGATGTACTTTCCAAAGTACTTCAGTACTCCAAAATTGCCACCACCATTGCTTCTTTCAACCTGCTTTGGATTTTTTTAGTTACTTGCTCTACATTTTCTGTACAAATATGCAGTGTTATTACAATCTCATTCAGGTATTCGCCTCGATTGATTCCTTAGTTCCAAATATTCTAGTCATTCTACATTAATCATTTGTGAACGTCGTTATTCAAATGCGCAACATACACCATTTTCAAATGTCATATTAGAATTTGATGGTCACACACATCAATATCTACCTTGCAATCACAGCTACTCTTATACTCATATTTCCTCCCTAATAACACTTATATCATCAATCGGTACATTAAGTACTTTATATCCTTTTAAAATAGTACCTTCAATTGGTGAAAGTATTGGTTTAATTAATTTTATATTACTTATTTTATTAATTTCATTGATAAATGTTGTTAGAAAATAATTTTTTGCATTAAATGTTCCGCCACTATACGAAACAGAAATATATTTATTTTGAATACCTAATTCTTTCACTATTGTCGTAACATGCTCAACAAGGTCTAAAGCTGCATACTGTAGTATTTCTTGGCTTTGCTTACAACCATACTCTGCTGCTTTATATGTAATTCTTGACAACGAAGCAATTTTTGTTCGATTATTTTCGTTACTATATACAAAATCAATTAAATTGCTCATACTGCCCAAATCATATTCATCTGATAATAATTCATAAAGTATTGTCTTATTATTTCTTTTATCTAATTGTTTTGATAAAGTTTGTAATGTTGCAAGTCCAATTTTATACCCTGAACCTTCATCACCAATAATTTCACCCCATCCACCGCATCTAATACTCTTTTCATTATAAATTCCTATCGCAATTGAGCCTGTTCCGGAAACTACATTAATTCCATCCTCACAAGCAAGAGATCCAAAATGTCCAACTTCTACATCATTATAAATTTTTATTGTTTTACTATTAATGTGTGTCAATATAGCATCTTCGATAATTTTATCCATCTTTATTGACTCGCCATAAGCCGGAATTCCTAATATAGCAATATCCGATTCAAGTTTTAAATTCTCCAGTTCCTTTCCAATCCTTTTTATTAATTGTATAAATTTTTCAGATCCTAGTTGATTTATATTACTAGTACCTAAAGTAAATTTTTTAATGCACCCCTCTTCGGTATGCCAAACTTTAACAGCCGTTTTTGTTCCTCCGCCGTCTAGTCCTAATATTACAGCCATGATTTCCTTTCTTCTAGTGATTTTACTTTAATGATAAATCTATATTTTGGAAATATTTTTGAGTACATATATATAATACTACCATCGGAATAACAACCATTATCCCTGCAGCCATTTGATATGGAACAATTGTTGTACGTTGTCCTGCCATCATTGCTATTCCTACTGGTAATGTAAATTTAGATGAATCTGAATTGATTATCATTGGCCACATTAAGTCATTCCATGCTCCTACAGTTGTTTGGATTGTTAATACCATTAATCCTGGTTTTACTAGCGGCAAACATATCTTATAAAAAATTTTAAAATGATTTAATCCATCTAAATATGCTGCTTCAATCAATGAATCAGGTATTGATTTAAAGAACTGACGCATAAAAAATATTCCATATGCACTAAATACATTGGGTACGATTATTGCAGCCAATGTATTTAACCAACCCATCTCACTCATCATATAATATTGTGGCAGTAAAAACATATAACCTGGTACAAGCATTATTGCAATTGTAATACTAAACAGTAATTTATTACCAGGAAATTTTATTTTTGCAAATACATACCCTGCTACTGAACATGTAGCTATTGTACCTAGAACTCTTAATGAAGTAGTAATAAAACTATTTAAAAACATCGTGTTAAAATTCATTTTAGTAAATACATATGAATAATTACTAAATAGCGTTGTTGATGGGAGAACTTTTGGGGGTATACTAATCGACTCATCAAATGACATTAACGAGATCGATAACATTTCAAAAAAAGGAAACATAAATATAATACTTGTTATTGCTAATAATATAAATATCAGCCATTTGTTTCTTCTATTTTTCATAATTCACCCACTTCTTCTCTAATT
>JBKDZL010000009.1:0-1644 GCA_047971145.1 Erysipelotrichaceae bacterium
CTATTGTTAATTTTGATAGTGTTTCTGGTGATTGAGCAGTAATAGTTTGATCAAACCCAACTAATGTTAATAATATCCCTGTAATAAATCCTGCTAATGCCATTGATAATTTTGTGATAAAACTAAAAACTGACATAAATGTTCCCTCTTGACGTAACCCAGTTTCATAATAATTGATTTCTGTAACATCTGATAACATTGAAAATGATAGGGGGAATGACATTACTAAACCAAACCAAAATCCAGAATTTCATAAAGCAAATAATATTTATCCCATTGTTGTTTCAGGTTTTACAACATTTGTTAATAATAGGAATAATAAAATAAAACTTGAAACAGCTGATATTGAAACAGCTATTAATGACGCACGCTTTTTCGAGTATTTATTCGCAAAATATGCTCCAACTGCACTACCAGCAGCAGCGGCAAGCATTGTTCCACCATTTGTTACTGTTTTTTCAAAACCTGAAAACATCATATAATAGCTGTACATATAAGTTTGTAGGTTCGCCATCAATGTATTACATAAATAAACTACCATCCCAAATAAAAACAGAACTAACATGTATTTATTCATTAATACATTTAAGTAATCATGTGCAACAGTACGTAACCCATGCTTTTTTTCTTCAATAACTTCATCGTTATTATCTTCCTGATTAGTATTTGATGGAGTTATATGCTTTCTCATAAAAAATAGAGACACTACTAATGCTATCAATGAAAATATAACAAAATAATTACCCATAGCTTCGTAGTTTGAAACACTTGTTACATCTTCAGCACGTGGGAAGAAGATAAACCATGAAATACCAGGACCAGCAAAGTTAGCTAACATATTTATTGATTGACGCATACTTTGAATTTTTGTACGTCCATCAATATCAGTTACTAAATCCATTGCCATTGCTCCAAATGGAACAAAATACATTGTAAAAAAGGTTTTAAATAATATATTTACAACAACTAAGTACATAAATAATGATTGTTGTGAGTCAGTAAATATTGTTGGTACATGCCAATACATATACATAAGAATAATTAATAAAAACCCACCTATTGCAATATATGGAAACCTTTTACCATATTTGCTCTTTGTATTATCCGAAATATAACCCATAAGTGGATCTGTAATTGCATCCCAAGCAACTGACAATGATAATGCAAGTCCTGCATATGCTGGGCTTAAACCTAATGCTGATGTAAAATACAACATCACGAACGTATTTACACCATTCTCTGCTAAAGATCTAGTCACTTCTCCAAGTGAGAATGCTGCCATATCTTTACTAGATAATTTTTTACTATTCATAATCCTCCTCTGTAAATAATTACATTAATATATTACTTCTAATCCCGTTATAAAACAATGGTGTAATTTCTTAAAAAGTAACGTATTATTACTATTTATAAAATTTCGTTACTTTTATATTATAAAGATATTGATCAGCATGTGAATTATAATTTAAATGCACTAAAATAAAAGTTCATAACCTTATTTTAATTTTAGTGTCTTATTTTTAAATCATGGTCATCAAGTAACACAAAGTAAACGTTTTATGTTAAACTTTTGGTATAAAGTCTAGTATCATTAAGAGCTGCTATAGAAAAGTCAAGGAAATAATTGAAAATTTTTATAGCGAA
>JBKDZL010000010.1:0-81842 GCA_047971145.1 Erysipelotrichaceae bacterium
GAAATGATTATTCCCCCACTAAAATATTGTACTGATAATGCTGCAATGATTGGGGCTGCAGGTTATATTAGTTATCAAAAAGGCCAAATAAATGATTTGAGTATTTCATCTGATCCATCAATGGATTTATAGTTAGTAAAAAAGCACTTATTATGCTAAAATATTAGATATATAAAAGAGGAATAGTTATGGTAAGAAGAAGGAAATTGAAACCTAAATGGGAAGCGATAATACCAGCTTTAATTATTTTAGTAATAATTATATTTTTATTAGTTAAAATAATTGGTGGTTTTTTATTTAGTGGTGATAGTCGAAATAGTCTTTATTGTGAATCTAATAGTATTAAAATTGTCGAAGGTTTGATTGATAGTGATTATACAAATATCGAAACCGTTGGTGATTATTTTGCTTATGGTGAGAGTTTAGTTTTAACTTCGACTAACTATGATTTAATTGGTAAGAGTAATGATTTTGTGGATGAAACCTTTGTAGCAAAAAACCTTTGTACTGGCAAAGAGTACAGCTTTACTACTACTATTGAATTAGATAATTTTATAAAATATAGTACATTAGATGTCGGATTATATATCTTATATCATCAAGTAAATGGTAATAATGTTCCTTTAAAGTTCAATAATAGTGTTAATGATAGTTTCACAACTGTCACAAGAGATAACACTCATAAAACTGTTAATTTAATTGCGGATAGTAATTATTTTAGTGAAATGGGTGAAGAATATAAATTAAAAGATAATATAGTACTTTTGGATGTCAAAGAAAAGGCTATTGTCGATGGGGTATATGATATTATTATTGATCCTAGTTTTAATGATATTGGTGATGAAACCTACAGTAATGATGTAAATGCTGGAAGTGATGAGTCAGTATTACTATATCAAATGGCGAGTGAGATTGTAAGTGAATTAAATAACCTAGGCTTTAAAGCAACGATGACCAGACAAAGTGCTAATGATCCAATGCTGACTTATGGTGAGGATTCACGAGTTGGTAGAACTATGAATAGTGGTGCTAAGTATTATTTGGGTTTGAGCTTATTAAATGGTAATGGTGAGGATAGTGGTGCTAGTCTAATTTATAGTAGCTATTCTTCTAATAATTTTGCCAGCGTGGTTAAAACTGCTCTGGATAGTAGTGGTATTATCTTTGAGGGTGAGGGTGTTTTTGAAACTGAAATAACTAATACTGGTTATGATCAAGAAATTGATATTAGAGAAATCGGTGGTAAAGCTTTACAGGCTGGAACATATTCTTCTTATACTAAAGAAATGAATGGAATTTTTGCTGGTTTAACTCAGGGAGTACAGGGTGTTAAGTTTAATTTAGGTTACTTTAATAATGAAGCTGATATGAGTAATTTAACTACCAATAGTACTAAATGGTCTAAAGCTATTGCTGATGGTGTAGCGGAATATTTAGTTCCGGGCTCTACTAATCAGGCAGAATAATATTTTAAGTTATTTTGATTAGTATTTATGTTAAAATAATTATGGATAAAAAAGGAGAAAATTAAAATGGGTAATTGTTTAGTTGCGCAATCTGGTGGTCCATCTTCAGTGATTAATGCCACAGTTGCAGGGGTGGTGAAAGCCAACCAATTGAATCCAATCTATAAAACTGTTTATGGAGGATTACATGGAATTGAAGGAATTTTAGAGGAGTTGTTAGTTGATTTAACTGATATGAGTGAATATGATAATAGAGTTTTAAGACAAACTCCTGCTAGTGCTTTGGGTTCTTGTCGCTATAAATTAAAAAGAGAAAATATCGCTGATTTTGAAAAATTGTTTGCTGTGTTAGATAAATATAATATTGATACTATGTTCTATACTGGTGGTAATGATTCGATGGATACGGTTTATGCATTAAGTGAATATGCAGAAAAAAATGGTATTACTAAACATCGTTTTGTTGGTTGCCCTAAAACTGTTGATAATGATTTAGTGGTTACTGATCATTGTCCAGGTTTTGGCTCAGCTGCGAAGTTTATTAATCAAGTTGTTAATACTACTTGGTTAGATTATAATGTTTATACTAGAGAAGAAGTATTTATTTTAGAAACGATGGGTAGAGATGCTGGTTGGTTAGCTGCATCAGCATGTGTTAGTGGTAAAGTAGATATTCTATTATTACCAGAAGTGAATTTTGATAAAGCTGCCTTTCTTAAATTAGTTGCAGAAAAAGTAAAGGCCAATAATAAGTGTTATATTGTTGTATCTGAGGGTGTTAGATATTCTGATGGAACTTATATTGCTGCTGCTAAATCAACTAATGATGGTTTTGGTCATGCTGTATTGGGTGGTGCTGGTAATGCCTTAAAACAAATGATTTTAGATGAAGGTGTAGCATCAAGAGCTAAAGTACAAGATCTATCTACTGCTCAAAGGTGTGCTGCGTATACTCAATCTTTAGTTGATGTCGAGGAAAGTTTCAAATTAGGTATGTCTGCACATATGAGATCTGCTGATCCTAAGTTTACTGGCTATATGGTTGGTCTTAAAAGAAAAGACACTAAAGATTATGATGTAGAATTCATTGCAGAAAAAGCTAGTAATGTTGCCAATCATGTTAAAAATTTCCCACATGAATGGATTTTAGCTAATATGGCAGGTGTTAAACAGGAGGCTATTGATTATATTAAGCCTTTAATTCAAGGGGAACCTCAACATATTTATAATGAAGGAACTCTAGTTTATACTTACCCATACTATATGAAAAAATAAATAATCTGCCACCTTTAAGGTGGCTTTTTTAATAACAAGGAGAGAAAAATGAACTTTAAAGATTTTAAATATTATCGTCCAAATATTCAAGAATACCAAAAACAATTGTCAGAATTGCTAGAAGAATTTAATAATGCCGATAATGTAGATAAACAAATAGAACTAATCAAAACTATTAATAAAGCTAGAAATACTATTAGTACAATGGCGACTTTATCATCAATAAGACACAGTATTAATACAAAAGATGAATTTTATGATCAAGAAAATGATTTTTGGGATTATAGTGGTCCATTAGTATCAGAAATTGATTTTAATTTCCAAAAAGCTCTTGTTAATTCCAAATTTTTACCCCAACTAAAAAAGCACTTCCCAAGCCAATGGTTTACTTTAATTGACTTAAGTTTAAAATCATTTGATCCTCAGGTTATAACTGAACTTCAAGAAGAAAATAAATTAAGTAGTGAGTATGCTAAACTTAGTGCATCGGCTGAAATATCATTTGAGGGTAAAATATATAATCTCTCACAAATGACTCCCTTCACGCTAGTTAATGATCGAGAGAAAAGAAAAGCTGCCACTTTAGCAAAAGATCAATTCTTTTTGGATAATCAAGCTAAGTTTGATGAAATTTATGATAAATTAGTAAAAGTAAGAGACAAAATAGCCAAAAAACTGGGCTATAAAAACTTTGTAGAATTAGGATATTTAAGAATGGGGCGAAGTGATTATAATGCCAATGATGTTGGCAATTATCGTAAGCAAGTTTTAGAGTCGCTAGTTCCTCTTACTACCAACTTATATAAAAAACAACAAAAACGCTTAGCTTATGATAAATTATTTTATTATGATGAAAAAATAGAATTCTTATCTGGTAATCCTACTCCTAAGGGGACAGCTGAGCAATTAGTGAAAGCTGCCCAAAAAATGTACCAAAAAATTTCACCTGAAACTAATGAATTCTTTAACTTTATGTTAGATAATAATTTAATGGACTTACTAGCAAAAGAGGCTAAACAGGGTGGTGGCTATTGTACCTATTTACCAGATTATCGCTCACCATTTATTTTTGCGAATTTCAATGGTACCAGTCATGATGTTGATGTTTTAACTCATGAGGCTGGTCATGCTTTTCAGTCTTATATGTCGAGGGATATTGAAATACCTGATTTAGCTTGGACGACAATGGAGGCTGCGGAAATTCATTCAATGTCGATGGAATTTTTTGCTCATCCGTATATGAAGGAGTTCTTTAAGGAAGATACAGAAAAATATTATTATTATCATATTGTGGATGCTCTTAAATTTATCCCTTATGGAGTATGTGTTGATCATTTCCAACACTTCGTTTATGAAAATCCTAATGTATCGCCAGCTGAAAGAAAAGCTAAATGGCGTGAATTGGAAAAACTATATTTGCCTCATAAAAATTATCAGGGTAATACTCTATTAGAAAATGGTGGTTGGTGGTATCGCCAAGCTCATATTTTTGAAGCACCTTTCTATTATATTGATTATACTATTGCCCAAATATGTGCTCTACAGTTTTATGCAAGATCATTAGATGATTATAGTGGCACATGGCTTGATTATCTAGAGTTATGTAAAGTAGGTGGAACTAAATCTTTTCTAGGGTTGCTTCAGCAATGTAATTTGCAATCACCTTTTATTAATGGCACTATTAAGAAAACAGTAGAGCGAATATTGCCAGAATTAGATAAAATTGATGATAGTAGATTTTAATGATCTATAGCATTAATTTTCTAGTGATTGTCTCTTTAGGATATTTTGTTAACTAAGATTTTATATTTACTTAATACTTCCCTAATAAAGTAGACTTTCAGTTTGATTTGTAATAAAATTATACTACAGGATAGGAGGATGAAACTTGTGAATAAACAGTTCATAAATATTCTTATTGGTATTTTTATAATGATTAGTGTTTCGGCAATTGTAGTGATTTTAATTTCTAAAGGGAAACCTGACTATGCCAATAATATAATTGGCAGTTATGAAGAGAATGTTGATGATTTAATACTTGGTCGTGGCAATGCTAATTTCATTAGTTTCACTGAGGATAATCGCTTTATTTCTTATCAGGGTTATGAGGTGATTAGTAGTGGAACTTATACTAAAATCAATAAAAATATCTTCCTTGAAAATAAAGAATTGGCAAAGCGCTCTTACTATGAAATTTCTTTAAATGATGGTAGTGTTATTGAAGTTTTTATTTATCAAGATATTTTATATTTTCCTTCTAGTTCGAAAACTTTTACTTATTTAAAAACAAATATTCATCCTATTGAGTTAGTTAGAGTTTATGATAGTGAGGATGATGTCAATAAAACTTGTTTTGAAGAGCGAGTTGATGATAGAAAGCTAACTTATGGTTATTATTGCCAGGAGTATGATGCGACTACATATAGTGCTAGTCCTCTAGCTCGGGCACAATAAAATTAATTAAAAATAAAGCCTATTCATCTTGATTGAACAGGCTTTTTATTATCTTTGTATTAGCTTTTTTCTTCTTGGACTTTATAAGCATAATTTACTATTTTAAAGATACTATCACTCATACGACCATAGATTAGTGCTTTGGCCCAATTTCTGGAAATTACATTTTTCTTTTTTTCAATACTCTCATTGTTTTGTTCTAACTCAACATTAATTCCTTTTTGAATAGCTTTTACTGTGTATATTGTTTCTTGATTATCAAAGAGTGAATCAATTTTTTCGTGGTAAATCTTACCATGTTGATAATTTACAATGGTTATTTTTTGCTTAGTATATTTATTGTCAGGGTTTTGAGTAAAGCTTAAGCCGGTTTTAATCTTGTCAGCTGTGATTTTTTTCTTAGTTGATTCTTGATATCTTTGAATAAAACCTTGCTCAAGAGCACTAAAGAATTCATCAACTGTTATGTTTTTTATATTTTTATCAATTTTCATATCTTAAGTATAACATAGAATGCTAGTTTATTTTATTTTGAGAGCTAAGTAAAAAAGAAATAGTAATTTGATATACTAACTATTAAATGCTTATACACTATTAATGATATTGTGATACTTTAAATACACTAGATAAATTATTTGCTTGTTAGAATATTCAAGATGAAAAAAGTGTTTCTTACTTATATTTTAGGATATTATTTATAGTAATTTACTTCAGATATTTTTGACATAATTTTAACTTTAAATTACAATGCAAGTAGGATAAAAGGTGATAGCATGAAAATTTTATTAGTTTGTGCTGGTGGAATGTCTACTAGCATTTTGATGAAAAGGATGAAAAAGTATTGGTGCGATAAGAATATTGAATTGATTGTAGAGGCGGTGGGCTTAAGCACAAATAATCTAGAAATCGCAAAAGAATTTGATATTGTGTTGGTGGGTCCACAAATTTCTTATCGTCTGGCAGAAATTGCGGAAGAAACTGGCTTACCAACAGGAAAAATTGAACCTTTTGATTATGCTATGGCAAATTGTGCTAACATTATGAAATTAGCTGAAAAGCTATATACCAAAGAAAAGAGAAAATAAGCTTTTTCTCAGGTATCTGGTGATCTTCAGCTGGGTTTTATGGTATTGGTATTACAATTATCTGAATTATATTATTACAAAAGCTGAGTGAAAGCCTCAGTTTTTTTAATTTCTAATACTTTCGCATATTATCTAGTATACACTAGATATTGTTAGGTAATTCGTTTATACACTAGTCTTAAAATATTTATAATAACTATTAAAACAGAAAAAAATAAACCAAAAAGTCATGACAATTTCAAATAGTGTATTAAAAGTGTTTAAATATTTTTTTTGGGTTTTTGCATTCTTTTAAAATAGTAGTTAAGATGAAATCAGAGCAACAAGTATTATTAAAGGAAAGGAGGAAAATATGAAAATTTTATTAGTATGTGCCGGTGGGATGTCTACTAGTATTTTGATGAAAAAAATGGAAAAATATTGGGCAGAACAAGGTGAAGAATTAAATATTGAAGCTGTTGGTTTGGGTGCTTATATGGAAGTTAAAGATAATTATGACATTATCTTAATGGGGCCTCAAGTTTCATATCGTTTAAAAGATGTTGGTGAAGAAACTGCTATGCCAATTGCGGCGATTGAATCTTTTGATTATGCTATTGCGAATTGTGAGAACATTATGAAGTTAGCAAAAAAATTATATGAAAAATTATAAAAAAGGAGAATATTTAAATGGATGGTTTATTTAATAGTCCAATAATGAAGAAGTTGCAAGACTTCGGACAATCATTAGGACGCAATAAATTTTTAAGCTCATTACAAGCAGGAATGATGTCTTTAATGGGTATTATTATGGTTGGTGCTATTGCCCAGATTCTTAATGCAGTTTTAGGGCCAAGTATGTTTAATTTGTATGCAGCTGATAGTGTTTTATATGTTAATATTCAAGCTGTATATCATTACACTATGAATTCTTTATCTTTATGGGTAGTTATTTTTATGGCTTACCATTATGCAAGAATGTTGAAATTAAAAAATCCTTTGATGGCTTCTGTTACCTCTGTGGTTATCTTTATGTTAACCTGTGGTATTGTTACAGGTTCTAGTCCTCTAGGGACCCCGATTATTGATTTTACTTACTTAGGTGCACAAGGAATGTTTGTTGGTTTTATAGTTGTGTTTTTAAATGTGAGAATGCAGCATTTCTGTTTTAGTAAGAATATTCGAATTAAAATGCCGGATATTGTACCACCTTTCTTACAAGATGGATTCTCTTCGATTGTGCCATTATTTTTTATGGCAGTAATAGTTGTAGTTGCCAATTTAATTGTGGTAAGTTTAACAGGTGGAACGTTGAATATTGCCTCAGGATTTATGGCTTTATTATCAGCTCCTTTAAATACTTTAGTATCAGTTCCTGGTATGTTTATTTTAACTATTTTCGGTACTATTTTATGGTGCTTTGGTATTCATGGAACTATGGTTATTGTCCCAATTATTATGCCTTTGAGTATTCAGGCTGCGATGGCTAATGCGGCTGCTTATGAAGCTGGTGGAGTTGAAGCTTTAGTATTTTATCCTGTAGCTTTATTTGCTTGTGTTCAATTAGCAGGTGGTACTGGTAATACATGGGCTTTAACTTTAATGGGATTAAGATCAAAATCTAAGCAAATTGCGGCAGTATCTAAAATTTCAGTTATTCCTGGTTGGTTTGGTATTAATGAGCCAGTAGTATTTGGTATGCCTATTATGTATAATCCGATCTTATGTATACCTTATGTTTTAAATGTTCCTGTTGTGATGTTATTGACATTAATTGCTTATCAAACTGGTTTTATTATCCCTGGTTGGATTGCATTATCGGCACTTTTACCAATTGGTTTTGCTAGCTATTTGACTACATTAAATATTATGAATGGTTTGTGGAACTATTTAATGCTAATACCTGCAGGTATCATTTACTATCCTTTCTTTAAAATTTATGAAAAACAATTAATAGAAAAGGAACAAGCAGCAGAAGCTCTTGAAACTGCTTAATTAATACAAAGGAGAAGCTATGAATTTTAAAAAAATAGAAGGATTCCCTAAAGATTTTTTATGGGGAGGAGCTATGGCTGCCAATCAAGTAGAGGGAGCATATAATAAAGATGGTAAAGGAATTTGTGACCATGACTTTAGAAAGTGTACAGGTAATATTGGTTTAGAAGCTTTGGGTGATTTTATTGTTGATAAATTTGTTGAAGAGCCTAACGCATATTATCCATATCGACAAGCAGTGGATCATTATAATAGATATAAAGAAGATATTGCCTTAATGGCAGAGATGGGCTTTAGCTGTATTAGAACATCAATTATGTGGAGTAGATTATTCCCTAAAGGTGATGAATTAGAAGTTAATCAAAAAGGGCTTCAACATTATATTGATTATATTGATGAAATGCTTAAGTATGGTATTGAGCCGATTATCACTTTAAATCATTATGATTTGCCAACTCATTTAGTAGAGCAATATGGTGGTTGGCAAAATAGAGAACTTGTTGATTTCTTTATTAGATTTTGTAAAGTAATCTTTGAAACTTTTAAAGGTAAAATTAAGTATTACACTACTTTTAATGAGATAAATACAGTGATTTTCTTTGCCGGTTTTGATAAAACTGGCAAGGGGCATCAAAAAGCTTATACTGATGCTCATCATAAATTTATCGCTGCTGCGAAAGCTGTAAAGTTGTGTCATGAGATTGATAGTAATGCTAAAATTGGTATGATGTTAGCGGGTGGTTTAAGTATATCATATCCTCTGACTTGTCATCCTAGCGATGTGGAAAAGGTTAGATTAACACAATGGCCAAGTGAGCTGTTTGCAGATGTGCAAATCAGAGGAGAATATCCTTACTATGCTCAAAAAATATTTGCAGAATTAGGTGTTATTATTCCTTGGCAATCAGGTGATGAGCAAATATTAAAAGAAGGAACAGTTGATTTCTTGTCATTTAGTTATTATATGAGTAGTGTTGTTAGTAGTAAGGAAGGACAAGAAATGAGCACTGGTAATATGCTGATGGGAGTAAAAAATCCTTATCTTAAAGCTAGTGATTGGGGTTGGCAAATTGACCCACAAGGTTTGAGAACTTCGCTTAATTATATGTATGATAAGTATCAAATTCCATTAATGATAGTTGAGAATGGTTTAGGTGCATATGATAAAGTAGAGGCAGATGGTTCTATAAATGATGATTATCGTATTAATTATTTAAAGGAGCATATTAAACAAATGAAATTAGCAGTTGAAGATGGAGTAAAACTATTAGCTTATGCTCCGTGGACTGCGATAGACTTAGTTAGTGCTAGTACCAGAGAAATGGAAAAGCGTTATGGTTTTATCTATGTTGATTTAGATAATGATGGCAATGGTACGCTAATGCGCACTCGCAAAAAATCTTTCTATTGGTATAAAGAGGTAATTGCTAGTAATGGTGAAAAACTAGATTAATTGAATATTAAAACTAACCTTTGATGAGTGAAGGTTAGTTTTTTTAAGTGATATTTGAGCCAGGTTTTTTATTATATACTAAAGTATAAAGTTGTTGTTTAACATCAATAAATTCATCTTCAGTTAATTTTCTTTGACTACTCATAATAGCTAAGGGCAGAGCTGATTTACTCTTTGTTAAAGCTGGCATTGTATAATCATAGTCATTTAAAAATAAACCATTTTTTTCATAAAACTTAACTCGTCTTTTTGCGATACTATTGGTGGGTAGCTCTACCTCTAATATGATTGTTTTCTTAGTTAGAGTTTTAAGTTCTTTAAGTATTTTTGATCCTAATTTTTGTCCTTGATAATTTACTCTGATTGCTAGGTGTTCTACATAGACAAAATTTGAAAATTCCCAAAAGGCAATAAAGCCTTTAATACTTTTTTCAATAGTATATATATGGTAGTTTTCCTTTAGTAGTAAGTCTTTTTGTTGTTGGTAAGGACGATACTCTACCTCAGGAAAACACTCTTCTATTATTTTATAGATAATGTCAAATTTATTATTTGGTAATTTTAATAGCATAAGAACTCCTTTTTATATCAATTATCTTTACAGAAAAGTTCTAACATTTTGTAAAATTAAGTCAGTTATTTTTCTGCCAATAGCGCCTGAGTGATTGGCAAGTTTATAAATTCTTTTATTTTGTAATACTTGAAATTGTCTAGGTTTAGTTTTTTGCCAATTTTGATACATAGTATCTCTTTGTTTAATAAATGTTTGATTTTTAGAATTACTTGCCAGTATTGAAGTAGTAGCACTGAGTAGAGCTAAGTGATGATAAAGGTAATCAGCTACTTCTTTATGCTCTTTTTTAGTTAAGTCTAAGACCTCAAACATTAAATTATTGATACTTAGAGCTTGTGGGAAAGATAGAGTATTATTTCTAATATTTTGATTTTTAATATCAATAAAACAATGATAAAGCTCAGTATTAAGATAATAGATTTTTTGGACATAAGCTAAAGGATGATAAACGAATAATTGCTTTGAGTAAATATTGTTGGCAGGTAATTCTAACTTAATTTGCTTTAACAAATTACTACAATAAATTATAGAGTTTATACATAAAGACTTATTAATAGGAAAAGCCTTAATGTCACTCCAAGTAAAAATTTTGTTTTCAGGTAATATTGTAGAATAACTTTTAGTTTTTTTGTTATTTGCTTTATCATAGACAACATTTGTTATATATAAATCAGGAATAAAAACATTGCTTATTTGTGATTCAATATTGTCGAGCATCAACTTAAGAGCTTGAGTATTAAGAAGGTCTTTGCTTAAGAGTAGTTTAAAGTATAAACCCTTGCTACTAGCTAGGGCGATGTTAATGGCTGAGCCTAAATCATTGTTTTCTATATTGATAACTTGGAAGATTTGTGGATATTCTTTTTGATATTGCTTCATTATTTTCGAAGTTTTATCAGAGTCAGTATTGATGATAATAATGTCTAATCTTAAATCATCAAGGGGTATTGATTTTAAACAATTAGCTAAATTGTCTTCTGAATTATAAGTGGGTATTGCAATTGTTAATAATTTCATATGTCATTATTATAGCTTATATTACTTGATAATGATAGTAATAGCTAATTAATAAAGTGAAATTATTATTTGGTTAAATACTAATAATGTTGTAAAATATAAAGGCTAGGAGAGTGTTTATGAGTGTAGTTTATCAAAGATTAGAAAAAATAAAAGAAAGATATTTAGAATTGGATAAATTGTTGATGGATCCAACTACTCTAAAAGATAATAGGCTGATGGCAAAATATGGTAAAGAGCAGGCTTCTTTAGCTCAGATTGTTGAAACCTATGATACTTTATTAGAATGTGATCAACAGATTAATGATGCTAAAAGTTTATTAAAAGAAAATGATAATGAATTGAAAGAAATGGCTGAGTTGGAACTTAGTGAACTAGAGCCTAAAAAAGAAGATTTACTTGCTAAACTAGAGATTCTTTTAATACCTAAGGACCCTAATGATGACTGCGATGCAATTGTCGAAATTAGAGGAGCAGCAGGTGGTGATGAGGGTAATATTTTTGCCGGTGATTTATATCGCATGTATGTTAGATATGTTGAAGCTAAGGGTTGGAAATATGAATTGATGGAAGAGAATATTTCTGAAGCAGGCGGTTTTTCACTTATTTCATTCTTAGTTAAAGGTCAGGATATCTACAAAGAGTTGAAATTTGAATCTGGTGCTCACAGAGTCCAAAGAGTACCAAAAACAGAGGGGGCAGGTAGAGTACATACCAGTACTGCAACAGTGTTGGTGTTACCAGATGTTGAAGAGGCTGAAGTGGAAATTAATCCAAACGATTTAGAAATGGATACTCTAAGAGCAAGTGGTGCTGGTGGGCAGCATGTCAATAAAACTGATAGTGCTGTTAGAATCACACATATCCCTACAGGTATTTCAGTTAAATGTCAGGATGGTAGAAGTCAACATGATAATAGGGATAAAGCTATGAAATTGATTAGAGCACGTATTTATGAAGAAAATGAACGAAAAAAATTAGCTGAAATGGGTAAAGAGCGTAAATCTAAAATTGGTACCGGAGATCGCTCAGAAAAAATTAGAACCTATAATTACCCTCAAAATCGAGTTACTGATCATCGTATAGGTTTAACTTTGCAGAAATTAGATAGAATTATTGAAGGTGATTTATCGGAAATTATTGAGGCATTATTGGCAGAAGAACAAAGAGCTAAATTAGCTGGAGAAATTAATTGACCTACCAAGAGCTTTTAAATAAAGGGATTGATTTATTAAAAAAGAGTGGTGGCTATGCTAATGAAGCTTCTTTATTGTTACTGGAGTACACTAGAGCTTTAAAAATTGATTTGTATCTTAATATCAACAATGAAGTTTCCTTAGAGCTAAGCAGTAAATATCTTCAAGGAATTGAGCGTTTAATTAAGTGTGAGCCACTGGCATATATTATTGGGACTCAGCCTTTTTATGGTTATGATTTTATTGTCGATAAAAGAGTTTTAATACCTCGCTTTGAGACTGAAGAGTTAGTTGGGGAGATCTTAATGTTATTAGATGAAGAGTTTATTGATTATAGTAATATTAAAGTTTTAGATGTTGGTTGTGGTAGTGGCGCAATCGGTTTAACTTTAGCTCTTGAAGAAAAAAGAATTTTACTTACCTCTAGTGATATTAGTAGTGATGCTTTAGAGTTGGCTGAAGAAAATGCCCAAAAACTAAATGTTGAAGCAAATTTTATTTGCTCAGATATGTTGGAGAAGATTACTGGTAAATTTGATGTCATTGTAGCTAATCCACCATATATTAGAAATGATGCTGTTTTAGAGTCTAGTGTTAAAGATTATGAGCCTGAAATAGCTTTATTTGGTGGTGATGATGGTTTGTATTATTATCGAATATTATTAGCTAACATTAAAGAGTTTTTAAATTCTAAATATTTAATAGCTATGGAAATTGGCTATGATCAAAAGGTTGATATTTTAGCACTTGCTAATAAATATTTTCCGCAGGCAAGTATTGAGGTGAAGCAAGATTTAAATGGTAAAGATAGAATGTTAATTATTAAAGGGAGCTAGGATGAAATATATATTTTTAGATATTGATGGTACATTATTAGGTCATGCCCAAAGACGCATGAGTAAGGTTAATATAAATGCGCTAAAACAAGCAAAAGAAAATGGACACAAATTATTTGTTGCTACTGGTCGACCAATTAATCATGCGAAAGATTTTTTGGATTTAGAAGTTGATGGTTTTATTTTTTCAGCAGGAGCTCATGTTATGGTGAATAACCAAGACCTCTATGAAAAGACTGCTGATTTAGAAATGGTTCACAAATTATTAAAAGTCCTTGATAAAAATGATATTAGATACCAATTGGATGGTAAAAACTATAGTTATACCCCAAGCAAACTTTTTAAGGTTGTAGCGGCGATTAGAGATGTGGTCCGAACAGCTTATCAAGGCTTTAGTTGGTCAAATAAGCCTATCAACAAATATATTAAGCATTATCATAATGAGCCTATTCATAAAGTGCTATTTTATCTTTTTTCTAAAAAAGATTTAGATAGATTGGTTAAAAAATTGCCCGCTGGTCTTAATTTAGTTTACAACTATGATAGTAAAAAAAATATCTTTGTTGAAATCATGTTTGATAATTGTACTAAAGCTACAGGTGTCGATGTAATTTTAAATCATTTTGGTGCTGATTTGAAGGATACTATTGCCATTGGTGATTCGATGAATGATTTAGAGATGGTAGAGCATTGTCAGATTGGTGTTGCTATGGGCAATGCAGTAAGTAAATTAAAAGAGGTAGCTGATTATGTCAGTGATACTTATAAAAATGATGGAGTAGCTAAAGCTTTAGAGAAATTTGATATTATTTAATATCTTTTATTACTTGTTAAAGCTAAGTGTTACTTTTATATTAAGATAGCTTATAAAATAATACTACTAAATATGCTAAGATATTCTTACTGGGGGGTTACTATGTTTAAAAGAATAAGTAAATATGCAGATTTATTAATTAATTTAGGAGTTAGATTACAAAAAGATCAATATTTAATAATTGAAGGTTCAGTTGATTGTGCAGATTTGATTAGAGAGCTCACTATTTCAGCTTTTAAAGCTAAAGCAAAAGATGTGATAGTTTTTTATACTGATCCTTATGTTGATAAAGAGCGAATTAGTAATTTAAGTGTCGCTGATATTTCCACTGTTGTAGCTTGGCAGAAAGAATCAAGAGAATATTATCTTAGTAAAGGTGCTGCCACTATCTTAATTAAAAGTGCTTATCCTTATTTATATGAAAATGTGGCTGAGGAAAAAACTTCTGCTTTACTAGCTTTTACTAATGAGCTTAGAAATACCATTAGAGAGAGTATTGCTAGTCGTGGTACACATTGGAACATCTGTAGTTATCCCAATAAACATTGGGCTAAGGTTCTTTATTCTGATTTGCCAGAACAAGAAGCTTATAATAAAATGTTAGATTTAATGATGAGTATTTGTCGTGTTGATTTTACTAATGATACTTTTGCTGATTGGCAGGATCACTTTAAGAACTTGGGTAAATATCGCAGTTATTTAAATAGTATCGACATTGACTATTTACACTTTAAAAACAGCTTAAAAACTGATTTGAAAGTAGGTTTACATCCTGATAGTTTCTTTAGTGGTGGTATTAATAATGATGAGGAAATTTCTTTTATTGCGAATATTCCAACTGAGGAAATCTTTAGTGCCCCTGATAAATATCGTGTTGATGGTGTAGTTTATGCTACTAAGCCATTAGAGTTGGGTGGAGCGATTGTTGAAGATTTTTATTTAAAGTTTGAGAAAGGAAAAGTGGTAGAGGTAGTAGCTGAAAAAAATGCTGAAGTATTAAAAAATATGATTAATACTGATGAGGGTAGCTGTTATTTAGGAGAGGTGGCTTTAGTTGAAAATAAAAGTCCAATTTCCTCAAGTGATAAATTATTTTATAACACCTTATATGATGAAAATGCTTCTTGTCATTTAGCACTGGGTAAAGCTTATGCTCTAGTTAAAGGGGCAAAGGCAAGTGATACTAGTAATTGGGATGATTTTAATTTAAATGTTTCTAAAATTCATGTAGACTTTATGTTTGGCAGTGCTGATTTAGAGGTAGTAGCTTATGATAGAAAGGGAAAAGCGTATCCAATATTTAAGGATGGAAACTTCTCTGAGGATATTAAATAATGATAGTTAGAATTAAAAGAATAAAGCTCAGTAACATTAAAAATGTTAATTTTGGTGTAATTGAATTTAAAAATTATTTTAGTGAAGATGGTTATTATTGTAGTGATGTTGTAGGTATTTATGGTCAAAATGGTAGTGGTAAGACTGCTTGTTTAGATGCTTTAAATATTATCTCACTTTTATGGCGGCAACAGGATATCAATAGTTATGTTAGTGATTTGTTGCAAAAAGATACTAGTGAGTCCACTATTGATTTAGAATTATCACTTGATGGTAGTTTGGCTACTTATCAAGTTGGCTTAAGCAATGTTAATAATGTTGTACAAATAAATCATGAACAGCTAACTCTTGATGAGAAATTATTGGTTAAATACCAAAGTAATGGTAATAAATTATTACATGGAAGCTGGTTGGAAGATAATGATATTAAACAGAGTGCTCTAGAGCAATTAATTGATATTAATAGCTCTAAGAGTTATTTATTTACATCAGATTTTTTGGCTTTAATTGATAATAATATTATGAGGGTGTTATGTGATTACGCTAATAATCAGCTTTTAGTTGATAGTTTACTAAAGGATGAAAAGCATCAATACTTAGAACTTTTTAGCTTTAATCAACAGAAACTTAATATCTTAGAGCCTAGTCTAATTAAAAACCCAGATTTAAAACAAGTAAATAAAGAAATAGCGAAATTCAATGATGTTTTAAATAATATTATACCAAATTTAAATATTGACTTGAGAATTTTGAGTTCTGATAGTGAGTTTTCTAAAGTTGAGCTTATTTCACTTAGAGAAGGGGTTGTGGTGTCTTTAAAAAGTGAATCTGAGGGCATTAAAAAATTAATTTCTTTAGTTGATTCGCTAATCCTACTTTATAGTAATCCTAGTGTTTGTTTAGTAATCGATGAATTTGATGCGGGTATTTTTGAGTATTTAGTAGGCGAGTTATTACAACTTGTTCAACAGCGAGCTCAGGGTCAATTGATCTTTACCTCACATAATTTAAGAGCACTGGAAGTTTTAAATAAAGACTCTATAGTTTTTACTACCACTAATCCTAATAATAGATATTTACGCTTAAGTAGTGATGATCATGAGGATTTAAGGAAATTATATTATCGCAGTATCAATTTAGGTGGACAAGAGGAAGAGTTGTATAATAAAACTAGTGCATATAAGATTGCCAGAGCTTTAAAAAATGCGGGTAGTAATAATGGCAAATAAAAAACTAATTCTCTTTATTGTTGAGGGGGCAACTGATAGAATTTCTCTAGAGGAAATCATTGATACCCTAATCAGTGATTATGAAGTGAGATTTCATGTCATCCATGGTGATATTACAGCTAATTGTGGTAATAATCCTCAAAATATTTTAAAAAAGATTAATGATCAAATTAATAAATTTTTAGGATTACATGGTTTTAAGAAAAGTGATGTCAAGGAAATTGTCCACTTAGTAGATACCGATGGTTGTTTTATTAATTCTGAGTCAATTGAAGAGGCAAGAGTTGAAGAAATTAATTATGAAGATAATAAAATGATTGTCGTTAATAAAGATTTAATTATGGAAAGAAATACCAGAAAATCTGCCAATTTAAACAAAATGGCTCATTGTTCAGATATTAATCAAATTCCTTACCAAGTATATTATATGTCTTGTAATTTGGAACATGTTTTACATAATGTCCAAAATTTAAATGATGGTAAAAAAAGAGCTTTTGCCGAAAAGTTCTCTGATCAGTATTATCAGTGTGCAAAAGATTTTATTACTTTTATGTCTAATAGTAATTTTAGTGTAAAAGGTGACTATTTAGCTACTTGGGATTATATAGAAAAGAGTTCCCATTCTTTAGCTAGGAACTCTAATCTTCATTTATTTTTTAAGTTATTGAAGCTTGATAAATATTCTTAATTGAATTTTCTAAAGTTTGATCAAATTCTTCTTGGGTTTTTTGATAGCTTAAGCCTTCTGCTAATGCTCTTGAGAAACTAGCGATTAAGTTATGATTTAGTGCTAATAGTTGATTAGCTTTTTTAGCACTATATCCTCCTGATAAGGCTACCACTCTAATTACTTGAGGATAAATCATTAATTCTTGATAGAAGTTGGCTTTAGTTGGTATTGTGAGCTTAAAGATAATTCTATCTTCTGCCTTAAGGGTTTTTATTTTCTTATGTAATTCATTTTTTAGTAGTGCTTCTGCTTCTAGTTTATCTGGGATATTAATATCTACCTCAGGTTCTATAATGGGCACTAGTCCTGCTTGGATAATAATTTGGGCAATCTCAAATTGTTGATCAACTATGGCTTTAATTCCTACTGGATCAGCTTTTTTAATTAGCGATCGCATTTTAGTGCCAAAGATATTTCTTTGTTTAGCTTTTTGTAAGAGCTCTGTTAAACCATCAATGGTTTTCATTAGTTGGACACCATTTTTTTCTAAGTCTAGTCCTTGATCAATTTTGAGAAAAGGAACAATTCCTTTTTCTTCCCATAAATAATCAGCAGTTAGTTTATTTTCAATTTCTTTGTCAATAGTATTTTCAAAGAGAATAGCTGCCAAAATTGATTTATTATTAAAACTTGGACTTTGAATTATTCTACTGCGCATTTTATGTACTTCATTAAACATTTCATCCTCATTATTGTAATAAGAATCATCGACTCCATAGCTCAATAGAGCTTTAGGAGTGCTACCACCACTCTGATCAAGAGCAGCAATAAAGCCATCGTTTTCATTCATTATATTTAATTGTTTTTGATTCATTTTAAATTCTCCTTTATCTTTAATTGCAGTATAGCACAATAAAAAAATAAAGTGCTGATTTTACTCAAGCACTAATTATTTTTAATAAATTTTTCTACTACATCAATATCACAATAAGGAATATTTTTATCTTTAATTGAGATTTTTCTCTCACTACCTTTACCCAGTATTAATATTAGAGCGTTTTCATCTGCCATTTTGATGGCTTGTTTGATAGCTGTTTCTCTATCAACAAGTATTTCATATTTGTTATTATTGAAATCACCAGCCATCTCTAAAGCAATTTTACTAGGATCTTCAAAACGAGGATCATCACTAGTAAAAATAGTGTAAGAAGAATTATTTAATATTGTTTGTCCTTTTTCAAAACGGGTTGAGCTATCTCTATCACCAGCTGCACCAGTGACTGAAACAATTTGTTGATCAAAGTTATTTTTGACAAAATTGAAAATATTATTAATCGCATTTGGCGTGTGGGCAAAGTCTATCATGATTGTTTTATTATGATATTTAAAACAATGCATCCGACCTTCTATGATAATATTTGGAATTTTATCTATTAGATTTTTCAATTTAAAATTTAATTCTAATAAAACAAGTAAGGCAGCACTTAAATTATAAACATTGAAATCACAAGTTAAAGGGCTAGTAATATTACCAGTAATATTATGATATTTTATATTAAAGTTAGTACTATTAATAGTACATTTTAATATCTCAAATGATAAGGTACTATTAGGATTTTGACCATAGCTTACCACTTTACCTGCTGCAGCTTTACTAAAGGCAGCTGCATATTGCTCATCACTATTGATAACACAAGGACCCTGAGCTTTAGTTTGTTTGAATAGCTTCAATTTACAAGACAAATAATTTTCCATAGTCTTATGATTATTTAAATGGTCTTGACTTAGATTAGTAAAGATACTAGCATCAAACTTTAAATTACATAAGCGATTAAATAAAAAAGCTTCGGAGCTAGCTTCCATTGCAAGATACTTAATACCATTATCTACCATTTCTCTTATATAGGCATATAGTAAAGTTGGATCAGGGGTGGTATTACCATTATACTCACTTTTATCTTTATATATTAAACCATTAGTACCAATTACTCCACAAATATCTTTGCCTAATAAGCTTTGAATAATGGTGGCAACACTAGTTTTACCATCAGTTCCAGTAATACCAATAATGATTAAATCATTTTGGGGATTATCATAGAACTTCTGTGTAATGGTTGTGAGTTCAATGGTCGGGTTAGCTACTAGCACAGCTGGTATTGAGTAATCATTATCTTGATTAACAATTAGTGCAGCAGCACCATTTTTAATAGCTTCCTCAATAAAGTCATGGCGATCAAAATCACGAGTTTTAATGCAAACAAAAAGATCACCTTTTTTTACTTTTTTAGAATTTATCGCAATACCTGTAATTTCAGTAGTTAAAGTAGTATTAACCAATTGACTTAATTTTTTGCTCATAGTAATATTTTATACCAATTTAATCGATAAATGAACATTAATAAGAAATAGCTAAGTATTCTTTTGTTTTAATATGTTATAATTGTTCTATGAAACATATATTCTTTGATTTAGATGGTACTCTTTTTTCAGCCCATGGTGAGCTAATACCAGATAGCGCTCTTTTAGCCCTAAAAAAACTAAAGGCTAATAAACATAAGGTTTATATTGCGACTGGGCGTCCATATCATCAAATTCAAGATTTATTAAAACGCCAAATAATTGATTGGGATGGTTATATTTGTGGTGCAGGAACTTATGTTGAATTTAATGGCGAAGTAATTTTAAATGAGCAGATAGATATGGCTTTAGTGGATGAGGTAATAACTCATACTGATAAATTAAATATTGGTATAGAAATTGATGGTGAAAAGGGTGGCTATTTTTCTAAGAAAGGTCTTGCTGATATGTATCATAATATTAAAGAAGCTCAACCAGAATATACAGATAAAGATATTCAAGATAGGTTGGATAATATTTTTAACTCTAAAGAATTCTCAGGATATAAAAATGATAAAATTTGTAAGTTTATGATTAGTGGCTTTACACAAGAAACACTGAAGCAGTTAGAAGATTTAATTGGTGATAGATTCCAATTTGTTACAGGCGAAAAACGCTCTGAAATCTTATTGAAAAAATATAATAAAGCAACAGGTATTAGCTTTTTAGCTCAGCATTCAAATGTGTCAATTAATGATTGTATAGGCATTGGCGATAGCTTGAATGATTATGAAATGATTAGAGATTGTGGGATAGGTGTTGCGATGGGTAATGCTCATCCTTTGGTTAAAGAAGTGGCTGATTACATTAGTGCTGATGCCAGTGCTGATGGCATTTATCAAGCTATAAAAGCATTAGATCTAATATAGGAGAGAGAATATGTACTATTATGGTGTTTCGGTTTATCCAGATTTAAGACCAATTACTGAGATTGAAGAATATCTCAAAACGGCAAGCAGCTATGGCTGTCGTAGAGTTTTCTCTAGTATGTTTTCTGTTGAAGGTAGTAATGAGCAAATCATTGATTACTTTAGAGAATTCATTAAAATTGCGCATGATAATAAAATTGAGGTAGTTTTAGATGTCAATACTGAATTTTTAAAACAATTAGCTGTGGAGCCCACTGATTTAAAGCTTTTTAGTGATATTGGTGTCGATATGTTACGTATGGATGGTAATTATAATGATGAGCGAGATATTAAGTTAATTACTAATAAATATGGTATTAAAATAGAATTTAATGCTTCAGCTGTTGATGAGTCTTTTGTTAAATTTATTGCTGATAACAAAGTTGATCCAGAGTTGGTTTATTTTGGACATAATTTTTATCCTCAAAGGTATACTGCACTTAGTTGGGATACTTTTATTAAAGCCAATCAAGTTATTAAGAAATATGGTTTTTATCATCTTAGTGCTTTTGTCAGCTCTAATGCTCCTGATACTCATGGGGTTTGGGATGCGATAGTTGGACTTCCAACAGTAGAAAAGCTAAGAGATTTACCGATTGATTTACAAGCGAGAGTTTTATTAGCAACAAATGATATTGATATGATTTTGATTGGTAATGCTTATGCTAATCAGCAAGAGTTAAAAGTTTTGGGAGAGTTGGATATTAAAGTAAATCTTCCTGATCAAGTACTTAAAAGTCCGCTAATAAATTATTTTAAAGAACTATCTGATAATAAGAAAACTCCAATTGTAATAAAAGTTCAAACAGTGAGCGATATTAGTAAAATTGAGGAAGAAATACTTTTTGATTTTGCTCCTCATGCTGATATGGGTGATAGCTCAGAGTGGATTTGGCGTACCAGAATTCCCCGTTTTTTCTATAATGATAAAAAAATCAAGTATCGTAAATATGATTTAGAAAACTTCGAGGTGGGTGATATTGTTGTGGTCAATGAAAATTATCAACACTATGGTGGTGAAATACAGATTGTTTTAGAACCAATTATCAATGATGGTACTCGTAATTTGGTTGCCAAAATTAGTAAAGAAGAATTAATCTTGTTAGATTTAATCAAAGCTAAGGATATAGTTATCTTTAAAAGAAAATAATTTCATTATTAAAATTACTATTTTTGATAGTTTCTGATTGCGCAATTTAATTAGTCTTTTAAGCGAACTTGTTGTAATAAGGTTCGTTTTTCTTTTTGTTTTTTACTTTTTTAAGAGGTTTATTTTTGGCATCAAGATAATCATTATAATTACCACTATAAGTTGTTAATTCATAATTTTCTAAATAAATTATTTTAGTACTTACTTGATTAATAAAATAGCGATCATGGGAAATAAATAATACTGTTCCAGAAAAATTATTGATTGCTTCTTCCAGTATTTCTTTAGTGTCAATATCAATATGGTTAGTGGGCTCATCAAGTATTAATAGATTTGGTTGTTGACTAATGAGTTCTAAGAGTTTTAAGCGTACTTTTTCACCACCTGATAAACTTTTTACTCGTTTAAAGACATTGTCGCCATGGAAGTGATATCTTGATAAAATGGCTCTAAGTGTTTCTTCTGTGCCCCCAAAGCTGTGACGAGAATTCTCAATGACAGTCATATTTTCATTTTCAAAGCTAATTTCTTGGGGTAGGTAGCCTATTTTAACTCGATTGCCTAATTTAATATTAGGATTATTATTTTTAAGTATTTCTTTAATTAGAGTTGATTTACCACTGCCATTATCGCCCATAAGACAAGCTTTCTCTTGAAAGAGTAGCTCAGTATTACTATCGACTAATAGGATTTTCTCCGCAATAGTTAAATTAAGATCAGTGATTTTTAAAACTACTTTTGCAGATCGCTCATTTATTATGAAATCAATCGGCAAGTCTTTGTTTTTTAAGGGCTTATCTAATAGTTCTAATTTTTCTAATCTTTTTTCAATATTGATAGCTCGACGATAGAACTTTTCACCACCACCATTATCACCAAATTCTCTTAGTTTTTTAATTTGTTCCAACATCTTAGTGACTAACTTTTGTTGATTTTTATATTGTTCAAATAAAGCATCTATTCTTCGTTGATTTTCTGCTAAGTAATAAGTGTAATTACCATAATAAATATCGCTAGAGCCTCGATAAATCAGATAGATTTTATTGACAATTTTATCTAAAAAGAAGCGATCATGAGAACTGACGATAATTGTACCTTGATAGTTATTTAAGAATTGCTCAAACCACTCAAGTGTTTTTATATCTAAATGGTTGGTAGGCTCATCTAAGAGTAAAATATCTGGTTGTTTAATCATCAGTGAGGCAAGATTAATCAGTGTTTTCTCGCCACCTGAGAGAGTATTATAAGCTCTATCAATAAAGTGGTAAATATTAAAACCTTGGCAAATAAATTTAATTTTATTATCAATCTCATAACCACCAGCTTTTTCAAAGCGCTCTTGCAATTTAGTATATTTATTTAAATTACCTTGATAATTTGGATCATTAAAATCAACTAATAATTCAGCTGTAGTTTGTAAGTTTTTTTCCATAGCCAGAATTTCTTCAAAAGGCTCATAAAGTATTGTTTTCACTAAGGTATCATCAGGATATGTAGGTGGTATTTGTAGTAATAAGCCAATACTGGCTTCTTTTCTAATATTAACACTGCCACTATCAAGATTTTCTAAACCACAGATGATTTTAAAAATAGTGGTCTTCCCACTACCATTAGGACCAATTAATCCTATTCTTTCATTTTTTTTCACATCCATAGTAAAATCTTTGAGAATTTGATTAAAACCAAAGTTTTTGTTAGCTTTGCCAATATTTATTTCACTCATGCTAAGTATTATATAATAAATTTAAGTAGTTATCAATTAAGCTAAATTTGTGTTATAATTTTAAAGATGAAAATAAAAGCAATTGTTACAGATATGGATTGTACCCTCTTAAATAAAGAGCATGAAATAAGTGAAAGAAACAAAAAAGCTTTAATTGAAGCCCAACAAAAAGGTATCAAAGTGGTTTTAGCTTCCGGTAGAAGTTATGATCATATCTATGATAAAGCATTAGATTTAGAGTTAGATAAATATGGTGGTTATATTATTTGTGATAATGGTGGTGGTTATTCTAAAGTAGCAGATAATAAAAAAGAGGTGGTAGTAACCTTTGGCGAGGATGAAGGACGAGAGTTATTTAATTTTGTCAAAGATTATCAAGTTGAAATAATGGTCATAGTTGATGGAAAAATTTACTTGCATATTCCAGATATTTATGGTGATTTTACTGAGTTATTGCCTGAACAAAAAAAGTATATTGAAAGTCATCCTTGGTTCAAATCGGCCAATGAGGAAATAGTGGATTACACTAATAAACATTTTGAAGAATATCATGATTTACAAAATGCCAACCAATTACCTAAAAAATTTACTAAAATGGCGATGTGTTCATATGATATCAATCGTTTAAGAAAAGTTCAAACTGAACTAATTAAAAAATTTGAGGGAAAATATAATACAATTTTTTGCTCACCAGAGTGGTTAGAAGTGAATCCTCGACTGGCAACAAAAGGAAAAATGTTACGTAAGGTAGCGGCCATGATGGATGTTGAATTAGATGAAATCATGGTATTTGGTGATAGTGAAAATGATGCCTCAATGTTTAGAATAGTAAAAAATAGTGTGGCAGTTGCCAATGCGATGGATGTGATACATAAATTAGCAAGTGATCACACTGATCATCATGATGATGATGGAGTTGCGAATTATTTATATAAAACGGTATTGAAATAAATGGAAACAAAATTATATAGTACAATTGATATCTTGGAAATAGTTGAACAAATAAAAGCTGATAATTTAATTGCTTTTCCCACTGATACAGTTTTTGGCTTAGCTGGAAATTTAACTTTAGCAGCACTAAATAATTTAAAAAAAGCTAAAGGAAGACCAGCTGATAAACCTTTTCCTATTATGGTCAGTAATATTGAAATGATTAAAACAATTGCCATGGTTAATCAACAAGAGGAAGCAGTAATAAGAACTCTGATGCCTGGGGCTTTAACTATTATTTTAAACAAGAAAAAAGACTTAGCTGATATTTTTACTAATAATCAAGATAGTGTTGCGATTAGAATGCCTAATGATAAATTTATTTTAGAGTTAATTAATAGGATAAATAATCCGATTATGGTTAGTAGTGCTAATGTTAGTGGTAATAGCAATACCACTAATACTGAAGAAGTTTTAGAGCAATTAAAGGGTAAAATTAGTGGTGTAGTAGCAGGTGTCAGTGGTGGAAGTTTACCATCGACCATTGTAGATTGTCGTGATGGTATTAAAATATTAAGGAATGGAGAAATTACCTTAGCTAATATTAAGGAGGTCTTAAATGAAAGATAAATTAATTGAAAAGGCAATTGCCGATGAAGCTCAACGTCAAAACAATAATATTGAATTGATAGCTTCGGAGAATTTTGTTAGTGCTGATGTTTTGGAAGCATTGGGGTCTATTATGACTAATAAATATGCTGAGGGTTACCCTAATAAGCGTTATTATGGTGGTTGTGAGTATATTGATGTTGCTGAATCTTTAGCAATTGAAAGAGCTAAAGAGTTGTTTGGTGCTGAGCACGCTAATGTTCAAGCTCACTCAGGATCACAAGCTAATATGGCTGTTTATATGGCTGTTTTAAAGCCTGGTGATAAAGTTTTGGGTATGGATTTAGCAGCTGGAGGACACTTAACTCATGGTCATCCTTTAAGTTTTAGTGGTGATTTATATGAGTTTTCTAGTTATGGTGTTAGTGCAGATACTCATTTGATTGATTATGATGATTTAAAAGAGAAAGCATTGAAAATACGACCAAAATTAATAGTGGCAGGAGCTTCTGCTTATTCTAGATTTATTGATTTTAAAAGAATCAAAGAAATTGCGGATGAAGTTGGTTGTTATTTTATGGTTGATATGGCTCATATTGCTGGTTTAGTGGCAGCAGGTTTACATCCTGATCCAATACCTTATGCTGATTTTGTTACTAGTACAACTCACAAGACTCTCAGAGGGCCCAGAGGTGGCTTAATACTATGTAAAAATAATGTAGCAGCTTTACTAGATAAAAAGGTTTTCCCTGGAATTCAAGGTGGTCCTTTAGAACATTGTATTGCGGCTAAGGCAGTGGCATTTTATGAAGCACTAGATCCTAGTTTTAAAGTTTATCAACAGCAGGTCTTAGATAATATTCAAGCGATGGTTAAAGTTTTTAAGGCAAATAATATTAAGTTGGTTGCCGATGGTAGTGACAATCATCTTTTAATGGTTGATGTTAGATCAGCTTTTGGTATCAGTGGTAAAGATGCTGAAACTGCTTTAGATAAAGTGGGCATTACCTGTAATAAAAATAGTATTCCTTTTGATCAAGCTAAACCTATGATTACCAGTGGAATCAGAGTAGGAAGTCCGGCGATGACAAGTAGAGGTTTTAAAGAGGCAGAGTTTACCCTTTTAACTAATTGGATTATTGAAGTGTTAGAGAATATTAATAACGAGGCAGTATTGAATAAAATAAAGAGTGCAGTTAGTGAGTTAACTGCGAAATTCCCAAGTAGAGTATAGGAGGACTAAGGAATATGCTTAAAGTGTTAGAACATCCTTTAATTGATCACAAATTAACTCAAATGCGTGATGAAGAAACAGGTACTAAGAATTTTCGGCAAAATTTAGATGAAATCGCCGGTTTAATGGCCTATGAGATTACTAGAGATTTACCAACTAAAATCAAGGAAATTAAAACGCCAATTCAAATGATGAATGGTTCTGAAATATCTAAAGATATTATTTTGGTGCCGATTTTAAGAGCTGGTTTAGGAATGGTTAATGGTATTTTGAATTTAGTGCCAACGGCTAAAGTGAGTCATGTGGGTATGTATAGAGATGAGGAAACACTAGAACCTCATGAGTATTTCTTTAAATATCCTAGTTGTTTAGATGTTTCAGAAATTATGGTTTTAGATCCAATGTTGGCAACTGGTGGTTCTGCTGCGGCTGCTATTGATTTGATTAAAGGCAAAGGCGCAAGTAATATTAAATTAGTTTGTATAGTAGGCTCACCTGAGGGAGTAGCTCGTATTGAAAAAGAGCATCCCGATGTGGATATTTACTTGGCGGCTTTAGATGAAAAGCTAAATGAAAAAGGTTATATTGTTCCAGGTTTAGGTGATGCTGGTGATAGGATTTTTGGAACTAAATAAATAATGAATTTTCAAGAGATTAAACCTCTAACATTTATTAGCCAATTTGGTATAATAATGATAGTCAATATTGGCATTGGTGTTTTTATCGGTGTCATGTTGGATCGCTGGTTAGGCGTTTCGCCATGGCTGTTAATAATTTTTATGATTTCAGGCATCGTGAATGCTTTTAGAAGCATTTATGCTTTAGCAATGGGAGAAGTAAATGCAAAAACAACCTCTAAGAATAGTGACAATTAGAACCTTAATAGCTGCATTAATTATCAGTGTTGCGATGTATGCCATCATGGGTAATCAGGGCATAGATTATATCTTGGCTTTTTTATATGGAATTTTAATTATTTTAGTTAATTTTTTCTTAATTGCTTTTAGTGTTACTAAGATTGTTGATTTGGTTGATCCTAAAGTCGCTAAGAAAACGGGCAGTTTTCACTTTGTGATTAGATCGTTGGTTTTTGCGTTGATGTTTATTTTAGGAATTGTAATCTTTAAATTTAATTGGCTCTTGATGTTTTTAGGAACGATAGTCTTAAAAGTAGTGATTCATTTAGACAATTTCTACCATTCAGTGAAAGTGATGAAGATGTGGTAGTATGAGTATATTTACAAAGATGGGGATAACCTTTAATTTTAATGGGCAGGAAATTTGGTTACATGAGGAATTAGTCAATAGCTTCATTGTAGTTATAGTTTTGTGTATCTTTTATATTATTTTAGGTAATAAGATTGCGAAAGCTGATCCCTTAGTTAAACCGGTAGGTTTAATTTTAATTGCTGAAATTATTTATTCTACCATTGATAATTTGGTAATTGAAAATATGGGTGAGCGTAATAAAAAGTTTACGCCATACATTATTGCTCTTGCGAGTTTTTTAGCTTTGAGTAACATTTTAGGTTTGTTTGGTTTAAAACCACCAACTGCTGATTATAATGTTACCTTAACATTAGCTTTAATTACTGCGTTTTTAATTCATTATGTTAAAATTAAAGCTAGAGGAATTGGTGGGTTTTTAAAGAGTTTTATTGAGCCAATGCCTTTAATGTTACCGATGAATATTATTGATGTTTTTTCGACTCCAATTTCTATGTCTTTTCGTTTATTTGGAAATGTCATTAGTGGAGTTTTAATTATATCGTTAATATATAGTGGATTAAATGCTCTATTTCCATTGTTGATACCGGTTATTGCGCCTGTATTTCATGTTTATTTTGATTTATTTGCGGGCTTTCTTCAAACCTTTATCTTTATAATGTTGACAATGGTTTTTGTGGGTGATTCTAATGCTCAAGATTAGAATAAAATAATAAAGGAGGAAAATTATTATGGATCCAAAAGCATTTGTTTTAGGTTGTTCAGCAATTGGTGCTGGTTTAGCTGTTATTGCAGGTATTGGTCCTGGTATTGGTCAGGGTTATGCAGCAGGTGAGGCGGTATCGGCTGTAGCTCGTCAACCAGAGGCAAGAGGTAGTATTATTTCAACAATGTTGTTAGGTCAAGCTGTTGCGGAAACTACCGGTCTTTATGGTTTACTTGTAGCTATTTTACTATTATTTTTAAATCCATTGATTGGATTACTATAGAAGGAGGATCCCATGGAAGGTTTTACTATAAATTTATTGCCAGATTTATTAACTATGGGTTTACAGCTATCAGCTACTTTAGTTTTATTTTTAGTAATAAAACATTATTTTGTTGACAAAATGGCTGTCTATATTGCCACAAGGGGTGAGGCAATTCACGCAGAATTAACTGATGCACAAAGAAAAAATACGGAATCTGAGTTAGCCTTAAAAACTGCTGAAGATAACTTAGCAAAAAGTAAAAAAGAAGCACTAGACATAATTAAAGTTGCTAATGAGACTGCAACTAGGATTTCTGAGACTGCTAAGGCTGAGAGTATTAAAGAGTGTGATGATTTGATACAGGCTGCCAAATTGACCATCAAACAAGAAAAAAATAAAGCTCAATCGCAAATTAAAGCAGAAGTAATAAATTTGACTTTGGCGTCTACTAAACAATTATTAGAAAAAGAAATAAATGATAATGACCACCAAAGGTTTTTAGATGAATTTTTAAGTGAGGCTGAGAGAACTTCATGGAAAAGTTGATTGTTAAGCAATATTCAGATTTGTTATTAGAATTGGCTATTGAGAGTGCTAGTGTTGAGGAAATCTATCAGAGTTTTACTGATAATGTTACCTTACTAAATCATGCTGATTTACAACTAGCCCTTAATCATCCTCGACTTAGTAAGGTTAAGAAAAAAGCTCTTGTAGAGAAAATTATAACTACAAGTTCTAAGTTATTTAAGCATTTTATTTTTGTCGTGATTGAGCAAAATGCCAGTAGTTATTTGGCAGAAATTTTTGAGTCTTTTAAGCATAAAGTATGGAAATATCAAGGTAAATTAGAACTTACTGTTTACTCAGTTGTCAAATTAAATGATCAACAGTTATTAGAAATAAAACAGCGGATGAGTCAGAGAATGAAAAAAGAAATTATTTTGACTAATAAAATTGATAAGAGTCTAATATCCGGTATTAGATTAGAGTGTGATGGTTTAGTTTTAGATAATTCTTTAGCTAAGAAAATCACTCAATTGGCAAGTCAATTAAAAAGTGAGGTCCAATAATGAAAAATCAAGAATTAACTGCGCTTTTAAAAGCCCAAATTAAAAATTATGAAAAAGAGTTAGATGTTAGTGAAACAGGTAGTGTTATTCAGGTTGGTGATGGTATTGCTTTAGTTTATGGCTTAGATAATGTGATGGCTTCAGAATTACTTGAATTTTCTGATGGTACTATGGGTCTAGCTTTTAACTTGGAAGAAAACCATGTTGGAGTAGTTTTGATGGGCAGTGATACCACCATTAGTGAGGGTGATACTGTTAAGCGTTGTAATAAAATTATTGAAGTACCAGTTGGTGATGAGCTAATTGGTAGAGTTGTGAATAGTTTGGGTCAAGCAATTGATGGCAAAGGAGCTATTAATACCACTAAATCTCGACCAATTGAAAGGGTTGCCCCTGGGGTAATGACTCGCAAATCGGTTAATCAGCCCGTTCAAACTGGTCTGAAAATTATTGATTCAATGATTCCAATTGGTAGGGGTCAAAGGGAACTGATTATTGGTGATAGACAAACTGGTAAAACTGCTATTGCTGTTGATACTATTATTAATCAAAAAGAAACGGGTATTAAGTGTATTTATGTGGCGATTGGCCAAAAAGCTTCAACAGTTGCTCAAATTGTTGAAAAGCTAAGACAAAAAGGAGCTATGGAATATACAACTATCGTGGTTTCAACTGCAAGTGAGTCAGCACCATTACAATATATTGCCCCTTATTCAGGTTGTGCTATTGGTGAGGAGTGGATGGAACAGGGTGATGATGTTTTAATTATTTATGATGATTTATCAAAACATGCTGTGGCTTATCGTACCCTATCATTGCTTTTAAGAAGACCACCGGGTCGTGAGGCATATCCTGGTGATGTTTTTTACTTACACTCTAGACTACTCGAAAGAGCAGCTCGTTTAAATGAAAATTATGGTGGAGGGTCTCTGACTGCTTTACCAATTATTGAAACTCAAGCTGGTGATATTTCTGCTTATATTCCTACTAATGTAATTTCAATTACTGATGGTCAATTATTTTTACAAACAGAATTATTTAATGCGGGTATTAGGCCAGCAGTTGATAGTGGCTTATCAGTTTCTAGAGTAGGTAGTGCTGCGCAAATTAAAGCGATGAAACAAGTATCTTCATCATTGAAGTTAGATTTAGCTCAATATCGAGAACTATTATCTTTTGCCCAATTTGGCTCAGATTTAGATCCGGCCACTAAGGCGACTATTGATCATGGCGCAAGATTAACTGAACTACTAAAGCAAGAGCAGTATGCACCGATGGATGTTTATGATCAAATATTATCTTTGTTTGCGGCTAAGCATAAATTTTTAACTCATGTTGCTTTGGAAGATATTGGTAATTATCAAAGTCAAATGCATGATTATTTACATAGTAAATATCAGAATTTGTTTGATAAATTAAAAGAAAATCAAGCTTTTGATGATGAGTTAGAAAAAGCATTTATTGAAGCAATTAGTGAATTTTCTAAAACTTTTATAGGATATCAAAATTAATGGCAAATAAAGCAGGTTTTAAAAATAAAATTAAATCAGTTGAGTCAATTCATAAAATTACGGCTGCGATGAAATTAATGGCAACGGCTAAACTTAACAAAGAGAAACAGTCTTATCAGGCTGGTGTTGAATATGCCTTAGAGTTAAATAAAATGATTAGTAAAATTATTGAAAATCTATCAGATACTAATAGCCCTTATTTAATAAAAGCTAACACTGAGAAGTCTTTATATATTGTCTATACTTCTGATTTGGGAATGTGTGGTGGCTATAATATTAATACGATTAGATTATTACAGGATAAATTGACTAAAGATGATACTGTTGTGGTTTTTGGTAATAAAGGTCGTAATATGATGAATAATCGTGGTATTACTTATCAAGATAGTTATCCTGGTGATGATGTTGAATATAGTGTTTTTTCAACATTGGCTAATAATATTATCAATGCTTATTTAAACAAAGAATACAGTCGAGTTACTATTATTTGTACTAAGTTTGTCAATACGATTACCTTTGAGCCCAGGGAAGTTACTTTATTACCTTTTGTTAGTGAAGCAGATAAAACTAAAAGAACAAATAGCTGGGAATTTGAGCCTGATAGTCAAACTATTTTAGATCAAATGATGCCAATGGTATTGGCTTCATTGTTGTATAGTTATTTTTTAGAAACTAAAGTCAGTGAGCAAGCTAGCCGTAGATTAGCCATGGAGAATGCGACTGATAATGCTCAAGAGCTTATTGATAAGTATAAATTACAATATAATCAAGCAAGACAAACCGCAATTACTCAGGAAATATCTGAAATTGTTGGTGGGGCTAATGCCTTATAGGAGGAAACAATGAATAAAGCAATGGGAAAAATCAGCCAAGTAATTGGACCGGTAATTGATATTAAATTTCAAGAAGGTAAGCTACCTTCACTTTATAATGCGATTGAAATTCCCTTAAATGATGGTCGCTTAGTGGTTGAGGTAGCTCAACATTTAGGAGATGATGTTGTTAGGTGTATTGCGATGGGCTCTACTGAGGGTTTAGTTAGAGGTATGGAAGCCTTTGATACTGCAGCTGCGATTTCAGTACCAGTAGGTAATGCTGTATTGGGCAGAATGTTTAATGTTTTAGGTGATGAAATTGATGAAAAAGAGCCATTAACATCAGATATTCAGCGTAACCCTATTCATCGAGTTGCGCCAGCTTTTGATCAACAACAGACTTCCGCTGAAATTTTAGAAACTGGTATTAAAGTAATCGATTTGCTTTGTCCCTATGCTAAGGGTGGTAAAGTTGGTTTGTTTGGGGGCGCTGGTGTTGGTAAAACTGTAGTTATGCAAGAGTTAATTCATAATATTGCCAAAGAGCATGGCGGTATTTCTGTGGTTGCGGGTGTTGGTGAGCGCACTAGAGAAGGAAATGATTTATATCACGAAATGAGTGATAGTGGGGTTATTGATAAAACTGTCTTAGTATATGGACAAATGAATGAATCACCTGGTGCTAGAATGCGAGTTGCACTGACAGGTTTAACTATGGCTGAGCACTTTAGAGATAGTGAGAGTCAGGATGTTTTATTGTTTATTGATAATATTTTTAGATTTACACAAGCAGGCTCGGAAGTATCAGCGCTATTGGGTCGCATTCCCTCAGCAGTTGGATATCAGCCAACCTTAGCTACAGAAATGGGTCAATTACAAGAGCGTATTACCTCTACAAAAGATGGTTCTATCACTTCAATACAGGCTGTTTATGTTCCTGCTGATGATTTGACAGATCCCGCTCCTGCGACTGCTTTTACTCACTTAGATGCTAAAACTGTTTTGGATAGAGGAATTGCGGCTTTAGGTATCTATCCAGCTGTTGATCCTTTAGAATCTGCTAGTAGAATGTTGGATCCATATGTGGTGGGAAAAGAGCACTATGAGGTAGCACATAGAGTTCAAACAATCTTACAAAGATATAAAGACTTACAAGATATTATTGCTATTTTAGGTATGGATGAATTAAGTGATGAAGATAAGACAGTTGTAGCAAGAGCAAGACGTATTCGTAATTTCTTATCTCAACCTTTCTTTGTGGCTCATCAATTTACTGGAATTAAGGGAACTTATGTTAATGTCAAAGATACGGTTAAATCATTTAAAGCCATTCTTGATGGTAAACATGATGATTTACCAGAGCTAGCCTTCCATAATGTAGGGACAATAGAAGAAGCAATAGAAAAGGCCAAAACTCTCAATGTTTAAATTAAAGATTGTTTCACCTCAGGGTGTTTATAATAATTATGACATTGATAGTTTGTTGGTAAGGGCGCATGATGGTGATTTAACTATCTTAAGTAATCATGCACCATTAGTAGTCAAGACCAAAGTGTGTCATTTATTATTGAAAAAAGGAAATAAAAGTGATGAGTATGCTATTGGTGAGGGCATCTTACAATTTAGTGATAATGAGTGTAGTTTTTTAGTAGAAGCCATTGAGAGTAAAGATGAAATTGATATTGAAAGAGCTAAAGCAGCCAAACAGCGGGCTGAAAAACAATTAAAAGAAACTGGTAGTGATTTTCTTAGAGCTCAGGCTGCTCTATCAAGAGCAATAAATAGATTGGGGATGTTTGATTAATGGGTGTGGAATTTCAAGAAGCAATGATCTATGCTTTAGCTTTTGTCATTTGTGGTTTGGTACTAAGTGAAATAGATTTTGCTAGAATATTTAAAAAAGGCAAAGTAAAATTTGCCTTAGTATTATATTTTATCACTACGATAGCTTTAGCCTATTTAGTGGGCTCATTTATTTTAATATTTATTTAAGAGAATTTAGCTTATGGTCTAAATTCTTTTTCTTTAGGCGATGATCAATATAATTTACATATAAACTATATGCGATAGAAGTAAATGGTATCGCCAATAACATTCCAATTAAGCCAAAGATATTACCAAAAACAGTAATTGATAATAACACTAAAATACCTGGCAAATTACTTTTTTCACTCATAATTTTCGGAAAAACTATATTACCAGATATTTGTGAAATAACTATTGAGGCAATAGCATAAACAACAAAGCCTGAAGGATCAGCAACTAATAGAATGAAAGCTGAAGGTATTAGCGCAATCAGCGGACCAATAACGGGAATGATACAAAAAACACCAGTAATAGTTGCGACCAACAATGAATAGGGAATACCAAAAAGTAATAATACTGCATAAGTACTCAAGGCCACAAATAAACCATTAAGTAATTGTCCTGATAAAAAATTATCAAAAGATTTAACAGACATATAAGTGATTTCATTAATAAATTCAGCAACATCTTTTCTGAATATAGCATAGATAAACTTTTTATAAGCTAAAATTGAGGCTTCTTTATCGAAAACAATATACAAAGCAAAGACAATCATTAAAAAGGTAGTGAACAAGACAGAAAATGCTCCACTAGCAAAACTGAAAATATCATTACCATTAGTAGTGATGAAACTACTGATTTGATTAAATAAATCATTATAATTAAAGACAAAATTATTAAAAGTATTAGGATCTAAACCAAATCGATTGACAATATCGATTGCCCAAACTTTAAAATCACCATAATAAGTTGGGAATAAATTGATAAAACGAGAAGTACTGTTAGTAAGTTGAGGTATTAAAATTATTAAAATAGTTATTAAGACTACTAAAATTATTAAAATGGAAATTAGAGTAGATATCAATTGAATATGCTTACTCTTAGATTTGCTGAAAAAACACTTTCTTAAACGTTTACCTAAAATATCAATACAGACCGCAATCATTAATCCACCAAAAAAGGGCGTAAGCAAACTAATAATAAAATTAATTGAATTCAAAACTAAGGCATAATTAAAAAAACCGACAAAAGCAGCAGCGGCAATGATGATATAAATAATATGGCTAATTTTGATAATTCCTCTTTCAAATTTCATAATTCACCTCTGTTTATAATTATACACTAGTAAACCATAATATTGTAGTATAATAAAATCATGAATATTAAAGAATTTGAATTAGCTCTTTTAAGATATAACATTGAGCTAAGTGATCAACAATTAGAACAATTTGAAAAATATTATGAATTTCTGATCCAAGAAAATCAAAAGTATAATTTAACTGCGATCACCCATAAAGATGAAGTTTTTAGTAAGCATTTCTATGATAGTTTATTAATACTAATTGATAGAGATTTTAGTGGAACTTTAGTAGATGTTGGCTCTGGTGCGGGTTTCCCTAGTATACCTTTAAAAATTTTAAGACCTGATTTAGAGATTATTATTATTGAACCACTACTTAAAAGAATTAAATTTTTAAATGAACTTACTGATCTATTAGGTTTGCATGGTGTGAGCTGTTTACATGTCAGAGCAGAGGATTATGCATATAAACATAAAGATGAATATGATTTTGTCGTTTCAAGAGCAGTAGCAAATTTACCAATATTAAGTGAATTATGCTTACCATTAGTTAAAAAAGATGGCTATTTTATTGCCCTTAAAGGTATTAAAGGATTAGAAGAATTAGACTTAGCAGAGGGTGCGATTAGTAAATTAGCTGGAAAAATAGAGCGTTGGACTAAACATAATTATGCTGATCAAACCAGAATTAATATCTATATTAAAAAAATTAATAAAACTCCAAGGGGCTATCCTCGTAAGTTTAGCTTAATGAAGAAAAAACCTTTATAAAGATTGGCTATCTTGTGATACAATTAAAAGGCTAAAAAGAGGTAATCATGGTAAAAATAGTAAGAATTAATATTGATGATATTGAAGCTAATGCTAATCAGCCTCGCAGTAATTTTGATGAAAATAGCATTAAAGAATTAGCCAATTCTATATCAGAAAATGGTTTAATTCAACCAATTGTAGTTAGAAAACTTCATAAAAAATATCAAATTATTGCAGGTGAGCGCCGATATCGAGCTTTAAAATTTTTGAATAGAGAAAAAGTTGAAGTTATCCTTTTAGCAGTAGATGATAATAAAGCTGCCAATATTGCTTTAGTAGAAAATCTTCAAAGAATGGATTTATCGCCAATAGAAGAAGCTTTAGCAATACAAGCAATATTAGCTAATCAAAATCTTACTCAAAAAGAATTGGCTATTACCCTTGGGAAATCGCAATCAGCAATTGCTAATAAACTTAGATTATTAAGCTTAGCACCTGAGGCTATTGACGCTATTAATAATAAAGCAATTAGTGAGCGCCATGGTAGAGCCTTATTAAGTGTTAACTCTGATCAGCAAGTTAGTATATTACAAGAAATAACAGCAAAAAATTTAAATGTAGCCCAAACTGAAGCTTTAATTAATAAGCCTAAAAAAGCTCCTAAGAAAGCAATAAAATGGCGAGCATCTAAGCAAATTAGATTAGGAGTTAATACTATTAATGAAGCAATTAAATTAGTCGAAAATCTCGGCATGGATATGGTAGTTGATTATCAAGATAGTGAAGAAGAATATATTATTGAAATTAAATTTAAGAAATAGGAGATACTGTGGGAAAAATAATTGCGATTGCAAATCAAAAAGGTGGGGTAGGTAAAACTACAACTAGTGTTAATCTAGCTGCGGCCTTAGCTTACTTAAAACAAAAAATATTATTAATTGACTTTGATCCTCAAGGCAATGCAACAACGGGGGTAGGAGCTGATAAAAGTAAGAAAGCCATATCTATCAATGATATTTTATTTAACGATATACCAACTGCTGATGCTATTCAAAAACTAAAAGCTCCACCAATGGATATCATTCCATCTTCTATTGATTTAGCTGGAGCTAATATTGAAATGATTAATTATGAAGCTGGTAGAGAAAAGTTATTAAAAAATAAATTAGCTGAAGTAGAGGCTAATTATGATTATATTATTATTGATTGTCCTCCTTCTTTGGGATTGCTTAATACTAATGCTCTTACGGCTTCTGATTCCGTTATTATTCCAATTCAGTGTGAATTTTATGCCTTGGAAGGTTTAACTCAATTATTATCAACTATTAGATTGGTGCAAAAACTTTTCAATCGTTCTTTAAAGATTGAGGGTGTACTTTTAACAATGTTTAATAGTCAAACAAACTTATCATTAGAAGTTCAACAAGAAGTTAGGAAGTATTTCAAAGATAAAGTCTATGAGGCTTATATTAAGCGTAATGTTAGATTGTCAGAAGCACCATCTTTTGGTAAATCTATTTTTGAATATGATGTTAATTCAAGCGGAGCTAAGGGTTATGCAGCTCTAGCCAAAGAATTTTTAAGAAAGGATCAACAAAATGGCAAAGAATAAATTAGGAAAAGGCTTAGCTAATATTTATGGAGATGATCTTTATAATGTTATTGACGAATTAGAAAATTCTGGTCCAACTGATACAATAAAAGTAAAAGATATAAAAGCTAATCCTTATCAACCTCGTAAGGTTTTTGATGAAGCCAGCTTAAATGAATTGGCAGAATCAATCAAGCAACATGGTATTTTTACACCACTATTAGTTAAAAAAGGTGCTAATGGTTATATTTTGATTGCGGGTGAGCGTCGCTTAAGGGCTTCTAAATTAGCTAATGTGACTGAAGTACCTGTGATTATTGTTGATTTTGATGATCAGCAAATGATGGAAATTTCTTTATTGGAAAATATTCAAAGAGAAAATCTTAATGTAATAGAAGAAGCCAATGCTTATCAAAAATTGATTGAATCTTTAAATTATACTCAAGAGAATTTAGCTACTAGAGTTAATAAATCAAGAGCTCATATTACTAATACTTTAAGATTATTGAAACTACCTAAGCAAACTCAAGAATTAGTCGCAATTGGTAAATTGGCAATGGGTCATGTTAGACCACTAATTACTCTTAATGATCAGAAAAAAATCAATGAGTATGCTGAAAAAATAATTAATGAGGGTCTCTCAGTTAGACAAGTGGAAAACCTAGTTAAAACTAAGCAGCCAACAACTACCAATATTAAAAAAGATAAGGACTTAATTAATGTTGAGAAAATTATTGCTGAGAAATTGCAAACTATAGTTAAGGTTGATAACAAACAAATCACAATTAAATATTCTGGAACTAAAGATTTAAATAGAATTTTAGAAATATTAGATTGTTTAGATAAATAGAGCCTAGGGCTCTTTTTTTGTGAAGTATTTTAGTAAATATTTTTATTTTTAAAAGTTGAGAAATAAATATGTTATACTAAGTTAGTATTTCCCGTATAAGCTAACTAATTTGGTGTTGGCGTTTCTACAAGAAGACCATAATCTTCTTACTACTAGTTTAACGGGATAGTGAACGATAAGGGGGATAAAAATGTTAGAAAAATTGTTCAAGTTGTCTAGTAAGAAAACTAATGTAAAAACCGAAGTAATTGCGGGTGTTACTACTTTCTTAACTATGGCATACATTTTAGGAGTAAATCCGGCTATGTTGGGTGATGCTGGTATGCCAATGCAATCGGTGTTCTTGGCTACTGCATTATCATCAGGTATTGCTTGTTTGGTAATGGGCTTAGTTGCCAATTATCCAGTGGCTTTAGCTCCAGGAATGGGTGTTAATGCTTTATTTACCTATACTGTTGTTTTAACTAATGGTTTTAGTTGGCAAGCGGCTTTAGCTGCAGTTTTTGTTTCAGGTGTGATTTTCTTAATTATTTCTATTACTGGCTTAAGAAAGTTTATTTTGGAGCTAATTCCTAGGAATTTGCGTATTGCAATTGGGGCAGGAATTGGTTTTTTTATTGCTTTTGTTGGTTTGCAAAATGCCGGAATTGTTGTTCCTTCTGTAGCGACTGGTGTTAGCGTTGGTGATATGCATGATCCTGCTGTTTTATTAGCTTTATTTGGTATCGTGGTAACTTTAACTTTAGTTATTAAAAAAGTTAAAGCGGGTATTTTTTATGGCTTAGTTTTAACGGCTATAGTAGGTGTTGTTTTAAGTATGTTGGGAGTTACTAATATGCCAGTTTTTACCGGTGTAGTTTCTGCTGATTTTGATTTTTCAACTTTTGGTGCTTTTACTCAGGGCTTTGGTGAGTTGTTTAGTAATCCTTCGACAGCTTTTGTAGTGGTCTTTTCTTTCTTGTTTGTTGATTTCTTTGATACAGCTGGTACTTTATTGGCAGTTGCCCATGAAACGGATATTATGGATAAGAAAACAGGTGAGCTGAAAGATGTGGAAAAAGCTTTATTGGCTGATTCTATTGGTACTGTAATTGGTGCTGCAGCTGGTACTTCTACTGTCACTGCTTATATCGAGTCTACCTCAGGTATTGAGGTTGGTGGTCGTACTGGTTTAACAGCAGTAGTTGCGGGGTTATTATTCTTTGTTGCAGTTTTATTTTCACCACTTTTGAGTATGGTTACCTCTTCAGTTACAACATCAGCTTTAGTTGTGGTTGGTATTTTAATGGCTAAACAATTAAAAGAAATTGATTGGGATGATATGGTAAGTGCAGCTAGTGGTTTTATTACTATTATAATGATGGTAGTTGCTTATTCTATCTCAGATGGTATTGCCTTTGGTTTTATTACTTATGCATTAGCTTCTGTGGCTAGTGGTAAGGGTGGTAAAATTAGATTAGCGATTTGGTTGTTAGTCGCCATCTTTATTCTATATTTCGCTATTTCTAAATAATTGATTAAAACGCAAGTTCACTTGCGTTTTAATTTGCTTAATACTGCTAATAATTATATAATTAGATAATTATTGAAGGAGATATTTATGATAAGGATAATTACTGATAGTAGTAGTGATTTAACTAAGAAATATTGTGAAAAAAATAATATAGCGATGATACCACTGGCTTTAAATTTTGGTTCAGCTAGTTATTATGATGGTATAGATATAAGTAAAGAAGAATTTTATCATAAGCTAGCAGATTGCTCAGAATTACCTACGACTTCACTAGCTGGACCCCAAAGATTTATTGAAGAATATAATAAATATCCTGAGGATGATATCATTTGTTTAATGATTGCCTCAGGTTTAAGTGGAACAATGCAGGCAGCCCTTATTGCCAAAGAAGAGGTAAAGCGTGATAATATCACTGTTATCGATACTGGACAAACAACCGCTGGCTTAAGTTTAATTATTGAGGTAGCTATTCAACTAATTAACTCTGGTAAAAGTTATACTGAGGTAATTGAATCTTTAAAAAAAGATATACCCAGAGTAGAAATTAGAGCTGTAGTTGATACTTTAAAATACTTAGTTAAAGGTGGTAGATTATCAAAGGTTAGTGGTGCAGTTGGTGGTGTTTTATCAATTAAGCCGATCATTACTTGTGTTGATGGTGAATTAGCGAATGTGGGTAAAGCAAGAGGATTTAAGGCGGCTGCTAAATTAGTCGCAACTACAGTTAATGAGTCTATTGACAACACAATGCCCATAAAGTTTTTATACTCATATAATGATGAAAATTTAGAGATTCTGAAAAGTGAATTGGAATATATCAAGGGTGAAACTATTGCTTTAGGGGCAATTGTCGGTACCCATATTGGACCTAATGCTGCCGGAATTGCTTATTTTAGAAAATAAAATTTCATAAAAATTTCACAAATAAAACAAATAGAATACACACAAAGGGGTTATGATAGAAGAGTTAAATTATTTATTTAATTTTTCATAACTTTCCCCAAAGTTTGCAAGAAGTGGTTCCAGCCACTTTTTTGCTATAGAAATAATAAAAGGTATAATAAGAGAAAGAAGGAGCTATTATGATTAAAGTTATTAGATTAGCAGAGAATGCTGATGTTAAAAAAGAATTAAAAGCGTTGAATATTACTTCTGGCTGTATTATTAGTGCAGTTGGTTGTTTGAAGCATTTACACATTAGGTTAGCTGAAGCTGATAATGAATATAATCAAGCAATAAAAGTTGAGGTCCTTTCCCTAAGTGGAACTATTTCTAGCGATGGTCTTCATTTACATATTGGTACCATTGATAAAGAATTCAATTGTTATGGTGGTCATTTATTAGATGGAAGTATTGTTGATACTACCTTAGAAATAGTGATAATGATTTTTAATGATATTGAATTGACAAGATTATATGATAAAAACACTGGTTATAAAGAATTAAAAATTAAAAGCTTTAGTGCATTATAAAAAAAACTAATTTTTTAGCTGTGAAGCATTTCAAATTATGCTTAATTAGATTTTTTTCTTTGTTGTTTTTTTCTAGTAAAAAAGAATAATTTTTTTTCTTTACTGTCATCATAATGGGGATTACTGGTAACAACAGGTTTTTGTTGTTTGTTGTGTTTTTTGCTGGTAGTTTTCTTAGTAACAGTTTTTTTGCTAACTTTTTTAGCTTTACCTCTGGTATCAGTACTCTTTACACTAGTTTTTTTAGTAGCAGTTTTCTTTCTGTGAACAGGGGTGATATCTTGTTGAATATCAAGAGCTAAACTATTTAAAAATTTGTTGTAAGTAACAGCTAGAATACTTTTAAGTTTGCGATTGGCATGACCAATTGTATTAACGTATTGATTTTTCTTAAAAACATGAATCTTGGTAACATTAATATAACTAAGCTTATCTAGCTTGTTATCTTTATCAGGCTCACACTTAACACAAAACTTACCAAAAGAGCGACTAGATACTTTACAAGCAATAAAATTATAACCATCACCGGTTTTTTCCACATTAACGACATAAAAAATACTTCTTACAGCTTTGCCATCGAAGTCATTATAATCTACTAATACAAACTGGTGTACTGCAACATCAATTTTATTCATAGTAATATCATAGCATATTATCTTTAATTAAGTAGTTTAATATTTTAATAAGATAATTCATTTTACACATAATTACTTAATAGGATTGGATATAGACTGAGTTATTTTTATAAAAGCTGTTGATTTATTCAAGGGATAAGCTTTGCCAATGGTTACAATAATCAGTCATATAATAATACTGAGATTTAAAAGTCTTGATGCATTGGTATAATAATATATATATGCCTAATTTATAAGAAAACACTAAAAATGTAACATATGATTGATTTCTTTAGAGATAATATTTCAGAGTTTGAAGAAAGCGTTTGCAAATAAATATTTTTTTTGATAACATAAGATTATAAAAAGATCAAAATTTTAAATAATGATTTTTTATCAATCTATGTAATTGATTACATGAGGTGAGAATGAAGATTAAAAATATTAATATTAGTGATGTTTCTAAATTGGCAGGTGTTTCAGTCGCAACTGTTTCTCGAGTTATTAATGCGACTTGTTATGTTGCTCCTGCAACTAAAGAAAAGGTGAATGATGCGATTAAGCAATTAGCTTATAAGCCTAATTTATCAGCGAGAAACTTAAGAAAACAAATCAGTGGGGCTATTTTAATAGTTACTCCTAATATTTCTAACCCTTATTATGGGAATATTATCACTGGAATAACCGAAACAGCTAGAAAAAGTGGTAATAGTACATTTGTTTGCACCACTAATAATGAGTTGGAATTAGAATTGGAATTTATGAAAATGTTAGATTCAAAAAGAGCAGATGGAGCGATAGTCTTAGCAACTAATGCGGATGATACCCATTGGAGTGAGTATGCTAAAAAATATCCTGTAGTTTTCTGTAGTGAATATAATCCTGAAGCCAAGATTGATCATATTTCTATTGATAATTATCAAGCCGGCTATGATGCAATGGAATATTTGTTAAAAAAAGGATTGAAAAATATTTGGTTAATGAGTAGTAGTAATAAATATATTTCCACAAAATTAAGAGAGGAAGGATTTATTGCAGCTGCGCTTAAATATGGCATTAAAAATGCGAATAAAAAAATTATTAAGGCTTCAAATGACTATTCTTTCGCTAGTGCCAAAAAAATAATCAAAAAACTAATTGAAAGTGGTGAAAAAATTGATGGTTTGTTTTGTATTTCCGATATTTTAGCATTAGGCTCATTATCAATGTTTAAAGAATTGAGTGTTAGAGTACCTGAGGATGTTTCGGTTTTTGGCTTTGATAATTTAGAATATGCCCAAATGGCTGATCCACAGATTTCAACTGTGCATCAACCTTGCTATGAATTAGGTAGTGAAGCAATGTTAATGATTCAAAGTAAATTGAAAAAAGTTGAAACTGCTGGTAATAAAATTCTAAAACACAAGTTAGTTCTTAGAGAATCAGTAATTTAAGTTAGATTTTACGGTGGCAGACCGTTAATCATAAAACCATAAAGGAGGAATGAAAATGAAAAATGGTTTAAAATTAGTATTAGTATTAGTATTAATGCTTGCGGTTGTTGGTTGTGGTGGTGATACTGAGCCAACTGGTAATGATGGTGAGAAAATTGTTATTGGTGTTGTTGTACCATCTGGTGACCATGGTTTTACTGGAGAGAGTTTAGCGCATGCGAGAAGTGAAGCAGAAACTATTAATAACAGTGACCAAAATATTGAAGTAATTGTTAAAGATGGACTAGAAGCTTCAAGTCAAATTACAGAAATTGAAAATTTACTTGCTAGTGCTGATCCTGATGTAATTGTTTTATGGCCAATGGAAGGTGAAGCTTTAAGAAGTGCAGCCCAAACTGTTGTCGATGCTGGTGTTAAGTTAGTAATTTATGATCGCTTAATTTCTGATTTTACTGCAGAAAATTTTGTTGGTGATATTATGGGTGATAATGTTGGTATTGGTACACAAATGGGTGAATACTTAACAACATTCTATGCTGATGATGATCATGTAAATTATTTAAGATTTATCGGTGATGCTTCTACTGTTGGTGTTCAACGTTCTCAAGGTATGGATGATGTAATCGATGCTGAGAAATTTACTCAATTAAAAGAAACTTTTGTTACTAATTGGAGTTCAGAAACAGCTCAAAACCAAATGGAAGAATGGTTAGCAGGATCTAGTGCTGATGATATTGCCAGTCTTGACTTAATTGTTACTCATGATGATGAAATCACTGATGGAATTATGAATGCTTTAGAAGGTTATACTGGTGATGCTGATATCAGTAACTTAAAATTAATCACTTCTATTGGTGGTCGTAATGAAACTTTAGAAAAATTTGATAATACTGCCTTATCAACTAAATTAATTACTTATTATTTTGCTCCATCTATGGTGCGTGAAGCTATTCGTCTTGGTATTTCTGCTGCTCAAGGAACAGAGTATACTGGTGCAACATTAGTTGACGGTACTTATTTAATTCCAACATTTGCTATTTCTAATGCAGGTGGTGATGTTAAATTTGACTTTGAAGCATACAGAGCTAGTGATATTTATACTGAACGTTATAGTATCTTTGAATAAAAAGTTTTAATAATAGCCGGTTTCGGCCGGCTTTTATTTTTAGAAAGGAGAAATCAATGTTAGTTGAAATGAAAAATATTGTGAAAGACTTTGGACCAGTAAGAGCAGTCGACAATGTTAATTTCACAATTGACTCACAAGATATAATTGGTTTACTTGGAGAAAATGGTGCTGGAAAGTCAACCTTAATGAATGTTTTAGCTGGTGTTTTACCAGCAACAAAAGGTGAAGTTTTTATCGATGGTAAAAAAGTGCATATAACCAATGCACATAAGGCCAGCAATTATGGAATTAGATTCATTCATCAAGAATTGAATCTATGTAATGAATTAAGTGTAGTCGAAAATATGTTTTTAGCCCAAGAAATTACTAAAATGGGTATTACTCAAACTAATGAAATGATTGCTAAGTGTCAGGAAGTTTTTAAACGCATGAATGTAAATATTAATCCTACAAGTATTGTTGGTGATTTACAGGTGGCTGAAAAACAATTAATTGAAATTGCTAAATCATTGTTGTTTGAATCAAAATTAATAATTATGGATGAGCCGACAACTGCGCTATCTCAAACAGAAATTGATAATTTATTTAATTTAATGAGGCAACTAAGTGAGACAGGAGTTAGTTTTATTTTTATTTCTCATAAAATGCCTGAATTATTCGAAATCTGCAAGAAATATTTTATCATGAGAGATGGTCAGTATGTTGCCCAAGGTAATTTCGCAGATATAAAAGTAAATGAAATCACTGAAATGATGATTGGCCATAATTTAGCTGAAGATAGCTTTGATTATAAAATTAATCATAGTCAAGAAGAAGTTATTTTAGAGGTTAGTGATTTTAGTAGTGATTTGTTTAGTGATGTTAATTTTAAATTAAAAAAAGGTGAAATACTAGCTATAACTGGCTTACAAGGCTCAGGTCGAGAAGCTATTGCGGATGCTTTATTTGGTGCTGAAAAATATACTGGTTCGATTAAAATAAATAATATTGAAATGAAAAAACACGCAAAAATTATTAATTTTATGAAAAAAGGAGTAGCCTTGGTACCAAGAATGCGTAAAGAAAGAGGGATATTTAATGATCTTTCAATTTACGATAATATGTCAATGGCATATTTTAATACCAAGTTAAAAAAATTATTAATTAGTAATAAAGAAGAAGATCAACGCTTTGAAAGACAGAAAAAAGCGATGAGAATAAAAGTTTCCAACACTAATAATGTCATTACTTCACTATCAGGTGGTAATCAACAAATAGTTATTTTAGGTCGTTGGTTAGAAGCTGATGCTGATATTATGTTGTTTGATAATCCGACACAGGGAATTGATGTTGGGGCAAAATTTGAAATCTATCATTTGATTTTAAAATTAGCGGAACTTGGTAAGTCGATTATTGTTTTTAGTGCTGAGTTTCCAGAAATTTATAAAGTTGCGGATCGTTGTTTGGTTTTATATAAAGGTAGAATTCAAGCGGATCTTGCTAGAGCGGATTTTAGTGAGAAAGATATTATGCTGTATTCAACAGGATCATTAGAAAAGGAGATTGCAAATGTTTAAAACGTTTCAAGGTTTAACGACTAGGGAGATTTTGGGTAAAATAGTTAAGGATTATAGTTATTGGTTGTCTTTTTTCTTACTAATAATGATTGCGGCAAGTTTAAATGCTAATTTCTTTACTTGGAATAATATTTCTAATATCTTTGTTCAAAGTACGATGATTGGCTTAATTGCTATGGGTATGAGTATGGTTATCTCAGCCGGGCAGATTGATATTTCTGTAGGCTCGCAGGTTGCCTTGCTTGGTGGTTTTGGTATTAGTGTTTTAAATAGTACTGGTAGTGTTTGGATAATGTTGTTGTTTTGTTTAGTTGGTGGGGCAATTATTGGAACTGTTAATGGTTTATTGGTGGCTAAGGGGCATTTGCCGGCGATGATTGCTACTTTGGCTATGCAAACTGCTTGTCGCTCAATTATAAATTTTTATGGTCAGGGTGGACCTTTTACAGTTGATAGAAGTATTTATGAAGGCTTTAGAGAAATTGCGGTGGGTGGCTTAAATATTTTTGGTTTCACTATTCCTTATATGATGATAATATTTATTGCTGTAACTATTGTTTTTAATATAATTATGAAAAGAACTAAGTTTGGTAAGCATATCTATGCAGTTGGTAGTAATGAAACGTCTGCAAAATTAGCAGGTATTAGTGTCGATAGAACAAAAATCTTAGTCTTTACTTTTACTGGTATTATGTGTGGATTGGCAGCTGTTTTATATGCTTCAAGATTAACGGCAGTAGCTTCAGCTAATGCAGCTGTTGGTTATGAAATGGAAGCCATCGCAGCAGTTGCGATTGGTGGTACTGCTATGAGTGGCGGTAAGGGTAAAATCATGGGAACCTTCTTAGGGGTTTTGATGTTTAAAATAATTAGTAATATTTTAACTAGTGCTGATGTGTCTTCTTTCTTAAATGGAGCCATTAGTGGAGCGATAATTGTTATTGCAGTTTTAATACAGAATTTACAGAATAGAAAAAAATAGAAAGAGGTTCAATATGTTAAAAATTGGTATTATCGGTTGCGGTAAGATAACTGAGGTTCGTCATGCTCCTGAATATCATGAGAATCCAAATAGTAAAATTGTGGCTTTTTATGATAGTAGAAAAGAAAGAGCAGTTGCCTTAGCAGAAAAATATGGTGCTAAAGTTTGTGATAGTATTGAAGAGTTATTAGCAATGGATATTGATGCTGTTAGTGTTTGTGTTGCCAATGTTGCCCATGCTAGTATCAGTATTCAAGCTTTAGAAGCGAAAAAACATGTTTTGTGTGAAAAGCCCATGGCTATTACTATAGAAGAGTGTGAGCTGATGATTAAGGCAGCCAAAAACAATGGTGTACAATTGATGATCGGGCATAATCAAAGATTTGCTGGAGCTCATAAAAAGGCCCATCAGTTAATTAAAAATAATGAAATTGGTAAAATTTTAAGTTTTAGAACAGTGTTTGGTCATCCAGGACCTGAGGGTTGGACGGGTGAAAAAAACTCTTGGTTCTTTGACAAGAAGTTAGCTCACTTTGGAGCTATGGCTGATTTAGGGGTGCACAAAACTGATTTGATTCACTACTTACTCGATGATAAAATCGTTGAGGTTATTTCTGCTATTAAAACTTTAGATAAGTGTTTGCCAAATGGTGAGCCTATTAGTGTTGATGATAATTCATATTGCATCTATAAAACTGAAAATGGTGTAGTAGGAACCATGCATGTCAGTTGGACCTTTTATGGACAAGAAGATAATTCTACTGTAATTTATGGTACTGAGGGCATAATTAAGTGTTATAGTGATCCTGAGTATTCTTTGATTGTTGAAAAGAAAAATGGTGAGGTTGAAAAATTCCAATTAGATCAAATGACCTCTAATGAAGAGCAAACCAATGATGGTAGAGTTAACACTGGTGTTATTGATGGCTTTGTTGATGCTATTGTAAATAATAAAGAAGTACCAGTTACAGGAACTGAGGCTAGTAAAGCGATGAGAGTTGTGATTGCTGCTGAAGAATCAGCTAATAAAAATAGTTTAGTTAAAGTAAATTATTAGGAGAGAATATGAAAAGAATGATATCGATATGTAGTGGACAATATGGTGATTTAAGCTTAGATGAGCTATGTCAAAAAATGAGTGATATTGGTTACCAAGGATTAGAATTAGCAGTTCAAGCTCACTTAGATGTCACTAGAATTATTGAAGAAAAAGAATATGTTGAGCAAATAAAAGCTACATTAAAAAAATATAATTTGACAATAAGTGCAATAAGTGCCCACTTGATTGGTCAGTGTGTGGGCGATAATTTTGATAAAAGATTAAATAATTTTGCTCCCAATGATTTAGCTAATCAACCTGAGCAAATTAGAGCTTGGGCAACAGAAAAAATGAAAGAAGTAGCAAGAGCTGCCAAAATTCTTGATGTCAAGGTTGTGACCTGCTTTCTAGGCTCGCCAATCTGGCCCTTCTGGTATTCTTTTCCTCAAACAACACCAGCTAGGATAGAAGAGGGTTTTGCGCTGATTAAAGAATTGTGGACACCAATTTTTGATGTTTATGATGAGTGTGGTGTTAAATTAGCTTTAGAGGTACATCCTACTGAAATTGCCTTTGACTATTATACAACTAAAAAACTTTTAGAAACTTTGGATTATCGTAAAACATTAGGCTTAAATTTTGATCCTAGCCATTTACAATGGCAAGGTATGGATCCTGCTTTATTTATTCGAGACTTTGGTGATTATATTTATAATGTACATGCTAAAGATGTGAGAGTTAAGCTTGATGGTCGCTCAGGTATTTTGGGCTCACATATTGAATTTGGTGACACTAGACGTGGTTGGAACTTTGTTTCATTAGGTCATGGAAATGTGGATTTTGATAGTATTACCAGAGAATTAAATCAAATAGGTTATCAAGGACCAGTTGCGGTTGAATGGGAAGATAGTGGTATGGATAGATTTGTTGGTGCTAAAGAAGCTTTTGAATATATTAGTAAAATGGATTTTCAGCCTTCAAATATAAGCTTTGATGCTGCTTTAAAATCAGAGTAAATAATTAAAGAAGCTCACATTATAGAAATGAATCCAATAAGTTGGACACTATAAATTAGCTTGTAAGGATTGATGTCTGCATTGTGCTGATGTCAGTCCTTTTAGTTTTAAGAAATAATAATAAATTTCCTTGCATTTTCTTATTAAAGGAACAATAATATTTTAAATTTAAATATTTATTATTTGCTTAAAAATTTGATTTTTAAAATTATCAAAACTATCACATTTGCTTAGGTTAATTATGAAATCTTCATCTGTAAAGAATGTGAGTAGTGCTTCGTATAATATTTTGAAAAGTTTTCTATCTTCTGGTGCAATTGAAATTAATAAGACAATATTTACAGTTGTATCATTCCAGGTAATTCCATTTTTTGAAAGTGCTACATAGACACCAGACTTTAAAGAGATATCAACTATTTGATGGGGTATAGCTACTTTGCCAAATGCGGTTGAAGCTAAAGCTTCTCTTTCTAAAATATGTTCATAAAACTTTGGGCTAACATAACCTTGATATAGTAGTGAATCACAAATAGTTTTGATTGCAATTTCTTTGTTTGCAATATCATTATAAACACTAAAGATGCTTGACTTAAAGAAATAGTCAAAATATGTAATTAGGATGTCTAACTTCTTTCTTTGTTCAATTTTTTGAATTGCAATATAAATTAAATGTCTTGATTCTGAAATGTTAAAAGATGGAATAATTATTGTATCAATATCACTACTTAATTTAGTAGAATCATTAGAGTCAATTGTTGATATAATTAAATCCACATCATTAAGGTCTGTTAGTTTGTTAAAGTCATTATAAACAGCAATAATATCTATTTCATTAGAAAAGTATTCTTCAATATTTTGAATTAATTTATTTGAAATATCTAAGTATTCTTTAGTTACCACTATTATTTTTAGCTTATCAGTGTTTGTTTTTTGTCTTTCTAATTCGGCTCCAATATGTAATGCTATAAAGGCTATCTCATCATCAGATAAATTGAAGCCACTTTCATCATTAATAAGTATTGCTATATGAGCTGAAATATCAAATAGCAAAGGATAATTTTTTTGAATAGAATTAGTGGAAGAATTTTTTAGGTATTCATTATTTCGTAATCTAAAAAGTAAATTTTGAATATGTAAAGAGAAGGGTACTTTAAATGAATCGTTGTTTAAGCTAATACTATATTTATCATTTACTTCTTCGACAATTTTACTAACTAATAAAAATGTAGATTTTTCTATTAATTCTAAGATATTATCATTATTTAATACTAACTTTACATTGATTTTTGTTTTAATTAAAAATATTAATTCAATTTGATCTGTTTTTTCAAATTCAATCATTAGTTTATTTCTTATTATTGTTAATATAGTGTACAATAGATTTTCATCTTCAGAGTTTAATTGATAGTTTGGAACAAGTCCACTTTTATTGCCAGCTTGCACTCTAAAAAGCAAAACTGATAAGTGAAGAGTTAAATTTTGTTTAATATAATCATTTATTGAATATTTCTGTGTAACAATCAAGTATTCAATGATGGTAATAGCGGTTTCAACGATTTCTTTGGGAAAATATTTATATATTTCTTCCCCCAAACTTATACCTTTTGAAGATTCTTCATATAGAATATCACTTATCAATTTTCTTTTATCTAATTCTTTACCCTCTATGTTAATAACATTATTATTTCTATTGATTTTTAAATTATATTTTATTAATTGTTTTCTTGCAGAATTAATTGCGTTATTAAAAGTAGAAATACTAATATATAATTCTGTGATTAGATCATAGACTTTGATACTTTTATATTTCGAGATTAAGATTCTTTTTATTATGAATTTTCCTCTAGCTTCGTTGTTTTCTGGAAATTGTGGAGTTTGATTGAATTTATTTATTATATTTAACACAATCTTTTTGTCAGTTATTGAATAACCACGAAAACTCGGTTCAATTAAATTTGGATAAATAATATTTATCTCTTTGATATAATTTTGGATTGTTCTTACTGTTACATTAAAGAACTTGGCTAAATCTTTACCAAGTATTTTTGAGTCATTATTTAATAATAATTGTAATAAATTTATTAAGTTTTTACGCATATGTATTAGACTCCTTCACATATAAACATTATAGCATTGTCACTAAAATTGAGTAGTTTATTATTTTCGTATTAACACGAAAATGCAATATTCCTAATATCGGAAAAACATTAAGTTTTACAAGCAATAATTGTTGATATCATAATAGCGAAGGGAGCAAATATGAAAAGAATATTATTGTGTTGTGGAGCTGGTATGTCTAGTGGCTTTATCGCTCAAAGCATGCGTAAACAAGCGAAAAAAGAAAAATTAGATATCAAAATTGATGCAGTATCAGTTAGTGATGTAGGTTCTTATTTAGCAGGAGCAGATTTATTGCTAGTAGGTCCACATCTGACGTATGAATTTGATGGTTTAAAACTTGAAGCTGATATAGAGCAGGTACCAATGATGGTGATACCCGAAAAGATATATGGTTCATTAGATGGTACAGGTTTGCTTAGACTTAGCTTGGATGAAATTAATAAATAGGGGGATAGAATATAATGAAACATTTTATCAAATTTTTAGAAGAAAAGTTTTCTCCAAAAATGAATAAAATTGGAGAAAATAAATGGATTAAAACTATTTCGGGTTCAATTATGTTAGTACTTCCGACAATCTTATTAGGATCCGTTATTTCGGTTTATAATGTATTAAGAGGATATATTCCTTCTTTACCAGATATGCAACCATTATTTAATTTTAGTTTTGGTTTGTATTCAATAATCTTAGCATTCTTAATTGGTTATCATGGTATGAAGGTTATGAACCATGCCAAATATAAGTTGGCTGCAGGTATTATATCATTGAGTTCATTTATGATGATGGTAAATCCGACAATTGCAGATGGATCATTAACAGTAGAGTTCAGTAGATTTGGTCCTAAAGGAATTTTAATATCATTTGTTGCAGGACTGTTTAGTGTGTTTATTGTGCATATGTATAGTAAATGGGATCCGTTTAAAAATAATGTAACAGTTCCTGAGTTTATGTTGAATTGGTTTAACCAAATCATTCCAGCGTTTGTTGTATTGTTTACTTCGATGATATTCATTTATTATTTAAAAATTGACATATTTAATTTAGTGACTGAATTGTTTGCGCCAATTAATGACTTTGGTCAAACATTACCAGGGTTTATATTAATTTGTTTAACACCAGCATTCTTTTATTCTCTTGGTATTAGTAGTTGGTTATTATCGCCGGTTTACACACCGATAATGTTAGCAGGAATTGCGGCAAATATTGAAAATGTTGCTCAGGGTTTAGCTGCAACCAACATTGTAACGCAAGAAACAATTTTTGTTGGATTTATTTGGTTAGGAGGAATGGGTGCTACCTTGCCTTTAGTGCTATTAATGATGCGTAGCAGATCTAGAAAACTCAAAACATTGGGTGGTGTATGTATAGTTCCATCATTATTTAATATTAATGAGCCAGTTATCTTTGGAGCACCAGTGGCGTTTAATCCTTTATTAATGCCGCCAATGTGGATTAATGCAGTAGTTGGTCCTATAATTACTTGGATATTTATGACTAGTGGTATTGTTAAAGTGCCAGCTATTTTATTAACAGGTGTGAAATTGCCTATGCCTATTTCTTCTGTTTTGGTATCAGATGACTTTAAAGCAATATTGTTATGGGCTGTATTATTGGTGGTTTATACCTTAGTTTGGTATCCGTTCTTTAAGGCATACGAAAAACAAGAAATGGCTAACGAAGTAACAAGTGTATAATAAGTTAATATTGGAGAAAAATATGGATGAAAAAATAATTAAAATTGCTATGGATATTATTTTAAATGCTGGGCATGCAAGAAATTCAATCAAGGCGGCTACTGATGCATTTGGAGAAAACCATAATGATAAAGTAGACAGCCTACTTAAAGAAGCGAGTGAATACTTGAGAGTTGCCCATGTTAAACAAACGGAAATTATCCAAGAAGAAGCACGAGGAATAAAACATGAAATACCATTATTATTCATCCACGCTCAAGATACTTTGATGACAATAATGTCTGAGTATAACATGACTAATAATTTTATCAAATTAATAAGATCAGCAAATAAAAATGGAGGAAAATAAATGAATAATCATAAAATGCCAGATGGATTTTTGTGGGGCGCATCAACAAGTGCTTATCAAGTAGAAGGTGCAGCCTTAGAAGATGGAAAAGGTATATCACAAATGGATGTTCAAAATAAAAATACTGGATTTGCCGATGCCTCAGTGGCTAGTGACCAATATCATAGATACAAAGAAGATATAGCTTTAATGAAGGAATGTGGATTTAATTCTCATAGATTCTCAATTGCTTGGTCAAGGATCTTCCCAGAAGGGGTTGGTAAAGTAAATAAAAAAGGTGTGGAATATTATGATAATTTTATTGATGAATTGATAAAAAATGGAATTGAACCTATTCCTACATTATACCATTATGATATGCCGATGGCTCTAGTGGATAAATACGGTGGTTGGATTGACAGGCAAAGTGTTGATGATTATTGCCAATATGCTGAATTTGTCATTCGTCGTTACAAAGATAAAGTGAAGAGATGGTTAACTATTAACGAGCAAAGTATTATTGTAGAGTTTTGGACAAAGAAAAATTACGTTCCCGAATCTTTAAGAGATAAACCACAACTTAAATATCAAATAAATCATCACTTGAACTTAGCTCATGCTCACTCATGTATTATGGTTAAGAAATATGTTAAAGATGGGAAAGTAGGAGCAGCAATTGGTTATTCACCAATTTATCCTCTGACATCAAACCCTAAGGATGTTTTAGCTATGCAAAATGCTGAGAATATCAAAAATCAATTTTACTTAGATATTTACTTTAAGGGTAAATACCCTAAACAAGCACTAAAATATTTAGAATCGAAAGGTATGGCCCCAATAATTGAAGCAGGTGACATGGATATAATTGCTCAAGTAAAATCTGATTACTTAGGAGTTAACTATTATGCTAGTAAATGTGTTAAATATCCAGAAAAAGATGCAGTATATACGGAAGCAGAAGCTAATCTTTCAGGACAAAAGGGTAAAATGGGAGCTTATGAAGTGGAACCTAATTATTATCAATATTTAAAGAATCCTAATGCTGATACTAATGATTGGGATTGGACAGTAGATCCAGATGGTATGGAGTATTTACTTAAGGATATCTATCAAAGATATGAAGCACCATTATTTATTACAGAAAATGGTTATGGTTCTAGGGATGTTTTAACTAAAGATGGTAGAGTGCATGATGAGTATAGAATTGAGTATTGGAGAAATCATCTTCAAGCAATCAAAAATGCAATTAATCATGGTGTAGAAGTATTTGGCTTCTTGCCTTGGTCAGCAGTAGATGTTCTTAGTACCAGCAATGGTTATCAAAAACGTTATGGTTTTATTTATGTAAATAGAAGTGATGATGATTTAAAAGATCTTAGAAGAATCAAAAAAGACAGTTTCTATTGGTATCAAAATGTTATTAAAACTAATGGTGAAGAATTATAAAATTAGAAATAGACCTACAGGAAAAACTTGTAGGTTTTATTTTTAGCTTAGATAGTCTATAATTAGAGTGATTACATAACTATAAAGAGGTATTAATATGAAAGAGTTTAATGAATTTTTATTCACAATTACTGAGTCTGAAAATCAAAAAAAACTAAAAGAAGTTCTTAAGTGGATTAGTGATAATTATCCTAATTTAGATAAAAGAATTGCTTGGAAGCAACCAATGTTTACTGATCATGGAACTTTTATTATTGGTTTTAGTGTTGCTAAAAAACATTTCGCTATAGCAGTTGAATCAGCAGCTATGCAAGAATTTGAAAAAGCTTTAGAGCAATCTGGTTATAATTGTAGTAAAATGCTTATTAAGATAAAATGGGATCAAGAAGTTAATTATCAATTACTTAAAACTTTGATTGACTTTAACATTGATCATAAAAAAAATGTCTCAACTTTTTGGGCTAAATAGAGAGATTATGAAAATAATGGTATAAAATTTGGGCTTTTAGCTTATGTTGAGCATTTAAATGGTTTTAGCTTAGACGATAATCATGTTAATTCTGTTAGTATGTATTCACAGGATAAGGTAGTTAAAGATACTAATTATTTAAATGAACAAAATGTTGATGTGACTATTTGCTCTCATGCTCATACCTTAAATCCAATTGAAATCATTACTAACTCTGCTGGAACACATCAAACAGTAACTGCTTATTTCTTAGGAAATGTTCAGCTTATCTGCATGATTATATTTTTGAGACTGCCTATGGTGATATTTTGGAAATGGAATTTAATAAAGAGACTTATCGTGGCGAGGTAGTTGGTACTAGTGTTGAGAATATTAATTTTTATCCTACTTTCAACAATACTTATAATGAAGATTTATCAATTGCTCCTTTAAGGGTTTCTGATTATAGTAATCAATTCAATAACATTTGTTCTATTATCACTAAATATTATGATATTAAGTGTTATAACTAATAAATGGCTTTATTAATGAGTGTATTTAGTATAAAATAATTATATGAAAATAGTTACTTGGAATGTTAATGGGTTAAGAGCCTGCCTGAAAAAAGGCTTTAGAGATTATTTTGAAGAAAGTGATGCTGATGTTTTTTGTGTCCAAGAAACCAAAATGCAACCTGATCAAGTTAATTTTAAATTTGCGGGCTATCATGAGTATTACAATAGTGCAGTAAAAAAAGGTTACTCCTCAACTGCTTTATATAGTAAAGAAAAACCAATTAAGGTAATTGAAGATATTGGAATTGAAGAGCATGATCAAGAGGGTAGAGTAATTACTGCGGAATTTGAAAAGTGTTATGTTGTTTGTTGTTATACCCCTAATTCTAAAGATGGTTTGTTGCGATTACCGTATCGTCAAGTGTGGGAAGATGATTTTAGAGCTTACTTATTATCATTAGATAAACCAGTAATTTTGTGTGGTGATTTGAATGTTGCCCATAATGAAATTGACTTAAAAAATGATAAAACCAATCATAAAAACCCAGGGTTTAGCGATCAAGAGCGAGAAAAGTTCACCGCTTTATTAGCAAGTGGCTTTACTGATGTTTTTAGATATTTATATCCACAAGCAGTAGAATATTCTTGGTGGAGTTATCGTGCTAATGCTAGAGCTAATAATGCTGGTTGGAGAATAGATTATTTTGTTATCAGTGATAGTCTTAAGGAGTATGTTAGAGAGTGTACCATCAGGCAAGATATTTTTGGCTCTGATCATTGCCCAGTAGAATTGGAAATAGCACTATGATTTTAGCTAGTAAATCACCTAGAAGAAAAGAGTTATTTAAGCTTATTACTAATGATTTTGAAATCAGAGAAGTTGATATTGATGAAACATTAGATAGTGATAGCTCAATAGTGGTAGCTTTGGAAAAGTTAGCTTTAAAAAAAGCTCAGGCAATTACGAGTGATGATTTAATAATTGCGGCTGATACAGTTGTGGTTTATCAAAATAAAATTTTTGGTAAGCCTAAAGATAAAAAAGAAGCTGTGGAAATGCTAAGTGCCCTAAGTGGTAATACTCACCATGTAATTAGTGCAGTAGCCATGCTAAGAAAAAACTACTCTAAAACTTTTACCCAGATTACTGAAGTTTGTTTCTATCCATTAACACTTGAGGAGATTAATGATTATATTGATAAGTATCAGCCTTATGATAAAGCGGGTGCTTATGGTATTCAAGATGGCGGTGCCTTGTTGATTGAAGAAATAAATGGGGATTATTATAATGTAATGGGTTTACCCATTGCTAGATTAAACAGAGAATTATTGAATTTTTAAAAGCCCTAAGAGGCTTTTTTATTTATCTAAATTTTTTAAACTTAATTGGAAGAATATTTTACCGGCAATTAATTCGATCGCAAGTTGAATAAGAAAAACTGGATAGCCATTAAAACCGGTTGCTTGAGTATGTTCAATTTCTTCTTGGTTGATTATTTTTCTTAAACAATGAACAAAATCTTTTCTAAAGTAATTATAAGCTAAAACATTTGGTACATGTTTCTTTTGAAAGTTTATTAAAATTTGAGTTTCTTCTAAAGAAAAAGAATGCTTTAAAATAGTAATTACAATTAAATATGCAATGTGCTCATTATTATATTTCTTTTTAATTGGTGTTGATATTAGTCCTGATTTAACATAATTATTAATCATAGTTTTAGTGATTATTTTATCATCACCATCTTTTATAAAGGCTAAAGTATCATTTAAATATATTAATAATTCTCCCATATATAGAGTTTCTACAGGTAACTCTTGGAAACGGGGAAGATAAATCTTATCCAAAATTTTATTAATTTCTTGCATAAATATATTATAAATGTTAAATTAATATAAGACAAGTAGTTTTAAATACTACATGCAAAATGGAGGTTGTATGAACAAAATTGCAGTATTAACAGATTCAGCAGTAAATTTGCCTAAACAATTCATGGATTTAGATTTTGTCTATGTTGCACCACTTAAGGTTAATCGAGATGGAGAAGAGTTTTTAGATGGTATTGATATTGATCCTAGAACTGTTGCGAGTGAGATAGATGATCATGATTTTAAAACAACTTTGGTTAATCCCCTAGAAGCACTATCTTTTTACAATAAAGCTAAAGATGATGGTTATAATATTTTGTTGAGTGTTAATTTATCTTCAAGTTTATCAGGTACTTTTAATTCTTTTAGAATCGCCGCTGATCAAATAGAGGGCGTAGAAGTCTATAATTTTGATACTAATAGTGCTGGTATTGGTGCAGGTTTACAAGTAATTAGAGCCATTGAGTTAGTTCAAGCCAATAAGTCTATTAGTGAAATCATCGAATATTTAGAAGGGCACAAGAAAAACTCTAAAGTTACTTTGTTACCTGGTAGTTTGAAATATTTAGTAAAAGGTGGCAGGTTAAGTAAATTAAAAGGCACTATTGGTGGAATTTTAAATATTAGTCCAATTTTAGAAGTTCAAGAGAGTGGTGAAATAATTCAAGTAGCTAAAGGGCGAGGCTTTAAAAATGCGATTACTACTAGTATTAAGCGTTATTCTGAAATGTTTAAAAACCTTGGTACTATTGATGTTGGCCTTTCTACTTCTTTTGATGAGGAAGAGTTAGATATTGCCGAGGCTGCTTTGAAAGAGGCTTTGCCAAAAATTCGAAATGTTTATCGCACTTATTTAACACCAGTTTTATGTATCCATGCTGGTCCTAAAAATATTGTTATTTCTATTTATCCAATAGATTAACTAAATAAAAAAAAGGTTTGAACTTTAATTGTTCAGACCTTTTTTTGTTAATCACCTGTATATCTAAGTAAACGAGTAGCATTTAAAATAGCTAATAATGATACTCCAACATCAGCAAAGATTGCCATCCAAATTGATGTCATATTAAACAGGGCTAATAACATTACAAAGATTTTAAATCCTAAAGAAAAACAAATGTTTTGACTAACAATCCTACGAGTTTTATGAGCAATTTTTTTAGCTTTAACTAAACTGTTTAAATCATCATTCATAATAACAATATCAGCAGCTTCTATGGCGGCATCAGATCCTACCTCGCCCATGGCAATACCAATATCGCTTCTAATTAAAACTGGAGCATCATTGATACCATCTCCTACAAAGACTACCTTGTCACTAGCTTTTTTATGGGCAATGATTTCTTCAATTTTGTTTACTTTATCTTGTGGTAATAATTCAGCATAATATTTATCGATAGCCAATTCTTCTGCGATTAGATTGGCAGTATTCTTGTTATCTCCAGTTAACATTGTAAATTCTTTAGTGTTTAACTGTTTTAGTTGTGTTAGAGCAGTTTTGGTATTTTCCTTGATTAAATCAGCGATTAAAATAACACCTAAATATTCACTATCTCTAGCAACATAGACTGAAGTATAAGGATATTCCTCTAAGTTTTTAATGCCAATATCTGCCATTAAAGTGATGTTGCCTAAATAGATTGTTTGCTTATTAATAAGTGTTTTAAGACCTTTTCCAGCAATTTCTTCTGATTCATTAGTGTAGTCAATCTGTTTGTTGTAAGCTTTGATTATTGATTTAGCAATTGGATGATTAGAGTTGCTCTCAGCAATCGCTGCGATTTCTAGTAGTTCTTCTTTTGAAATATTATTAGTAATAATGTCTTTAACCGCAAAGACTCCTTTAGTTAAAGTTCCTGTTTTATCAAAGACAAATTCATTAGCACTATTAAGTGCTTCTAAATGATTTGCGCCTTTAATTAAAATACCTTGTCTGGCTGCTGAGCCAATTCCTCCAAAGAAAGCTGCAGGAATTGAGATTACTAGAGCACACGGGCAAGAAATGATTAGAAAAGTTAGGGCGGTATAAATCCAATCACTCAGAGAACCCCAACCAATCATAGGTGGAATAATAGCAATGATAATAGCTAAATAAACAACAATTGGCGTATAAATTTTTGCAAACTTGGTAATAAATTTTTCACTAGTAGCTTTATTAGTACTAGCAGTCTCAACTAATTCAAGAATTTTCGCCACAGTTGACTCACTATACTCTTTTGTCACTTCAATTTCAATTAAGCCATCAGTTGAGATTGATCCAGATAAGACAGTAGTCCCTTTTTCTGCCTTGATTAATTTACTCTCACCAGTTAATGATTGGTTATTAATATAACTGCTTCCTTTAATAATGGTCCCATCTAAGGCAATTTTTTCGCCAGGCTTTACTACAATAATATTACCAATTTTTACAGTTTCAGGGTTTACTTCTTCTAGTAAATCGCCTTTTTTTACTCGAGCCATATCTGGTCTGATATCCATTAGCTCAGTAATATTACTTTTACTACGGGCTACAGCTTTTTCTTGTAACAATTCTCCTGCTCCATAAAAAATCATAACTGCTACCCCTTCAGCCATTTCACCTATGGCAAAAGCACCAATTGAGGCTACACTCATTAAGAAATTTTCATCAAAAACTTTTCCTTGGAGAATATTTTTAAAAGCTGATAATAAAACTTCATAGCCAGCTAAGCCATAAGCTATTAAGAAGATACTTAAGCGAATTATTGACTCCAGCGGACAAAAAATAGCCAGTAACATTAAGATAGTTGCACAAACTAACCTAATGCTAAATAATTTTAAATTCATTTCATTTTTATGATGTTCGCTGCCACAGCTTCCATGACAACCTGAATGCAATAATTTTTTGATTAGCATATTAATCTCCTTTATATGAAATATTCTTCATATGAGAATATACTCATATTATATAGTTAAGAAAAAAATAAGTCAATAAATTTAATAAAGTTTAAATGTGTTTTTATGGTAGTCAATGATATTATCTTGTTTTAATTGCATTAGAACATAGCTAAGGGCTGATCTATCAACACCGAGGAAATTAGCTAATTGCTCACGATTAAAGGGGATAATTATTTCTTGATTTTTATTTTTTGTTTGACTTTTTAAATAGCTTAGCAGTTTGTTTTTGATGCTTCGCTCACTTAATATTTGGATGCGCTGATTAAGTAGTATTAACTTATCACTTAGACACTTAATAAAATTTTGTATTAAGATACTCTGATATTTATGTTTGTTAAGTTTAGTTAAATTTTGAAAGTTGAGATAAAGAACATTAGTTTCTTTAGTTGCGAGTACATCATAGGGCAGTGGTTGATTATTAGCTACTAAAACTTCACCGAAAATCTCATTCTTTTGAAAATTACTAATTATACTAGCGTTGCCTGATTCATCGTATTTATATATTACGATTTCTCCACTAATAATTATTCCTAAATCTTCGATATAATCTCCTACATGGTAAATGGCAGTATTTTTAGGATATTCTTTAGTAAAGCTTTCTAGTTGTCTTAAAAGTTCAATGATTTCAGATGCGGGAATATTGTCGAAAAGAATGTTTTTTGCTAGTATTTCAGTATTTAAATTATCCATATCATTATTATAATTCAAAATTAGTCAAATAGATAATAAAGCTATTCAAATTGCCAAAAGTCCATTACAATAGAAATCAGAGAGTTTTAAGGGGGGAATATGAAGAAGTTATTAGTAGTTGTGGACTTAGTGAATGGTTTTATTAATGAGGGTGCCCTTCACGATAATCAGATTAAAACAATAATTCCAGAGTGTAAGAGATTAATTGGGGAGTTTCTAAATGCTGGTCATGAGGTTGTGGCTTTTAGAGACTGTCATAATAGCGATGATGAAGAATTTTTAGATTATCCGACTCATTGTTTAAGAGGTAGTAATGAAGCAGAGTTTGTAGATGAAATTAAAGAGTATGAAGATCAAATGATTGTGATTGATAAGCAAACAACCAATGGTTTTACCGCTGAAGATTTTCAAAAAGATATAAAGAAATATAGTCAAATGGATGAAATTGTTGTGGTGGGCTGTTGTACAGATATTTGTGTTTTACAGTTTGTGATGGAAATGGTAATTATGCATTGCCATTTTGATTTGAAATATCAATTAGTAGTACCAAAAGATGCTTGTTCTACTTATCAATTAGAAGATCATAATCGTGATGATTTTAATGCAAAAGCTTATGATTTAATGCTTAAAAATAATGTTAAAGTGGTTGATCATTATGAATTATAGTTTACTGACTGATTTTTATGAATTAAGTATGGCTTATGCTTACTATCAAGAAGGTAGAGCAGAGCAAATTGCATATTTTGATATGTTTACTAGAAATATTCCTGATAATGGTGGTTATTTAGTCTTTAATGGTTTAGCAAGTTTTATTGAGTATTATGAAAATTTTAGTTTTAATGAAGAAGATTTAGCTTATTTAAAGGATGTTGGTAATTTTAGTGATGATTTTCTCGATTATCTACGTAACTTAAAATTAACATTAGATGTTTGGTCTGTACCTGAGGGAACGGTGGTTTTTGCAAATGAACCTTTAGTTACTGTGAGTGGTCCTTTAATTCAGTGTCAATTGATTGAAACAATGCTTTTATTATGTGTCAATTATGAATCATTAATTTCTACTAAAGCTAGTAGAATCAATAATGCTGCTCAGGGTAGAATGGTTTTAGAGTTTGGTGCTCGCAGGGCACAGGGAGCTTGGGCTGCTTTAAAAGGAGCAAGAGCGGCAGTTATTGGAGGTTGCTTTGGCACTAGTAATACTATGGCTGCGAAAACTTATGACTTAAATGTTTCTGGAACTATGGCTCACTCTTATGTCCAAATTCACAAAAATGAATATCAAGCCTTTATGAGTTACGCTCAACAACAACCAGATAACTGCACATTTTTAATTGATACTTATGATACTTTAAATAGTGGAATTGTCAATGCTGTTAAGGTGGCACAGGAATATTTACTGCCAAATGGCTACCAGTTAAAAGGGGTTAGATTGGACAGTGGTGACTTAGCTTACCTTTCAAAAAAGGTTAGAATATATTTGGATGCTCATGGTTTTTATGATACTAAAATAGTAGCATCTAATTCATTAAATGAAGAATTGATTGATGACTTACTAACCCAAGGCGCTAAAATTGATATTTTTGGAGTGGGAGAACAGCTAATCACATCAGCAAGTAAGCCTGTTTTAGGTGGTGTTTATAAAGTGGTGGCATATCAGGAAAATGGAGTGGTAATACCGACCATTAAATTAAGCGATACTAAAATTAAAATCACTAATCCTGGTCATAAAAAATTGTATCGTTTCTATGATAATAATACTAATAAAGCATTGGGTGATGTTATTGCCTTAGCCGATGAAGTTATTTCTCAGGATGAGTATGAATTATTTGATCCAGTGGATACTTATAAAAGAAAAGTGATCAACAACTATACCCTCAGAGAAATGCAAGAGCAAGTTTACCAACAAGGCAAACTAGTTTATCGCTTACCTAGCACTAATGATATTATTACTTATCATCAAAAAGAATTGGAGACAATATGGGATGAATTAAAAAGACTAAAGTTTCCACATGAGTATTATGTTGATTTATCAGCGGAACTTTGGGTATTAAAAGAAGGTTTAATTTATCAAAATAAAAAGTTCAAATAAACAGGATTTAATTAGAATTATGATATTATAAAGTTATATAGGAGGGGATAGATATGTCAATAGCAAAAATAATAGCTGAAAATACTGGTTTAACTTATTATCAACAAGTAAAAGAAATGGCTGCCTTAGGTGAGTCTACTGATGATACCATCAAATATAATCCCGAATATCTTCAAGCTAAAGAAGACCATTGTCTTTGTGATTTAAATGAGGGAGTGCTACCATATCGACCTAGATATATTGCCCCTGATTATCGTGTTTTGTTTGAGCGAGGAAGCAAGTTTTTAGATTTACAACCACCAAAGGATATTTGGGATGCGGTTAATGCTTTAATGATTATGTATCATCATGTGCCTAGTATTACTACTTTTCCAGTTTATATTGGTGATTTAGATACTTTGTTAGAGCCTTTTGTTAAAGATTATCAAGAAGCTAAAAAAGCCATTGGCTATTTACTTAAGCATGTTGATAAAACATTAACGGATTCTTTTGTTCATGCTAATATTGGTCCTTTTGAGACTAAGGCTGGTCAAATAATTTTAGAATTAACTGAAGAAATGCAACTTGCGGTTCCGAATATGAGTATTAGATATGATCAGAGTAAAACCTCTTTAGAATTTGCTGGTATGGCAGCTAAGTGTATGTTGAAAACTGCTAAACCAAGTTTTGCAAATGATAAAATGTATCGCTCTGATATGGGTGAGTATGTTGTGGCTTCTTGTTATAATGTTTTTAAAATCGGTGGTGGAGGTTATTCTTTACCAAGGATGATTTTGGCTAATATTGCCAATAAAGCTAAAAATGTTGATGATTTTTTTGATAAGGTACTACCACATTATATAGATTTACAATTAGAATTTTTAGATCTTAGAGTTAAATATTTAGTTGAAGAAGCCGCTTTCTTTAAAAGTAGCTTTTTAGTGAAAGAAGGATTCTTGAATCCTGATAATTTTTTTGGAATGTTTGGTTTAGTAGGCTTAGCAGAGTGTAGCAATAATTTATTAAAGATTACTGATAAAAATAAAGGTTTTGGTCATAATCAAGAAGCTGATAAACTAGCTGAGAAAATTTTAGACTTCATTGAAGATCGAGTTGCTAAGCATCAAGCTCCATATGGTCAAGATAATAGATATTATCTTCATGCGCAAGTTGGTATTGATAGTGATGGTGGACAGGCGGCGCCAGGCGTACGTATTCCTATTGGTTATGAACCTGATTTTGCTGTACAAATGTTGCATTCGACAACCTTTCATAAACATTTTGTTAGTGGGGTGGGTGATGTTTTTAAATTTGATCATACTTGGCTTAATAACATTGAGGCATTATTAGATGTAATTAATGGTGCTTTTGACTTAGGAACTAGATATATTTCTGGTTATTTAGAAGATGGTGATGTTGTAAGAGTTACTGGTTATTTGGTTAAGAAAAGTGAAATTGCTAAACTTGATGAAGGATTAGCGGTATTAAATCAAGCCACTGTATTTGGTCAGGGAGCAAGAGATGGAGCTAAAGCACTAGATCGTAAAGTTAATCATGAGAGCACCGATTAATAAAATATTTGAAGTTTCAACAGTAGATGGACCGGGCAGTAGAATGTCCATCTTTTTTCAGGGTTGTCACTTTAATTGTTTATATTGCCATAACCCAGAAACAATAAATCTTTGTAATAATTGTGGTATTTGTGTAGCTGGGTGTCCTAGTGGTGCTTTAACAATTAGTGAGGGAATAGTTGAATATAATCAAGAAATTTGTATAAATTGTGATGCTTGTATTAAGGTTTGTCCTTATGATAGCTCTCCCAAAATTAATTGGTTGGAAGTTGATGAATTAGTAAATATTGTTCAAAGATATCAGCCACTTATTAGAGGTATTACTGTCTCAGGTGGTGAGTGTATGTTATATGCAGCTTATCTCCTTGAACTTTTTAAAAAAGTTAAAGCTTTGGGTTTGTCTTGTTTAATTGATACAAATGGTGGTGTTGATTTTCAAAATCATTCTGAGTTGTTGGAATATACAGATGGAGTGATGTTAGATGTTAAAGCCAGTGATCAGAATTTTCATCAAAAAATTATTGGTGTGGATAACAAGTTGGTGTTAAAAAATCTTGATTATCTGATTAATCAAAATAAATTGTATGAAGTCAGAACTGTTTTATTGCCAAATCAATTAACACAAAACAAAAAAACTATAGAATACTTATGTCAAATCTTACCAAATGAAATCAGATATAAATTAATAGCATATCGTCCTTATGGTGTCAGAGAGCTGGCTAAAATAAAATTGGGAGCTCAATCATTATCAAAAAATGAATTATCTGAGTATGCTAAATACGCTAATAGCTTAGGACATAATAATGTTGTCACTATCTAGCTAACTTATATAAGTAGTATTAATATATGGTATAATACAAATAATTGGTTAAGGTATTATAATCAAAAGGAGAAATTATGAAAAAAATATTATTGATAGTAGTATTAGTGTTATTGGTGGGCTGTTCTAGTAGCAACAACAATACTGTAAGTGAAATTATAACCTTAGAAGAAGCACAGCAAATTGCCCTAGATTATGCTGATGTTAGTGTTGATGATGCAAAATTCTATAGAAGTGAGTTAGATAACAGCGATAATCGGCAGGTCTTTGAATTAGAATTTATAGCTGGTGATTTAGAATATGATTTTGATATTGATGCCATTACTGGTGAAATAATTAGTTTTGATCAAGAGATGGAAACTGAGATATCTATTGATAATGTTCAAGAAATTACTCGTGATGAAGCTTTGAGCATTGCTTTAGCTGATGCTGGTAAAAGTGATAGTGAAGTTACTGATATTGATGTGGAATATGATAAACATGAAGATGGTTATAATTATGCCATTTGGAGTGTAGATTTTGAAAGTCTAGCCGACAGGAGAATTGATTGGGAATTTGATATTAAAGCTAGTAGTGGTGAAATTGTTCATCGTGATAGAGAAAATGGAATAATTGGTAATTAGTAAGTATTGTTTTAAATAGATAAGAGGTTCTAAAATGAATGAGAAAAAAACCAAGTTAATTGTCGAGTTGCCTGAGCCAATCGTTGAGGCACTTGAAATAGAAGAGAGTGACAGTGCAACTTTTACTCAGCAAGATGAGCGTATTGTTTTAAGTTTAGATAAGTATCAACATAGTAATGATGTACCTTTAAAATGGATTTTTGTTCCTTCTGTGATGGTTTGTCTATTATTTTTGTTGGTTAATTTGATACTTTCTCAAAGTGCAGTAGCCTTAACAGGTGAGTTTTCAATTGCTTTATTTACTAGTGTTTTAGGGTTAATTAGTGGTATGAGTGTTTTTATTTATTTTTTTATCAAAGATAGAAAAAATGACAAGCGTGCTAATAAAAAGATTTATTGGCGTAATTTCCCTGCTGTAGTTTTGTCTTTTGTGATTATTTTGTTTTTAGCTTTATTATTATTTTTTAAAGTTTTGGATATGGTGTTTTATGGTGCTAGTTTTGATGTGTTTACTTCGACGGCTTTAGTTTTTATGTTTGTCTCTATTATTCATTATCTAATGATTAGGTTTGCTCGATCTATTACGCCAAAATTATTAACTGATGTCTTAATACTTGTCATTATTGGTGGGGTTTTTGCAGCAATGGTTACTAATAGTGATGCAATGTGGTGGCAGTATAATTTTAGTTTTTTAGGAACATCTGAGGCTAGTAGTAGTTGGGCTTTTAATTTAACTTTAATTGTTTCAGGTTTAATTATGATTGCCCTAATAGATTATTTGTTTGTTTTGATTAGAGAAAAGCATGGTAATAATAAACGTTATTTTATTTTAAATATCATTTTAGTTTTAACGGCTATTTGTTTGGCTGGTGTTGGTTTTTTCCCTTATAAAGAGGGAGTAGAATTTTATATGAATATGCATAATAGGGTTGCGGGCTATTTAGTTTATTTACTAATCATTTTGATTGCTGGTCTTAAGTGGTTTTTGCCTAGTATTTCAAAAGATTTCTTAAAAATTTCATATTTAATTGTAGTGGGAATGATTGCGGCGATTTTTTTGTTCTTGGGTATTGGTTATTTATCTCTAACAGCTTTTGAGTTGGTAGCATTTATGTTAGGTTTTAGTTGGTTATTGTTGCTTTTGAGCAATTTACAAAAATTAGCTCATGATGGTAGTGATGATTACTCAATAATAATTAAAAAAATCAAATAATATTTCTTGAATAAATAGTATTATATGTTAGAATAAAATTGACAAAAGTCAAAAGGAGAGAAAGATGAAAAAGATTTTAAGTAGTTTATTAGCTTTAACTGTTTTGATTGCTCTTGTAGGCTGTGGTGGCTCTACTGGGAGTAATGAAGAAAAAATCTCTATTGGTTTTGTAACTGATATTGGTGGTATTGATGATAAATCATTTAACCAAACTAGTTATGAAGGTTTAGAAAAATTTGCCAATGAAGCTGGTTTAGTTGTAGGAGAAGATTTAAAATATTTACAATCTGCTACTGAGAGTGATTATATTCCTAATTTAAGTCAGTTTGCTGATGTAGGTACTGATTTAATTGTTGCAGCGGGTTATTTATTCTCGGATGCAATGAGTGAAATTGTTACTAATTACCCTGATCAAAAAATGTTAATTATTGATGTTGATTGGTTATCTGGTGATAATTTACAACAAGCAGTGTTTGCTGAACATGAGGGTTCTTTCTTAGTAGGTGTTGTTGCAGCTTTAGCTGCTCAAGCTGCTGGTCAAGATACTTTTGGTATGGTTTTAGGTAGTGAGTCTGTTACTATGGCTAAGTTTTATGCAGGTTATGAAGCTGGTATTTTAGCTGTTATGCCTGAGGCGACAATTCTTTATGATAATGCTGGTGCTTTTAATACTCCTGAAGTTGGGAAAACTTTAGCTGCTAAGCAATATAACGCTGGTGCTTATGTGGTTTTCCATGCTGCTGGTGGTACTGGTAATGGAGTTATCCAAGAAGCTGCTGATCGTCGTCAAAATGGTGAAGATGTTTGGGTAATTGGTGTTGATACTAATCAATACGATTATGGAATATATGATGGAACTAACTCTGCAGTTTTAACTTCAATGTTAAAAAGAGTAGAATTAGCTTCTTATAATGCTGCTAAAGCGATTGCTGATGGAACTTTTGAAGCTGGTGTTGTTAGATATACTTTAGCTGATGGTGGTGTTGGTCTACCAGCTGAAAATCCTAACTTTTCAAATGAAGTTTTTGAAGGAGTAGATTTCGATGCAGCTGTTGCAGAGTGGACTGAGAAAATCGTTAGTGGTGAAGTTGTTGTTCCTGAGGTAAGTGAAACTGGTAGAGGCGTTAAAGCTGGTTAAAATCCTTTAAAATTAAAAATTAAAGAAACCCCCAAAGTTGAAAGAACCAATTATGGGGGTTTTTATTATGCCAAAATTAACAAAAAAATATTGTTAGTTTATCTTTACTAAAGATTATCTTAATAGCTGAATTATTGTTTTTAATTTATCTGGATATTTTTATGCTATTCTTGATTGATTTGTTATTGGTGCAAAGGTAATAATATGATAAAATAACAATAAAAGGGGACTGATAATTATGCAGTATGCAATAGAGATGTTAAATATTACCAAAGATTTCCCTGGCATTAGAGCAAACGATAATATTAACTTACAAGTAGAAAAGGGTGAAATTCATGCTTTGTTGGGTGAAAATGGTGCTGGTAAATCTACACTAATGTCAATTTTATTTGGTTTATATCAACCAACAGAAGGTAAGATTTTAGTAAATGGTCAAGAAGTAAAAATTAGTGATCCTAATGTGGCTAGTGATTTGGGAATTGGGATGGTTCATCAGCATTTTAAATTGATAGATAGCTTTAGTGTTACTGAAAATATAATATTAGGAATGGAACCTAATAATTTTGGGATAATTGATATAAAAAAAGCTGCTAAGAGGGTTAAGGAAATTTCGGAGCTGTATGGTTTGAATGTTGATCCTTATGTGAAAATTAAAGATATTGGTGTTGGTATGCAACAGCGAGTAGAGATTTTAAAAATGCTATATCGTAATTCTGATATTCTTATTTTTGATGAGCCTACAGCTGTTTTGACACCGCAGGAAATTAAAGAATTAATTAAAATAATGCAAGATCTAACCAATGAAGGGAAGACTATTATTTTGATTACTCACAAATTAAAAGAAATTAAAGCAGTTGCGAGTAAGTGTACAATTTTAAGAAAAGGTAAAGGCATTAAAACTGTAAGTGTAGCCGATACTTCTTTAAAAGAAATGGCGGAAATGATGGTGGGTAGAACTGTTAATTTTGCGGTTGAAAAATCTGCTGCTAGTGCTGGTGATAATATTTTGGAAATTAAACACTTAGTTGTTAAAAATAGCGATAAAATGTCAGTGGTTAATGATTTTAGTTTGAGTGTTAAAGCGGGTGAAATTGTTGGTTTGGCTGGTGTTGATGGTAATGGACAAACAGAGTTAGTTTATGCTATTACTGGTTTAGCTAAAGTAAGTGGGGGCAGTATCTTTTTGAATAATAAAGATATTACTAATTATAGTGTTAAGGAGAAATTGTTGGCTGGATTAGCTCATGTTCCTGAAGATAGGCATAAACATGGATTGGTGTTAGATTTTTCTTTGGAATATAATTTTATTTTACATAATTATAATGAAGAGCCTTATAGTAAAAATGGTATTTTAAATAATAAAGCTATTTCTCAACATGCTGATGATTTAATTGATCAATTTGATGTGCGCAGCGGTTTGGGAAGAAATAGTATCACAAGAACTATGTCTGGGGGCAACCAACAAAAAGCTATTATTGCTAGAGAAATTGATAGTTCTAAAGATTTATTGTTAGTGGTTCAACCAACAAGAGGGCTAGATGTTGGGGCGATAGAGTATATCCATAGTCGCATTATTGCTGAGCGTGATAAGGGGAAAGCAGTTTTATTGGTTTCTTTGGAATTAGATGAAATCATGAATTTATCTGATAGAATTGCTGTTATTCATAATGGGGAGTTAACTGGTTTAGTTGAGGCTGATCAAGTTAGCGAAAATGAAATTGGTTTGCTGATGTCAGGTTCTAAAGATTTAGGAGGTAGTGATTATGAAAAAGAATAAAGCGATTTTAATTTCTTTAATTGCTACTGTTTTGGGTTTGCTTATTGGTTTTGTGGTTGTTTTTATAACTGGGCGTAATCCTATTGATATGTTATTGGCATTTGTTAAATCTTTAACTGGTTTTGATGTGGTTAATGGGCATTTTAATATCGTATATGTTTTAAATTGGTTTTTAGAATCAGTGCCTTTAATTTTAACTGGTTTAGCTATCGCCTTTGCTTATCGTACTGGCTTATTTAATATAGGTGTTGAAGGGCAATATATGGTGGGGGCTGCAGCTGCAAGTATGGCGGCTTTACTGTTATCTTTACCACCGGTTATTCATGTAATTGTTTGTGTATTGGCTGGGATGTTGGCTGGAGCATTATGGGGTGCTATACCGGGTATTTTAAAAGCATATCGCAATATTCATGAAGTGGTTATTTGTATTATGTTGAATTATGTGGGTATGTATTTTGCAAATATTTTAGTGAGATATTTATTACCTATTGATGATAAAACTAATGCTAAAACTATAGCCTTTGGTGAGGGTAGTGTTTTTGCTAAAGTTGTTGAGGGTAGTACTTCTCAGTTCAATTGGGGTTTCTTAATAGCTGTTTTAGCAGTAATTTTGGTATGGTTTATTATTGAAAAAACTAGTTTTGGTTTTTCTTTAAAGGCAACAGGGTTTAATAAGGATGCCGCTGAGTTTTCTGGTATGAAAGTTAATAAGAATATTATTACTTCGATGATGATTTCTGGAGCTTTAGCTGGTGCTGCTGGTGCTGTTGTTATTTTAGGAACTTTTAAGTATGGTAGAATTTTTGTGGCTTTTGATGGTTATGGATTTACGGGCATTGCTGTAGCTTTGGTAGGGGCTGCTAATGCAATTGGTGTTGCTTTGGCTGGTTTATTATTTGGTTTGCTAAAAGCTTGTACAGGGGCATTGCAGTTGAATGGTATCCCTAAGGAAATCTCTGATTTGATTCAGGCTTGTATTATTTATTTTGTGGCTATTCAGTATGGAATTGTTTTAATAGTTAATAAGCTGAAAGCAAAAAAAGCGAAAAAAGCTTTAGAAACTGAAGAAGGAGGACGACAATCATGAGTGTGATTATTGAAATGTTTCCCATTGCTTTAATGTTGTCTACGCCTTTAATTATTGCAGCTTTGGGTGGTTTTTTCTCGGAGCGTAGTGGCGTTGTTAATATTGCTCTTGAGGGTTCAATGACAGTTGGAGGATTTGTTGGTGCAGCTTGTCTTTATATTTTTAGTGAGGCTGGTATCTTTGGTAATTTATTTTGGGCAGTTTTGGCGGCAATTATTGCTGGTATGTTGTTTAGTGTTTTATTAGCTTTTGCAGCTATCCATATGCAAGCTGATCAAACGATTGCTGGTACTGCTTTAAATATTTTATCTATTGGCTTAACTGTTTATATTTGTGAGATTATTTTTGGTGCTAAAAGTACACCGGCTTTTTCTTTCAGTGCTACTTTTCAAAGGGTTACTATACCTGTACTATCGGATATACCAATTATTGGAGATATGTTATTTACGGCTATGTATCCGACAGTCTACTTGGCTTTTTTCTTGGTAATTGCTGTCTGGTTTGTGGCGTATAAAACACCATTTGGTTTAAGGCTGCGCTCTTGTGGTGAATTTCCTCAAGCAAGTGCTTCTATGGGTGTGAATGTAATTAAAATGCGTTGGATTGGAGTGTTGTTGTCTGGTGCTTTCTCTGGATTAGCAGGGGCTATTTTAGTTCTTACCACCTCTACTTATTTTCAAGCGACTTCGATTCATGGTTTAGGGTTTATTGCGATTGCGACATTAATCTTTGGTAAGTGGAAGCCTTGGGGTGTTTTGGGGGCTGGTTTATTTTTTGGTTTTGCTCAAACCTTGGGTTATTATTCAAGTAGTATTGAGATTTTATCGAAGTTGCCAGTTGAGTTTTTCTCATTATTTCCTTATGCTATGACTATTATTGCCCTGATTATTTTTAGTGGTAAATCAGTAGGACCAAAGGCAAGTGGTCAAATCTATGATGCAGGTAAACGCTGATGAGAGCTATGGAAATTAGGGATGTTAATCAGGCTAATATTAATGATGCTGAGCGAAATTTTGATAATAGTTTAAACCAAGTAGTTAAAAATATTATTACTAGCAAGTGCAAAATTGTTTATTTGGCTGGTCCTTCCTCTAGTGGTAAAACTACTACTGCTAAGTATCTTACTAACAAATTGACTGTTCAAGGTTATAATGCAGTCTATATTTCTTTAGATAATTTTTATCATAATAGAGTAGATATTCAAACTTTAGCTAATGGTGTTAAAGATTTGGAGTCAATAAAAGCTTTAGATTCCAAGGCTTTTGAAAAAGTTGTCAACAATTTATTAAATGGCGAGGCGTGTGAAATCCCTAAATATGATTTTAGTAAAGGGGAAAGATCAAGTGAAACTATAAAGTTTGCAGCCGATGAAGAGAGAATTTGCATTTTTGAGGGTATTCATGCTTTAAATCCTTTATTGATGGGTAAGAGTGAAAAGTCTAGTTATAAAATATATATCAGTGTTGCTACTGATGTTTATGATGGAGTGGATCTGTGGTTAGATCAAACTCAAATTAGGCTAATGAGAAGATTCATCAGAGATTTTTACCATCGTAATAGCTCTTTAGAATATACTTTAAGTTTATGGCAAGGGGTTCTTTTGGGTGAGTTAAATTATATAACTCCTTTTATCGATCGTGCTGATGTTAAAATTAATAGTTTTCATGATTATGAACTAAAAATGATAAAAGCAGAAATGCTAATTTTGGCTCAAAATCAAGAAAATAAGCAGGTAAATGATTTACTTGAAAAACTAGAAGCTTTTAATGACTTAAGTAAAGAGTTGTTGCCTAAGACTAGTCTGTTGAATGAATTTTTAAAATGAAAATATTTCATAAAAATGAAAAAATGAAAAAAGTTATTGAAAATATTGAGTTAATGTTATATAATTAATTCAATATTTTTAATTTAAGGGGGAATAGAAATGAAAAAAATATTAGTAGTTTTACTGATTTTACTAGTATTAGTGGGCTGTGGTGGATCAGCCAATACTGGTGTAGTTATCGGTTTTAATTTTGAGTTAACCGGTGCTGTAGCTGATTATGGTCAAATGGAAGAAAAAGGTGCTAGCTTAGCGGCTAAATTAGCTAATGATAATGGTGGTGTCTTAGATCAAGAAATTAATGTAATCACAGTTGATAATCAATCTGAGTTAACAGAAGTAGTATCGGCAACCACTAAACTAGCAACTATGGATAATGCGGTGGCAATAATTGGACCAGCAACTAGTGGTAACTCAGCTGCCAGCTTTGAGAGCGCTAGTCAAAACGCTACGCCAAATATTTCACCATCGGCAACGGCTGATGGAGTTACTATGGATGGTGATGGTAATTTATTAGAATATGCATTTAGTTTAAGTTTCCAAGATTCTTATCAAGGCTCAGTAATGGGGAAATTTGCGATTGATAATATGCAAGCTAAAAAAGCAGTTATTTTTTCTGATAATTCATCAGATTACGCTAAAGGCTTAGCAGATAATTTTGAGACTTATTTTACAGAAAATGGTGGAAGTATTGTTTCAGTTGAAGCTTATACTGCAGGAGAGACTGATTTTAATGCAGTTTTAACCAATATTGCTAGTATGGATTTTGATATTTTGTTTGTACCGGGTTATTATGCTGAGGTTGGCTTAATTATTAGACAAGCTAGAGCTATGGGTATTGACAAGCCAATTTTAGGTGGTGATGGTTATGGATCACCTGAGCTAGTTAATTTAGCCACAGAAGAACACTTAAATAATGTTTATTATTCTACTGGTTTTAATAGTGAGAGTGACTCACAGGTAGTAAAAGATTTCATTAGTGCTTTTGAGGCTGAGTACAATGAATCTCCTGGTAGTTTTGCTGCATTGGCTTATGATGCAACTAATTTATTGATTGATGCAATTGAGCGTGCTGGTAGTACTGATAGAGAAGCTGTGAAAGAAGCAATTGCTGCTACTGAGAGTTTTGTTGGTGTAACTGGTACTGTCAGTTTTGCTGAAAATCATACTCCTATAAAATCAGTTGTAGTTATTGGACTTAATAATGGTGTTCAAAGTAGTGCAGTTGAAGTAACACCTTAATCAAAACAAGAATAGGTAGTACTACCTATTCTTTGCTTTTTTAGGAGGAAAATATGGAACAATTTTTACAACAATTAATCAATGGTTTATCATTAGGGAGCATTTATGCTCTGATAGCTCTTGGTTATACTATGGTATATGGAATAATTAAACTAATCAATTTTGCTCATGGTGATATTTATATGTTAGGAGCTTATATTGGTTTTCTTTGTATTACTTATGGTGGCTTAGGTTTTTTTGAAACATTGATTATTGCGATGGTACTTTGTGCAATAATTGGTGTTCTAATTGAGAAAATCGCTTATAAGCCCTTGCGTAATGCTACTCGTATTGCTGCGCTCATCACCGCCATTGGAGTTTCATTTTTTCTAGAGTATTCTGTAATGAATATCATGGGAGCAGGTGTTAAAACATTCCCTAAAGTATTACCTAATGAAATATACTATCTGGGTAATATTCAAGTCAGTTTACAACAAATAGTGATTTTTCTTACAACAATTATTTTGATGATAGTTTTACAATTTATTGTTAGAAAGACCAAAATGGGTAAAGCTATGCGAGCGGTTAGTGCTGATCCTGATGCTGCTAGATTGATGGGTATTGATGTTAATAGAACTATTTCTTTTACTTTTGCTTTAGGCTCAGCTTTAGCGGGAGCTGCAGGTGTATTAGTTGGTGTATATTACAATACTATTAATCCCTTAATGGGTATGGTACCAGGTATTAAAGCCTTTGTTGCCGCCGTATTTGGTGGAATTGGTATTATTCCTGGGGCAGTATTTGGTGGTTTTTTTATTGGTAGTGTTGAGACTTTTGTTAGTGGTTATGGTGGATCACTATTTAAAGATGCGGTAGTTTATGCCATCTTAATAATTATTTTAATTGTTAAGCCAGCAGGATTATTAGGAAAGAACCGAAAGGAGAAAGTCTAATGAGATTATTTAATAAAAAAAATCTAGCATGGCTCGCTTTAATTGTTGGTGTTTATTTATTAATTAGTTTTTTAATGATGAGCAATATAATTAATGCATATTATCAAATAACTCTAATTACTGTAGGTATTAATATTATTTTGGCAATTAGTCTTAATTTGATAATTGGTGTAACTGGACAGTTTTCCTTAGGTCATGCAGGTTTTATGTGTGTTGGGGCTTATGCGAGTGCTATTGTTTTAAAAATGATGCCAAATTTGTCAGGCTTATTGTTGGGTATTGTGGTAGGGATACTTATTAGTAGTATTTTAGCTTTACTGATTGCGATTCCTACTTTGAGATTAAAAGGTGATTATTTGGCAATCGCAACTTTGGGTTTTGCTGAAATCATTAGAATTGTGGTCTTGAATCTTGAAATCACTAATGGTGCTGCTGGTTTAAGTAATATTCCTAAAGTTGTTGATTGGACAACTTTATATGTTTTTATTGTTATTAGCTTGATTGTGATAGTTAATTTTGGTCGCTCTAAAATGGGTAGAGCTTGTATTTCAGTGCGTGAGGATGAAATTGCGGCTGAAGCTATGGGTATTAATACTACTAAGTATAAAGTTATTGCCTTTATTTTGGGTGCTAGTGTGGCTAGTGTGGCTGGTGGTTTATATGCTGGTTATTTCTTTGTTATAACACCAGATACCTTTGGTATTATTAAATCAATTGATATTTTAGTGATGATAGTGTTTGGGGGCTTAGGAAGTTTTACTGGCTCAATTATTTCTGCTGGTTTTTTGGGGATAGTAGATATTTTCTTACAATCATTATCTGGTTTTAGAATGATAATTTATGCGATAATGTTAGTGTTGATTATGATTTTTAGACCACAGGGCTTACTAGGTACTAAAGAATTTACTTTTAGTGCTTTGATGAGTAAAGATCGGAGGACTAAAGATGATCCTGCAAGCAAATAATGTAACTAAAAATTTTGGTGGTTTGACTGCGGTCAATAATGTCAATCTTACTTTAAATAAAAATGAATTAATTGGTTTGATTGGACCAAATGGTGCCGGCAAAACCACACTATTTAATTTACTTACTGGAGTTTATCAACTTAGCGAGGGTACTATAGTATTTGATGGTAGTAATGGAATTAAAAATATTCAAAATAAGAAACCTTATACTATTGCCAATATGGGTATAACCAGAACCTTCCAAAATATCAGATTATTTAAAGATTTGACTGTCTTAGATAATGTTAAAATTGCGATGCACCAAAAAGCTGATTATGGTTTTCTTAGCTCTATTTTAAGACTACCAAAGTTTTATCAAAAAGAAGAGTTAGTGCATAATTTATCCATGTCATTATTAAAAGAAGTAAATTTGAATAATAAGGCAGAAGTTATTGCGAGCAATTTACCCTATGGTGAGCAAAGAAAATTAGAGATTGCTAGAGCTTTGGCTACTAACCCTAAATTATTGTTTTTAGATGAGCCGGCAGCGGGCATGAATCCTCAAGAGACTAGTGAGCTTACTACTTTAATCAAAATGATCAAAGATAAGTTTAACTTGACAATTCTCTTAATTGAGCATGATATGTCTTTGGTTATGAGCTTATGTGAGCGCATTTATGTTTTGGATTATGGCTCAATAATTGCGGAGGGCAAACCTGAAGAAATAAGAAATAATAAGGCTGTAATAAAGGCATATTTAGGAGGTGAGTAAATGTTAAAAGTTGAAAATCTAGTAGTTAATTATGGTGTGATTAATGCCATAAAGGGTATTTCTATTAATATTAAAGAAGGGGATATTGTTACTTTAATTGGAGCCAATGGGGCCGGTAAGACAACTATTATTCAAGCTATTTCCAAAATTATCCCTAAGCTCAGTGGTTCTTTGTTTTTTGAGGGACAAGATTTAGAAAAATTAGATGCTAAAAAAATAGTTAAACTAGGATTATCACAAGTACCAGAAGGGCGTCGAGTATTTGCGGATATGACTGTTTTGGAAAATTTGGAAATGGGCGCTTATTTAAGAAAAGATAAAGAAGGAATTGTAAATGATTTAAAGCGAATTTATCAAAGTTTTCCGATATTAAAAGAAAGACTTGATCAATTAGCTGGAACTCTCTCAGGTGGTGAACAACAAATGCTGGCTATGGGCAGAGCGATTATGTCAAAGCCTAAGCTATTATTGTTGGATGAGCCTTCAATGGGATTGGCACCAATTTTTGTTAAGGAAATATTTAATATCATTAAAGAGATTAATGCCCAGGGCACTACAATATTATTAGTAGAACAAAATGCGATGCAAGCATTAAAAATTGCAGATTATGCTTATGTGTTGGAAACTGGTAAGATTGTAGAGGAGGGTCCAGCTCAAGACTTATTAACAAAAGATAGCATTAAAGAAGCATATTTAGGAGGTTAAGATGAAAGTAAAAACAATAATGTCAAAAGATTTACAAGTAGTAAATCCTAATGATAAAATATCACAGGCAGTTTCCTTAATGAGTACCTGTAAGCTTCATCGCTTACCAGTGGTTTCTGAGAATAAATTAGTTGGTTTAATTACAGAGAAAACAGTGGCATCAAGTAGCCCCTCAAAAGCTAGTAGTTTATCAATACATGAAATGAATTATTTGTTGTCTAAAATGAAAGTTGAAGATATTATGATAACTAATGTCATTACTATTGATGGTGAAGCTTTAGTTGAAGAGGCGGCAGCTCTAATGCGTGAGCAAGAAATTGGCTGCTTACCTGTAGTTAACAAAAACAATGAGCTCGAGGGGATTATTACTACTAATAATGTGTTAGATGCCTTTATGGATTTAGTTGGCTATCATCAAGGGCTTAGTCATATTGAAATTGCGATTAAAGAAGATAGAATTGGTATTTTAAAGGAAATTTCTGAAATCTTCATTAAACATCAAACTAATATTATTAGATTCAGTGTTTATCAAGAACAAGCTAAATTAATGATAATTATTATTAGTGATCAGAAAATAAATTCTACTTTAATTGTTGATTTAAATAAAGCAGGTTATCTGGTGGTTGAGCGGACAATGTTGGGAAAGTAATCAATAAATAAAAAATACTCATATTAATGAGTATTTTTTATTGACTTGAAGTTTACTCTAAGTGCTAAAATACTAATAAGGAGGTATTTATGCAATACACAACATTAGGAAACACTGATATTAAAATTTCAAAAATCTGTGCCGGCTGTATGAGTTTTGGTGATAACAGCACTAATTTTCATGATTGGACACTAGATTATCAACAGAGCAAAGCAATTATTAAAGAGGCACTGGCTATGGGTATTAATTTCTTTGATACTGCCAATATTTACTCAGCTGGTACTAGTGAAGAATTTTTGGGAAAAGCTTTAAAAGAGTTAGAAGTTGAAAGATCAGAGGTCGTGATTGCCACTAAAGTCTATTTTAATGAGGGCAAACTCTCAGCTGAGGCTATTGCTAGAGAAGTTGAAGAATCACTTAAGCGTCTACAAACTGATTATATTGATTTATATATTATCCATCGTTTTGATTATAGCACTCCAATTGAGCAGACTATGGAAGCTCTGCATAAATTGGTGGTTAGTGGCAAAGTAAAAGCTATTGGAGCTTCAGCAATGTACGCTTATCAATTTCATAATATGCAAGAAGTTGCTAGTAAGAATGGTTGGACGCAATTTTCTAGTATGCAAAATCACTATAATTTATTGTATCGAGAAGATGAAAGGGAATTATTTCCGGTATGTCAACAATTTAATACCAGTTTAACTCCTTATAGTCCATTAGCTTCAGGTCGCACTGCTAGAGTTCAATGGGAAAGTAAGTCAATGCGCTCCCAAAGTGATAAAACTGCGGTAGCTAAGTATGATTCAACCAAGAATGAGGATCAAAAAATTGTAAAAAGAATTAAGGAATTAGCTGATAAATATCAAGTTACGATGTCACAAATATCACTCGCATGGCATTTTGCTAAGGGTATTAGCTCTCCAATTATTGGAGCTAATAAAATCCAATATTTACAAGAGGCTGTTTTTAGTCTTGATATTAAATTAACTGCAGAAGATATTGCTTATTTAGAAGAATTATATTTACCACATAATTTAGTTGGTCTACTACCACATAATAAATAAAAGCCCTAATTTTTAGGGTTTTTATTTATTGAGGAGTTACAAATACTATTAATATTTGTATTTTTCAGACCACTAGATTTATAATAGAAATCACTTTTTCAAATATTAATAGTATTTTTTTAATTTTTCTATTGTCAAAGTATTGTTGATTATGGTAAAATGTTTTAGCACGCCTGAATAGCTCAGTGGTAGAGCTCCCGGCTGTTAACCGGTAGGTCGTAGGTTCAAATCCTACTTCAGGCGCCATTATAAAAATGGCCCGTTGGTGAAGTGGCTTAACACAGCGCCCTTTCACGGCGTCATTCACGGGTTCGAATCCCGTACGGGTCACCAGTTAATAAAATAAGGATATTAATGATACATTATCGTAATATCCTTTTTTATTTTTTAAATTCTAGTTTTTTATTCTCCTCCGACTACCTTATCCAGTGGCCTTACGGAAGTACGCTTCGCTTCCTTTGTAGCGTGAGCGTAGATATTCATTGTAGTACTTACATCGGCGTGTCCCAGAAGCTCCTGCACATCCTTTGGTGCTGCCCCATTAAAGAGCAGATAAGGACGTGCAAAGTGCACCCAAAAACACGAAAATCAAGATTGCAACGGCAGCAACGATTAAGATTATTTTTGTTGCTTTCTTCATAGGAGCTTCCCCTTACTTCACTGGCAGATATTTGTCAAGATATTCCTCGACAGCATTCATGTACTGCTCGTAGATCTTATCATCATTCTGCAATCCGTGTCCCGAATGGGGCATTTCAAAATATTTATAATCCACACCGTTTTCTTTCAAAGCATTCACCAAATGAGCGGAAGTCTTGAACGGACAAACACGATCATGTGCGCCGTAGGCAATCACGCTCGGCACGGTGTTTTCGTCCACCCACATAAATGCGGAAATCGGCTTGATAAGCTTGTCATATTGCGGCGTATCAATAATAGCTGTATCAATTTCTTCTCCGAGCATAATTCCGAACAAGCCTGCTGCTGCTGTCTGTTAGTTGTATATCAAATCAATTATGACTATTTCTATTGCTCTGCTGCGAATGTTATTCATCCTTTGCACCCATTCAAGCTGCTTATCCGCCTTTACGCCCTGCCATCTGCTTTACCAATCGAGAAAACATGCCTATCAATATCGGCAAGATAGCTGTTCAGCTTGCCGCTTATCAGTGGCGTGGTGTAGGTTGCCTTTCTATACTCTTTCAGATAGCGTCTATGTCGCTTCTTCCATATGCCGATAGGATTGTTTTCTTTTTCGGCTGGTAAGGTAAGACACGTAATATATTAATCTACTTGTAGTTCATACCATAGCCCATTATTTTCGTCATAAATGTACTTGTCCATCTTGTAATTCTCCAGTATAATTTATTCGCACATACATTACAGTTTCCCGATTGCTACACCTTGTTATATCTTGTTATGAGATTTTCTTGCCCTTGAATTTGCCCTTATGAGCAATCAGAGAAAGAGTGAACTTGTGTGAAATCGTATAAAAGGATAAGTCGGACACATTGCGATAAATCCTTTATTTTCAAGGTTTTCGGAGGATTTTATTAACACCCTATGAAGGGCGGTAACCACTTATAAAACCGTGGTTTTCAAATTCTAGTTTAACATAGTTATTTATTACTTTAATTTTAAGGTATAATATTCTTGATGAATAAAAATATAAATATTTTAGCTATTGATTTAGGTAATACTGACTTGACTATGCGCTTGTATCTTAAAGCTGAAGCTCAAGAAATAGTACGTGAGCCAATAAAAAATTTAACTAATGAATCATTAATTTTTCTTTTAACGAAACTTATCAATAAAGTTGATGTTGATGTGGCAGGAATTTCTTGTGTAGTTCCTAGATTAAAAGATTTATTACTAAAGGTGGTTGGTAACTTTGCAGCTAAGGTTATTATTGTTGATGCTAGTTTGTTGAGTGATATAGTCATTAATGCTGATCAGAGAAATGAGTTAGGTGCAGATTTTCTATCAGTCTATTATGGCTGTATTAATAAATATAAATTACCAATTTTAGTTTATGATTTGGGTAGTGCCTCTAAGAGTATGCTGATTAATAAGGCAGGTGCAATTGAAGGAGTCACAATTAAAGCCGGCATTGATAATTCTTATCATAATATGGTGAAAGATATCCCTCACTTACCTTATGTAGAAATGCACATGAATGATGATCCTTTAGGACACAATACTATTACTGCGATTCAAACAGGAATTTTACATGGTGAGTTAGGCTGGATTATCAATAGTACTAAAAAAATAGAATCATATTACAAAATAGAATGTACTAAAGTTATTACCGGTGGTTGTAGTCGATATTTAGTAGCAGATTTAAATGATTATAACTATGATCCTGATATTATTTTGACGGGAATTTATTATATTGTTTTGAGGAGTATATA
>JBKDZL010000011.1:0-3026 GCA_047971145.1 Erysipelotrichaceae bacterium
CATCTGCTTCTTTAAAAAATATTGGACCAGTTGCACCTGTTCCTAAAATTAAATTAATAGAATTTAAAGTAACTGAATCAGGATTAAAGTCAACAGGAAACCAAACTAAAGGTTGTATAATTGTAATACCTGGAGGTACATTAAAAGTTAATTCACTTGTTCCAGAATTTCCTATACCATTATTGATTCTTATACCAAATTTATTATTTGTAACTCCTTCTGGAGGGATATTAAAAATTATTGATAAAGGCTCATAATCAGGGTTAACTTCAAGTTCAGCACTATTTATTGTAAATATTCCCATATTAAAATTTATTTTCTCTTTTTTTAGGTTTTAAACTATCCATTCTTCTAATATACATTTCCCTAGTTTCTTTTATATAAGTAGTATCGCTGTCAATTCTTTCTTTTCTAATAGGAGAATCTGTAATATTATAAGGTACAAATATAACTAATTTTTTCCACAGTTTTTTTTTTTTTTATTTGAATTAATTTGTAGAATTTGTATAATAAGTTTTTTATTTGTAGAAACTCCCAAAATAAATCTACCATTAGGTATATCTTTTAAAGATACATCAACTTCTTTGCTCCAAGGGTATCTTTCATAATTAAAAGGCATATCCATATTAAATATTTCTACTCTTCCTATAGTATGTTCACTTCTTAATTTAAGAGTGTCTCCTTCTACATTTAAGAAGGAGACAAGTTCAGTAGTAGTGTAATTTTTATTTACTTCTAACACATTTTTTTGAGAAAAACCAATATTTGTCAATAAAATAAATATAAATAAAATTATATTCTTCATGTATATTTCTTTTTAAGCTGAAACCCAATTGGTTCCATTATGAAAAGCTGGAGAAACTACTGCTCCTCCTCCTACTAAAACTGCTAAATAACTGGGAGCTGATGCATCTGTTACAATAGCTCTATCTCCTAAAGTTCCTGCTGGAAGTGTAGCTACTGTATAACTCTGTGATTTCTTTTGGTAGTTTGCATCTGCAAATTATTTGTTTATAAGTACTTTATTAGTAGCATATGTTATATTATAAACAGCTCCAGTATAATTTATAATACCGCCAAAATCAGATTCCCAAGAACCTTGATTCCAAATAAATCTTCCTTTATGTCCTGCTGCTGCTAATTGACCTTTAAGTGTTGCAACATCACCGCCACCACCACCTTGAAGATAAGTAACATTACCTTGTAGAAGTAATGATGAACCAACATTAGCTGTACTTACATCAATATCTAAGAAATTTACAGCTACTTCTCCAACTTTACCTCTAATCATATTAACTGTTGGGTGTCCACCTTGTACAAAACTAGCAGTAACATTAGGATTATTTAAAGTTATAATTCCACCACTTGACCTTATATAATCTATAATTCCTGTACCTGTTCCTATAATATCAACTGCATTTGAATTACATAATATAAATCCAACATTACCGCTTCTATTATAAGTAATAGAATTTCTTGTTCCAGTAACTTCATTAAAATTACCACTACCTCCTAATACAATATCGTTGTGTATTGCTCTAACTTGATTGTTATTACCACTTCCAGAAAAAGTCATTCTATTTGCATTCATGTAAGTAACATCACTACCACCAGAAGCAGTTTTTGTCATTTGCATAAGAGAAATTTGTTTAGAAGTACCACTTGGTATATTGTAACCTATTCTAAAAGAAGATGCATTTGGAGTAGTTGGTAAACCCGTAATATTAATATCTCCAAAACCTTCAATTTTATTATTATTAAAGTCCAATGTTCCTCCTAATTGAGGTGTAGTGTCTTCAACTACATTTTCTATACCAGAACCTCCTGAACCTGGTCCACTATTAGATATAGTTCTTCTTAAACTATCTACTAGTTTTTTAAGTTCTTTAAAAGCCTTTAATTGTAAATCATTCATATCTTATATTTTTAGTTAGAGAATAATCCTGAACCAACATCACTAAGAGAAAACTCAAAAGTATCATTGTCAAGAGTATCTACATCTGGAGATTCATATGTCAAGTTTCCTGCATTAACATCAGCAACCAGAATAACTTGACCTGGAGTAACGTTTACCCCACTCAATTTCAAAACTCCATCAGCAGGAAGTGTATCAATTCTTACTTCTTTGACTGCATCTCCTTCTGGGTCTGCATAAGCAGGAGTAGTAAGAGTACTAAACATTGCCAATGTTAGTACAGTTACAGCTCTATTGTTTACATTTAATGTATAATCACCCACTTCTGAAGGGGCTTGATTAACATAAGCTCCACTATTAATTGTAAATAATCCCATATTATTGTTATTTATTAGATTTTCTATATCATCAATATCTATTCCTAAAGATTGAATACAACAGAAAATAGTTTTTGTATTAAATTTACATCTTATATATTCTTTATCTTCAGTCAAACAAACTTGAGCCATTTCAAAAAAATACATACCTAAATAATCTAAAGAAATTAATTGTTTTACTATTTCTTTATTACACTCAGATTCTCCAAGTATAATTTCTTTATCTATATTACAATATATAGATTTCTCAATAAGACATTTTGTATATTTAGTTACAGCATTATAAAATGCTACTCCTTGAGGATTTGTTAGTTTTTTATAAATATCTATTTTTGCCCTCAACATTAATAAATCACAAAATTCATCTTTATCATCATTACATTCACATCCACATTTACAATCACAAATACTATTTAAAACTCCTTCTATAATAGAATTTTGAAGTTTTAAATAATGTTTAATTGAAACAATATCTGTTTCTTCTATAACAATTTGATATTCTCCATCATCTGAAAAATCAAATATCTGTGTTTCATTAGGTAATATTACTCCATCTGAAATTGTCAAAAAATTTGTACAGTCATATAACTTTTTAATTTCATAATTAATTGGTACAACTTCTTGATTAGTAATTAAATATGTATCTTGCTTTTTCTTAAAATCAAATTGTGCCATATTATAATAAATTATTAATATTTAATTTTTGCAGTTTATTTTGGTAATCAGGATTTTGT
>JBKDZL010000012.1:0-3207 GCA_047971145.1 Erysipelotrichaceae bacterium
TACAACATTATCAAAACACATAATATCTGTATAGTAATAGTTGTAAGCACATAATAGCTTACAAGAAAAATTATATTCCCCAAATATAATTAAATATTCTATCCCCTTAAACAAAAAGGAAGGCAATCTCATTGAGGTTGTTTTTCTTTTGATAAGTGTAGTATTTTAAATAATAATCTTTATTCTATTATTTTACTATACCTAAAAGTGTTTTTTTGATAAAATATAATTTGAATTAAGGGGGATAGTATGGCAAAGAAAAAGATTACTAATGTAGATACTAAAGAAAATCGTGAGAAAGTAGAAAAAACAAAAGCAAACAATCCAGAGAAAGAAATAGATATTTCAAATTTCAGTGTTTCTGAAGAAGCAAAAGCTCAAGCAAAAAAATCAAGAATTATTGCCTTGATAATGTGGGTTGTGGCTATTGGTTGTGAAGTTGGTGCTGTTTTAATTGTTTTTAAACAAAAGCCAATTAATCTTATTTTATTGATTGTTTTGATTTTAATCATTATGGGCTTATCAATTGGAGCTTCAATTATTTGGAAAAAAGCTAATCGTTTAGATCCGGCTTCTAAAAAAGAAAAAGTTAAGTTCTTTGTACAAAACCAATTAGGTTTCATTATGGCGATTTTAGCGTTTTTACCATTGATTCTTATTGTATTAACTAGTAAGGATATGGATAAAAAAGACAAGGGCATTATTTCGGTAGTGGCTGTTGTTGCTTTAGTGGTGGCAGGATATTTTGGTATTGATTTTGATCCAGCTTCATTAGAGGAATATGCTGAGCAATCACAAGAGGTTGTTGATTTAACAGGACAAGATTTTGTTTATTGGACTAAGTCAGGAACTAAATATCATTTATACTCAGAGTGTCAACATATCAACAGAGATGTAACTACTGAAATCTTTGAAGGTACAGTTGCTCAAGCTAGAGCTTTAAAGAATATTGAGGAGCTTTGTGAGACTTGTAGAAAGAGATGGGTTGATGAGCATGCTGAGGAAGCAACTGCTTATCGAGGTGATGAATTATTTACCAGTAAGAAATATACATTAGTTCCTGCTCTATAATTATTAATAATTGATATAAAAAGAAGTCTCCAGTATAGTTGGAGACTTTTATTTTGTAATAATTTTCTTAGTGATGACTTAGATACTTTTTATTTCCACACTACCCAATGAAGTGGTGCCGATAATTTTAACTGTATTTTCTGAAGTTCCTTCAAAGTTTCGGGATAAAGTGCTATCACCTAAAAGACAGCTAACATTATCAATTACTTTCCAAGTTTTAGGAATATGTAATGTTAAAGATCCAACATTAACATCAACATCAATTACTAATAGATTATTTTTTAGCTGGGCTTGATTAAGGAAAACTTCCATATTACCTAACTCAACGCTACAATTAACCACTGTTAAAATATCAGAGTGAATATAGTGTACCTTAGAGCCTAAAATGCTAGAGAGGTTATAGCTTTCTGACTCTGAATCTAAATGATCTTCCTCATCATCAATAATTATAGTGAAAACGCCTTTATGTGAATTTTTATTGAATAAAAGTTTAAAACCTATTGAAAATAATAAAGCAGCTAATATTAAATGCCATAAGCTAACATCAATACCTAAGGCTTTTGCATTGTTGTTGATAAGAAACGCTAGTGACACAAAGGCAATAAACCATTTTTTAATAAATAATGTATAAATAGCAAGTGCTGTAAAAACAATACTAAAGATGATGTTTGTGGACCAAGCAATTATACCTAAGCCCATTAGTAGTAATGTAGTTGCGGCTATAATCAATAACAAGCCTTTAATCATTTTATTTTTCATATTTTTCTCTCCTTTTTCTAATTTGAATTTTTAAGTTTTTATAATAGCTTCGAGAAACATAGGCTTTCTTGCTGGTGTTTGGAAATGCAATAATACTTGAAGCAGTAATGTTTCTGGTAATTGAATAAATTTTATCGATATTTACAATCATCGACTTGGCAACTCTTGTAAATTTATTGGGAAGTTTTTCTTCTAACTCATACATTTTATATTTAACTTTGAACTGTTTATCACTAGTATGAGCAAATACTTCACTACCATTTGTTTCAAAAAATAGAATTTTAGTTAGAGGCAAGTAATATTGAGTTTTCTGATCATATAATTCTAAGTGTAGATCTTCTTTAAAATAGTCTTCAATCAATTCTTTTAGTTCTAATAGCCTTTTATCAACTGAGACACAGGATATAACAATTTCTTCTTGTGAGGTTTCAGTTATTTTGAATTCAACTTTCATATTGCCTCCTTATAGTGATTATTATAACTTTGATAAATTTTATTGTAAATGGATTATCTACAACAGGTAGCTAAATTGTCGTAAGTGGTAATTTAATTTAGTTAAGTTATTGATTAAATAAAAAGAACTAACTTCTTTAAAGAGGAAATTAGTTCTTAAGTTTTAAATTTGTACAATAATTATTTTTTTAGAAAACCACTTAAACCGTCCATAAGTGTTTCGGCAATATTATTGTCGCCGCCAATAAAACCACCAATTAATGATCCCAAGTCTAAATCATTATTAGAACTTTTTTGTTTTTGTTGTCCTAAAAAAGATAATAGTAATGGGGCGATTGATGATAAGCTAGTCGCAACTTGACTAATATCTAATCCACTTTTGTCGGCTAGTTTTGATTGTATCTTTTCATTATCATTTCCTAAAAGATGTTTTAGAATTTTTGCACCATCTTCTACATCGACAGTTTTTAAGAATGCCGCAACATCAGTAATATCATCTTGGGCATGATCATCTAAGGCTTTACTTAGACCTGCTGCTTTACTTTTGTCCCCAGCATTATTTTTCATAGCACCTAGTAATGTTGGTAGTGCACTTGATAATAAATCAGTTACTTGTGAGCTATCAGCACCAGTTGTTTTTGAAATTTGCTCAGATCCAGCACTGGTAACTGCTGATAAAATTGAGTTTAAATCCATTTATATTCACCTCCCTTAAAAAAGGGGTCCCTTCTTAATGATAGTCTACGTTGTTTAGAAAATAGTGTCAATATTAATTACACCAAGAGTTACAAGGTTATTTACTGAAATAATCACACAATTTCACACAAATACAACATTATCAAAACACATAATATCTGTATAGTAATAGTTGTAAGCACATAATAGCTTACAAGAAAAATTATATTCCCCAAATATAATTAAATA
>JBKDZL010000013.1:0-19892 GCA_047971145.1 Erysipelotrichaceae bacterium
TTGAATAATATGGTCGGAGTAATAGGATTTGAACCTATGATCCCTAGTTCCCAAAACTAGTGCTTTTCCAAACTAAGCTACACCCCGATAGATATTCTTGACTAAAAACAAGAATATGCTATACTTTAATTAAAGAGAGATATGGTTTCGGCGGAGTCACACCTATAGTCATATCTCTTTTTTATTTCATTTTTTTAACCACCAAATATTCATCACCTTTTTTAATTAACAACTTATTAAGTGATTTTGCATTTCTGTGATTATAAGTGCTAGCTATTTGCTTGTTTATTTCATCCCATGTCAAATTACTTTTTCCAAAATCGAATATAAAATTAATAGATTGCTCCTTTTTTTTGATTACAGTTCTCGATATGGTCTGACCACTTTTTCCTGTAACTGTTTTCAAATCCCAATATTCTCCCCTGAACAAGAAATCAGAAGTTTGTATTCCTTTTGGCTTGTTAACTCTAGGAAGAATATCGATATTATTATTAAATTTGTTAGCCATCCACTCCGCAAATTTCATTTCTTCTTTATTGGGTTTGATAACCACATTCTTGTCATCCACATTGTAAGAAATACCATTATAATCAAATGTATCACCAACTTTAGCTATGTTTACTGAAGCTTTTTTGTCAAAATTAGTTTTTGCCAAATCTTCCCATTGTTTAGTTATGTCTTTATAGTTATTACTTGATGTTAAATCATCAGCTTTAAACACAACCTTAGTCCTATTATAATCTCTTCTTAATTCATCATGAGAATTAATATAGCTGTTTAAGCTTTTATTAGCTTCTTTCAGTTGTCTTTTCTTAATGTTAACTAAGTTCTCATCTCCAACTGTTTTGGCTACCTCAAGTTCTTTCTTACTAATCTCTCTTTTCTTAGTTGCTTTTGAGTTAGTTTATAAACTAACTCATTATCAACAACTTCAACTTGAGATGGTATCTTAGTTATTCCTTCAACATAAGTACTCGTGTGATGTCTACAAGTAACTCCACATAATTAAAGTTTTTTGTAGTCATATTAGTTGAAGTATCCTTAGAGATATGTCATACTATGCTTACAATAATTCTAAAAGGAGGACATAATGTTTAAACAAGTAGAATTAAAATATAATTATAGTGATTTAGAACCAAAAATAGATGCATTAACTATGGAGACACATTATTCTAAGCATCATGCAGCTTATACTAACTATTTAAATAATTTAGTAGTACAAGCCGGCTTAGAAAACAAAACAATTGAGGAGATTTTTAGTAGTTTAGCTGATATTGATAGTAATATTAGAGCTGGAATTAAAAATAATGGGGGCGGTTTTTATAATCACAACCTATATTTCTCAACTATAAGTGCACAACCTAAGGCAATTAGTGATAAATTTGCCAAAGTAATTGAAGACAATTTTGGAAGTTTAGCAGAAATGTTGGAGCAACTTGCGAAAGTATCTGCAGGTCAATTTGGCTCTGGTTGGGGTTGGTTATCTGTTGATAAGAGTGGAAAACTAGTTATTAGTGCTACTGCTAATCAAGATAATCCTTTAATGGAAAATAAGGGTTTAACACCAATTTTAGCTGTTGATGTGTGGGAGCATGCATATTACTTGAAATATAAAAATTTGAGAGCTGATTATATCAAAGCATATTTTGATTTAATTGATTGGGAAGTAGTTGAAATTCACTACAATAATGTAGTAGAATAGGTATAGGATAAGGAGGAAATAACCATGCCAAACAAAGCGTTATTAGAAAAAATGAATGTCTATTTAGCAAATCAACAAATTTCTTTTGTGAAGCTTCATAATTTACACTGGTATGTAAATGGAAAAGCATTCTTTACATTACATGCAAAATTTGAAGAATTATATGACCACACTGCTGATGTAATTGATGATGTTGCAGAAAGAATGTTAGCAATTGGTGGAAAACCGGTAGCTTCATTTGCTAAAGCACTTGAAATTGCTACTATCAAAGAATTAGATGATGAATTTATTTCATCTGATGCTGCAGTTGAAAAACTTGTTACTGATATTCAATGGTGGATTAAAGATTCTAAAGAATTAGTAAGTCTTGCTGAAGAAGCAGGAGATCATCCAACTGCTGATATGTTTATCGGTTATTTAGCTGAGTACCAAAAAACTCTTTGGATGTTAAAAGCTTACTTAGCTTAACAAAAAATTAGGACCTCAATTGAGGTCCTTTTTTATTACTCATCGGAAGAAGAATTTAAAGTGTCATTAATTAGTTGTTGAGCGAGATTTAAGTTAGATTCATCTAAAATTACTACAGAGGCTAAATCACTAGTAGATGCCACTGGAAGCATATCTAACTCGCCAGTTAAACCATTAGAGGATAATTCCCAACTAGCCAAATCAGCTAATTGCATCTTTAATAATGAAAAGATTTGATTAGAAGTGATATTTGTTAAATAAGTTCCTTCGACTGCTTCAAAAATTTGATTAAAATTAACTAAAATTGAAGGGCTAGTGACTTTATCAATAATTGCCGATAATACCATCCTTTGATGTTCGTTTCTGCTAATATCACCCTCAGGAGTATCCTTACGCTCTCGAGCATAAGCTAGAGCCATATCACCATCTAAATGAAGCTCGCCAACCTCAAAGACATAATCATAAGTAGGGAAAACTCCACTGAATTTGTATTGGTTATTAACGCTGATACCACCCAAGGCATCAATAATTTTAATTAATGAATTATAGTTTATCCTAATAAAGAAATCTAATTTTATCTCTAGTAAGCCCTCTAAGGTTTCAATCATCTCACTAGTGCCATGAACACCAACATGGGTAATTTTATCTTTTTCACTATCATAGGGTACACTGACATAACTATCTCTAGGAATCGAAGTTAAATGAATTTTTTTAGTGATAGGATTAATTGATGCGATCATAATTACATCAGTTAATAAATTATCTGAAACACTAACACCTTCTTGATTTTGACCTAATATTAAAATATTAAATGAATTTTCAGTCACAGAAATATCACTCTGGATATTATTATAGGCAACACTTTGTGTTGTTTGATATACTATTTTAGTTTTCTTAGTTAATAGTTCTGTATAATTAGCATTTTCTTTCATGATATTAATATAACTCTCGTTAATAAGTAGAAATTTAATATTTCCTTGTTTTAAGTCAGCTAGAGCAGTTTCAAAATCTGGATAGTTTTTTATTAGAACATTGCCTTTTACTTCGCTATTAAGATAGTTGATAGCATATTCTTGATGTTCTTGATCATAATTTGTTTGGATTGCAATTTCATTGTCTAAAAAATCATTAACATTGGTAAATTCGGTGTCATTAAGGGCAATCACAGAAACTACTACATCAGTATTACTGGGTTGTTCTACCTGCAGCATTTTGATTTTTGTTTCGATTTGAGGTAGTAAAAAAGTTACTACTGCTAAAGAGGTGATAATCAGATAGACTAAAGAATTTTTAGTAAATTTTAAAAAAGGCGTTGTTTTCTTTTTTGGTAAAAGATAGAGTGCTAATAGTACCAATAGTATTACTGAAATTGATCCTATTATTTTATAAAGTGCTGGCAAAATCGCAGATGAATTTACAAAATAAAGTAAAAGAATAGCGATAATTAATAAAATTGCTAATATAATAAGATTTTTAAACCTCTTGTTTATTTTTCTTTTTTTCTGTTTGCTCATAATTGCTCCTATCGATATACTACTATAATAGTATATCATAATTATTTAAGTTATGTTAGCTTTAAATTTACTAAATAAATTGCTTTACAATGTTAATTTTGGTAGTATTATTATGATAATTAAGGAGAAGAATGAATGTATAAATTTAGTACTGAAATGGTTTTTCGTGGACATCCTGATAAAGTTTGTGATCAAATAAGTGATGCAATATTAGATGAAATTCTAAGTGTAGATAAAAATGGAAGAGTAGCATGCGAAGTGGTTGGTGGTAAGGGTAAAATTTTTATTACTGGGGAGATAACTACTAATGCTGATATAAATTATACTGAAATTGCTAAAAGAGTTCTAAGAGATGTTGGTTATAGTGATAATATTGAAATTATTGTTAATCTATCAGCTCAGTCTTATGATATTGCCTTAGGTGTTGATAAAGAGGGGGCAGGTGATCAGGGCTTAATGTTTGGCTATGCTGAAAAAAGTTCTACACACAATATTTCGCCACTTTTTTACTATACTAAACAATTGGCGATCAACTATGATAAACAGAGAAGAACTAATGAATTACTAAGACCTGATGGTAAGTGTCAATTAACTGGTATTTTTGATCAAGCTGACCAACTTATTAAAATTGATACAGTAGTCTTTTCTTTTCAACATGTTGAATTAAATGATAACGATTATCAAAATTTACTAAAAGAAATGGAAGTGAATATTAAAAGTATTATTCCGGAATCCTTATTAGATAGCGATAGTAAAATATTTATTAATCCTACGGGTAGATTTGTAGTGGGAGGCTTTGATGGTGATTCTGGTTTAACTGGTCGCAAAATTATTTGTGATACATATGGTGGCTTTGCCAGACATGGAGGTGGAGCTTTTAGTGGTAAGGACTGTACTAAAGTCGATAGATCAGCTGCCCTTATTGCTAGACAAATAGCGATAACACTTATTGAAGCTGGATTATATGCTAAGTGTGAAATACAGTTATCTTATGGTATTGGCATTAGCTATCCGATGGCAGTATATATTAATAGTTTTGATCAAGAAGCAAAATTAGATAAAGAAACTTTGGTTAATCTTATTTTAGAGTTTGGTAATGTTAAGCCAAAAGAAATAATTGAAAGCTTAGATTTAAAAAATACTAGATTTGAAAAACAAGCTCGTTTTGGAGCATTTGGTAATGATAAATTTGTCTTTGAGAAAGCTAATCAAACTTTATTAAAAGAAATACTTAAAAGAATGTAAAACACAATGATAGCTTTGATGTTGAATGATAAATAATAATTTTCTTGAAGAATATTTAAGAAAAATTTTAGCATTTTATTTTATTATCATGGTTAAAGCTGCTTATTAGCTGAATGTTTCTAAAATAATTTGACTTAGAGTTAACTTTAAGTAGTATAATATCTTTAAATGTTAAGGAGGCACTTATGTATTTAGAAAATATTGACAAACCTGATGATTTAAAAAAACTAAAATTAGAAGAGCTAAATGTTTTAGCAGAGGAAATGCGTTTTAACTTAATTGAGAAGTTAAGTAAAAGTGGTGGACATATTGGTCCTAATTTAGGAGTGATAGAGTTAACTCTTGCGATGCATTATGTTTTTAATTCTCCAATTGATAAAATTGTTTTTGATGTATCACATCAATGTTATCCGCACAAAATGCTGACAGGTAGAAAAGCTGCATTTATGAATGAAAAATTATATAATACTGTTACTGGTTTCAGTAATCCTCAAGAGAGTGTGCATGATCATTTTATTATTGGTCATACATCTACTGCCATTTCATTAGCAAGTGGTTTAGCTAAAGCTAGAGATTTATCTAATGAGTCTTATAATGTAATTGCTATCGTGGGTGATGGCTCTTTAGGTGGCGGTGAGGCTTTAGAGGGTCTGAGTGCTGCAGCTGAACTTAATTCAAATCTACTTATTATTGTTAATGATAATGATCAATCAATTGCTGAGAATCATGGTGGTTTATACATTGGTTTGAAACAGTTAAGGGATAGTAAAGGTCGTAGCAGTAATAATATTTTTAAAGCGATGGGTTTAGATTATTATTATTTAGATGAAGGTCATGATCTACAGAAATTAATTGAAATGTTTAACACTGTCAAAGATGTAAAAAGAGCAGTGGTAATACATATTCACACGATAAAAGGTAAAGGCTTAAAATTTGCTGAGGAAGATCGTGAACTTTGGCATGCTGGTGGACCTTTTAATAAAATTGATGGTAGTAGAAAAAATGCTGGTGCAACTAATACAATTGTCAGAGACGAAATTATTAAAGTATTGGAAGCAAACCCTCAAGCGATAGCTATGAGTGCTAGTACACCAATTCTGATGGGATTTACTTCAGAATATCGCACTAAATATGCTAGACAATTTGTTGATGTTGGTATTTGTGAAGAACAATTGATTGCGATGGCAAGTGGCATTGCCGCAGCCGGTGGTACACCTGTGGTTAATATTTCTAGCTCTTTTTTACAAAGAACTTATGATCAGTTATATTCTGATTTAGCCCTTAATAATAACCCTGCAGTAATTCTTGTTAGCTCAGGTGGCATTTATGGTATGAATAGTAATACTCATCTTGGTATTAGTGATATTACATTTTTAACTAGTATCCCAAATTTGGTATATTTAGCTCCTGTTAATCAAGAAGAATATATTCAAATGTTTAGATATGCTACTGAGCAAAAACAACATCCTATTGCTATTAGAATACCGGCAAACCATGTTTTAAAGGAAAGTGGTATCACTGATAATACCGATTACTCAGATTTAAATAAGTTTCAGCTTTGTCAAAAGGGGAGTGAAATCGCAATCATCGCAGTAGGTAATTTATTTCCCTTGGCACTAAGAATTGTTAAAGACTACTTTCAACAAACTGGTATTAAATTAACCCTTATTAATCCTAAGTTTATTTCTGGATTAGATACTGAATTATTAGATAGTTTAGTTGATCAACATAAAATGATTATTACTATTGAGGATGGAGTATTAGTGGGTGGTTTTGGTCAAAATGTTGCTAGTTATTTAGGTATGACTAAATTATTAGTAAAAAATTATGCAATTAAAAAATCTTTTCCAAATGACTATAATCCAGAAGAACTATTAAAAGAAAATGGTATTTCGGTTGAGAATATTATTGCGGACATTAATAAAATAGTTACTGTTAATAAAGACTAGTTTGTATATGTTATAATTATTATTATGTTAACTAAGAATGAAACCAAAGAGTACCTTTATCTATTTGAGACAATTGCTAAAGTTAAAAGTGATGCTGCATTTTTATTGACTGTTGCACCATCTGTATTTTTTATTGCTTTAGCATTTAATAATGCTATTGTTTATTTTTTAGCTGTGTTATTGTTTGTTGCACTTTTAATGTTTGTATATTATAAACTTAAAACTGCAAACTCATTAGCTGCTCAGTATAATTATCTTTATGAAGAAAACTTGGAAATTGATCATCAAGCTCTAGAGGTTGTTTATAGTTATGAAGCTAATTATTTTCTAAAGGATACCAATGGTCGTATTATGGCTATTTGTTTATTTATTTTAGTCAGTTTTCCGCTTTTTATCGCACAAGTATTTTTAGAGGGCAATGTAGTAGTTTTAATTGCTTTTGCTTTTATGTTTTTAATTATGGCTTTAGCCCTTAAAATTTATCTACCTATTAAAAGTAGAGCTATAAGAATAGCTCTGCTTTTAAATTATCAAAATGATAAAAAGGGTTTTATTGAAACAAAATTTGCTAAGTTTACGCTTGTATTTTGCTGTTTCTTTTTAATTATATTTGTTGCTTATGGCTTAATATTCAACTTTGAGTCTGCGTGGTTTTTATTAGCCTTAGCAGCACTAGTTTATTTTCCTATTTTTTTAATTATTAAATTTAGAGCTAATCAATTTTAATTGTGGCATTACTAATTACTTGATAGTTAATTAAAATTATCAAACCACCAACTACAAATTGAAAAATTATACTTAAAACTCCAAATGAAGCTCTTCCAGTTAGTGCAGTAATGGTTGAGACAATGGCTGGTCCCATAATTGATGCGAATTTACCAAAAATATCGAAAAAGCCAAAATATTCATTACTCTTATTAGCGGGCACCATTTTCCCGAATTGTGCTCTTGATAGCGATTGGATACCACCTTGTACTGTTCCTACTAAACAGGCCATAATCCAAAATAATACTGTAGCATTACTAATTGCTTGCTTAGAAAAATTGTTTGTTTCCACGCTATAGCCCATATAAAAACCAATAGTGACAATAATGATATAAACAACGATTGCAAAACCAATTAACTTAAAAGCTTTTATTTTTTTTACTAAACTACCAAATAAAATTGAAAAAGGTATCGCTACAATTTGGGTTACTAGTAAAGCTCCAATTAAGCCAATAGTGCCAAGTTTGAGAGTAGTGCCATAAGATGTAGCCATGGAAATCACAGTCCCCACACCATCAATATAAAAGAAGTAAGCAATCATAAAAAATAAAATCCCTTTGTTTGAACCAATAGATTTTAGGGTTTTTGCCAAGTTACCAAAAGTATTTTTGATCACTTGTTGTGGTTCATCCTCTTTAAAATATTTTTGTTTGACATTTTTTAACATTGGAATTGAAAAAATTGCCCACCAAAGAGATGTAATAACAACAGCAACTTTAACTCCAAGTGGATTATCCATGCCTAGTATTAACATAAAAGCAATAGAAATAATAAAGGCGATGGTACTGCCACCAATATAACCAGCGGCAAAGCCCCACGAAGATATTTTATCCATTCTTTCTCTAGTTGTAATATCAGTTAGAAATGAATCATAATATAAAACTGAACCCTGAAAACCAATGAAAGATATTATATAACCTACTAACATTAACTGCCAGCTATCAAAGATTGCCATCATTAAAGTGAATAATACTCCCAATAAAACAAATCCACCCCATAGTTTTTTCTTCATGCCTTTACAATCGGCAAGAGAGCCTAAAACAGGACCCAAAATTGCGACAATCAATGTCGCAACAGAAGTTCCAATACCCCACCACTGAATACCAGCGGTACCATCAGCTGCTGCATTACAGACTGTAGTAAAATAAATTGGAAAAATTGCGGCCATAATATTAGTTGCATAAACAGAATTAGCCCAATCATATAAAATCCATGATAACTCTTCTTTATTAAATATTTTATTTAACATAAATATACCCCCAAATAAATATTCACTCTTTTAATTATAAGCGAAATTACTGAGAAATGTTAAGTTAGTTTAATTATTGAGATTAATTTTAGTAGTTGCGAGTTTTCCCTTACTATAATATTAAGTAAAGATATGGTACAATTACTAAGTTATGCTAGATTTAATTAGATTAGAAATTATAATGGGTGCTGAAAAATTAAAAATATTACAAAATAAAAAAGTAATGATTTTAGGTTTGGGTGGTGTTGGTGGCTTTGTCAGTGAAGCATTAGTACGCTCTGGTATTAGAAAGTTTACTTTGGTTGACTTTGATAAAGTTAGTACTAGTAATTTTAATAGACAAATTATTGCGACTAGTGAAAATCTAGGAAAATTTAAAACAAGTGTTATTGCTGAGAGAATACTTAGTATTAATGCTGATGCTGAGGTAGAAGAAGTAAAATTATTCATAAAAAAAGAAGATATTGATGGTTTAAATTTTGATGAAATCGATTATATTATCGATTGCATTGATACTTCTACTACTAAAATTGCTTTAATTGAAAAAGCTAAAGCTTTAGAAATTCCCATTATTTCTGCTATGGGTTTTGGCAACAAGGTTAATCCGGAGTTAATCAAAATTACTGATATCAGTAAAACTAGTGTTTGTCCTTTAGCTAGAGTTATTAGAGTACAATTAAGAAAAAGTAACATCAAAAAGCTAAAAGTTGCTTATTCACTTGAACAACCTATTGAAAAAAAACAGACTTTATATAATGATAATGGCAAGATTACTGTGGGTAGTTATGTTGTAGTAATTGGCATTGCTGGCTTTAAAATAGCTAATGAGGTTATTTTTGATTTGTTAAAAGAAGGAGTTAATTTAGATGAATAAAAAGATTTTTTTCTTTGATGTTGATGGCACGCTTGTTAAAAAAAATACTAAAGTTATTTTTCATAGCGCAATAACTGCCATCAATAAATTGCAAGATTTAGGACATAAAGTTGTAATATGTACTGGCAGAGATATCAGTGCAATTAGTGCATTTAAGTTAAATGATAAAATAAAATGGGATGGCTATATTTGTGCTAATGGACAGATGATTTATGATGCTAATTTGAATTTAGTTACTTCACTATTAATATCATCACAGGATGTGCATTTGATAAGTGAAAGACTAAAAGCTAAAAATATTGACTATTTTTTAGTTTGTGATGGCTATACTCTAGCTCCTTACTATAGTGATTATCTAAAAGCTGGAATTGAATATGTTGGACAAACAGCTATCATGAGAGAGGGAGGGTATAATGCTTTTAAAGATTCAGTACAAATGATGTGTTGTTATCCTTTGGAGGCAAGTAAATTTGATAATAGTATTATTAAAGGAACTAATACTAAAAGTTCCTTTGCCAAATTTGGTCAATACAATTTAGTTGATATTAATGTGCTTAATATCAATAAGGCGATTGGCGCCCAAAAATTTAAAGAGAGTATGGGTTATAATGAGCTGGAGTGTGTTTCTTTTGGTGATGGTTCTAATGATATAGAATTACTTGAGACAAGTGACTTAGCAATAGCAATGGGAGAGTGTGCTGATGAGCTTTTGGCAGTTTGTGATTATCAGACTGCTATGGTAGAATATGATGGTATTTATAATGCTTTAGTGCATTTTGGATTTATTAGTTAATATGGAAAAAATATTATTAAAAGAATTAGAAGTTGAAATTGCATATGATAAGATAGGTACTGGCAAAAAATCAGTAATTTTATTGCATGGTTGGGGCACAGACCGCTCATTAATGCAACCAGTTGCGGATAAATTAGCTAAATATTTTACGATATATAATTTAGATTGGTGTGGTTTTGGTGATAGTCCTGAGCCTCCTAGAGCTTTTGATACAATTGACTATACTTTAGTTTTAAAACAATTTATTAAACAATTAGCTATTTGTGATCCTATTTTAATTGCTCATTCATTCGGCTGTCGTATTGCAATGCGTTATGCTAGTCAAAATAGTGTTAGTAAAATGGTTTTAACTGGAGCTGCGGGTTTAAAGCCCAAGCGCTCATTAGATTATTATGCTAAAGTTTATAGTTATAAAGGCCTGAAAAAAATAGCAAAACTACCACTTTTTAAAAATATTATTGATCCAAATAAGTGGGGGAGCACAGATTATAAAAATACTAGTGGTATTATGCGCTCTACCTTTGTAAAAGTAGTTAATGAGGATGTAGCGGGCTTATTAGGTAGCATTACTAGTGAAGTTTTATTGGTTTTTGGTGCAAATGATGAGGCTACACCGCTATGGATGGGTGAGTATTTAGCTAATAATTTAGCGAATGCTGGTTTGGCCATCTTTGATAATGATGATCACTATGCTTACTTACATCAATTAGATCGCTTTATAAAAGTTATAAAAATATTTTTGCAGGAGGAAATTCATGAGGGAACTGTTTGATTATTTAAAAGATATAGTATTAATTTTAGGGTTTTTAGTTTATTGTTGGCCAATGACTAAGCAAGTTTTACAAACTTATCAACAAAATCATTATAATAATAAGAAATATTTTAATTGGCAGTGTAGTTATATGATGAGTTTGGCTAGATTTTTATTTTTACCCATTATATTAGCAATTATTTGGTTCTACTTATGAAGTTTAGTTACTAATTATACTATGGAACAAAGCTTTACTTTTATTCTTTTAATGTTAGGTTATTTAATTTGTGAGCTGATTCTAAATAAAAAAGAAGAGATTAAACCTCTGATTTTTACTAATAGAGTTAAAAGGCAATTGCTAGTAATGATACTTTTATTATTGATATTATATTTTCTAGTGATATCAAATAGTATTAAATATAATTTTTTGTTATTTTTTATTGCTTTACTACCTTTTTATTTAATTTATTTAGTGGGTTTAATTACGATGCCGATTGAAATGATGTTTCATGATAATTTTAAAAATAAAGCTGCTGGTCAGCTATTTAATAATAAAAATTTAATACGGGTTGGTATTACTGGTAGTTTTGGGAAAACTTCGACTAAAAATATTATTAATGAAGTATTAAGTAGCAAGTATTATTGTTTAATGACACCTGCTTCCTTTAATACCCCAATGGGTATTGCTAGAACTATTAATGATAGTTTAAAGCCCATTCATCAAGTCTTTATCTGTGAAATGGGAGCTGATAAGGTTGGTGATATTAGTGAGCTCATGGATTTTGTAAAACCACAATATGGCATAGTCAGTGCCATTGGACCTCAACATTTGGCAACTTTTAATAATATTGAAAATATTATAAAAGAAAAAATGGAGATGATTGAAAAACTACCTGCCGAGGGCATTGGCATTATTAATTATGATAATCAGTATATTAGAGATTATCATATTAACAATAGTTGTAAAATTTATACTTATGGAATTGAATATGCAAAAGTTGATTTCTTCGCCAAAGATATTACTTATAATGCCGAAGGTTCTAGCTTTGTGGTGGTTTATGATAATTGTGAGTATCAATTTACTACTAAGTTACTTGGCTTACATAATATTTTAAATATTCTCTCAAGTATTGCTTTAGCTAGTAGTTTAGGGATTGATTTTGCTGACATTATTAAAGCTATAAGTAATGTTCAGCAAGTGGCACATCGCTTAGAGGTTAAACCGTACTTGAATTTTACGATGATAGATGATTCTTTTAATGCCAATCCTATTGGGGCTAATATGGCAGTTGATGTCTTAGCAATGATGGCTAATCAGCGTGTTTTAATTACCTGTGGTATGATTGAATTAGGATCACAACAAAAAGATATTAATTTTGCTTTTGGCCAGTATATAGTTGGCAAGGCAGACTTGATTTTCTTAGTTGGTGAAATTCAGAGTGCCCCAATTAAAGAGGGGCTATTAAGTGCTGGCTGTCCTAAAGAAATTATTCGAACTTTTGCTAGTACAAAACAAGCAATGTTAGCATTACCTACTTTAGCTGAAGCTAATGCTACCTTTTTAGTTGTAAATGATTTACCTGATGCTTTTAATCATTAAAGAATTGTAATATAATTAGATTATGGATTATTTAAGATATGTAGCTCGCTGTTTAGCTATTAGCAAAATTGGACTCAAATATTCTAAAGACCCCTATGCTTTAGAAAATTATGAAGAATTAGAGTTGATTAGCAAAGAAATGATGAATAGCTTGAATGCTAATGAGGAGTTTGTTAATTATGACAGAGATTTTTATCCTACCCCTAGTAGTTCAGTAAGAGTCATTGTTTTTAATGATGATCATGAGTTGCTAATGGTCAAGGAAAAACAAGATGGTGGTATGGCAGTGCCTGGTGGTTGGTGTGAAGTATTTGATACTTTGAGTGAAACTGCGATTAAAGAGGTTAAACAAGAAACAGGATTAGAAATAGAAATCATTAGACTAGTTGCGATTTTTCAAAGAGAAAGATATAAAAATTATTCTACTGCCTTATCAGAACAGGTTCATTATTTTCATGGCAGAGTAGTAGCTGGTAAGCTAGAGCCTAATCATGAAATCATTGAAACAGGATTTTATCCTTTACATCAGAAATTTAATTTATCACTTAAAAATACAATTAAAGAATTAACTATTGCCATTGATGTTATCGAGAAGAATAGTGAAGTATTTATAGATTAGGAGAAAACATGAAATTAAAAGTAGGCGTTATTTTTGGCGGAGAATCGGTAGAACATGAAATCAGCATTATATCTGCCCAACAAGCAATTAAAGCATTAGATGCAGATAAGTATGATATTATTCCAATTTATCTAAGTAAAGATTGTCAATTTTATTATGGCGATTATTTAAGTGAAATTAGTAATTTTAGTGATCTAAACAATGTCATCGCTCAATCACAACAAGTTACTTTGGTTAAAAAAGCTAATCAAGTTGTAGTGGAAGCTGTAACTAATAGCTTATTTAAAAAACGAGAATTAACAACTATTGATGTAGCAATTCCTATAGTTCATGGTACTAATGTTGAAGATGGAACAATTCAAGCTTGCATGGAAATACTAAAAGTTCCATATACTAGTAGCTCAGTAATGGCCTCAGCTGTGGCACAAGACAAGGTATTTATGAAACAAGTTTTTGCTGCTAATAAAGTTCCTCAAGTAGAGTGGATGTGGTTCTATGCAAATCAATTTTTAGAGGATAAGAAGTCAATTTTACAAGAATTTTCTAAAAAAATCGGTTTGCCAGCAATTATTAAACCAGCCAATTTAGGGTCATCTGTTGGAACAAAAATTGCTAAAACTGAGGCAGAATTAATTAGTGCTATAGAATTGGCAATAAGTTTTGACCAAAAGGTTATTATTGAAAAATTAATAGAAAATTTATTAGAAGTAAATTGTTCAGTTCTTGGTAATCACAATAATTTTAGATTATCAGAGTTAGAGGAAATTACCAATGAAAATAATTTTTTAGATTTTGATAGTAAATATCGTGGCGGTGGTAAAAGCAAGGGTATGGCCTCTGCATCTAGGGTGATACCAGCTCGTATTAGTGAGAAAGAAAGGGAAAAAATCTATGAACTAGCTAAAAGGGCTTTTTTAGCTGTTGATGCTAGTGGTGTTGTTAGAATTGATTTTATGAAAGATTTAGATACTAATAAATACTATGTCACTGAAATTAATAATATTCCTGGTTCTTTATCATTTTATTTGTGGGAGCCACTTGGTGTGTCTTATACTAGTCTTTTAGATGAAATGATTACTATTGCGATTGATAATTATCGTCTTAAAGAGAAATTGACTTTTTCATATCAAACTAATATTTTAGATTCTTATCAAAAAGGTTTTAAAAGTGGTACTAAAGTGAAGGTTTAATTGGGTCAATATAAATAGTTTTGTAACTAGAGATGCTTACTAGTCCCAGCGGACGATTAGGTATCTTTTTTAGATTTTTAACCAAAGTGTATTGTACCTCAACTGAACTGGCAAATCGCCCCTGAGAATAATATGCTGCAATATTAGCGCAAAATCTCAAAGTTTCCTCATCTAAGCTTGAGCTGTTTGCAACTACATGTGCGCCATGATAATTTTTGGCATGGAACCATAAATAATTTTTATGAGCCAGTTTAAAACTAACATAATCATTTTGAAAGCTATTGGTACCATAATAGATACTAAAGCCTTTGAAGTTTAGCTGATGATAGTTGACTTTAACTGGCTTAATTTTTCTTTTTTGATCATTTTTTAAATAGCCTTTGTTAATCATTTGTTCCTTGATTTCTAATGCTTCTTGAGGGGTTGCCATCGTTAATTGTTCTTGTAAGGCTTGAAAAAATATTAAATCATTTTCGGTTTTTGTTATTTGCTCTTGAATATGTTTTTTCCCAGTTTGGCCTTTTTTATATTTTTGATAAAACTTATTAGCTTGTACTTTAATAGGAAGTAGGGGATCTAATTTTATTTTTATATTAGTATTATTTTCATAATTAAAAAGTGTAACTTCTTTTATACCTGGGGTTAGACTATTAAGGTTTGCAAAAATCAAATCGCCATAGATTCGATATTTATCACTGTTTATCGCCTCCTCTAGTGCTAGTTGTAATTTAGGTATTTTTTTATTTAATTTCTTGATTTCACTATTAATAGTTCTAAACAATTTACCAGTTAATTGTTTTTTTCTCAATTCTTCTAAAATATTTTTATAGATATAATCAAAACCATCATCAATTGTAAAACTTAAAAAATTTTGATGTTCATAAAATGTTAATTTAATCAAATGATAGGTATTTTCTGTAGGGTAGTAATATAGTGTGTTAGAATTTTCAAGCTCAGTAATTATATTGGAAAATTTTATCCCTTGAGCCATACGATAAGAAAACTCCTTAGCTAATAGGGGAGAAAATCCATCATATTGCTCAATTAGTGATAAAGAGTTATCAATATTAAAGTCTAAAAGAGGGTTTTTCCGTTCTGCTTTGTAATTTGGCAAAAAAGTAACACCAGAGAAAATAGGTCTTTTGTTATTTTCAAAAGGGGGAATTCTTTTAAGTGCATCAATGATTTTATTGTTACTATTAACTAAAATAATATTTGCATATTTACCCATTAATTCTACATAAAGATAGAAATCTTGGGCATCATTAAATTCATTATTCTTGTGTATTATTAATTTTAAGTAGCGATCTAAACCGCCTTGTTGAACACTACTTATAATACCATTTTCTAAATTCTTTCTTAATAACATTAAAAAGCCACTTGGGGTTGAAGGGTTAGTATAATTTAGTTTTGTAAAGTGAATACGATTATATTGCGAGTGAGCACAAATCAGTAATTGTTTATTTTTTCTGTTGACTCGCAAATGAAAAATAATCTCACTATCAGAGGGTTGAGTAATTTTGTTAATTTTAGCGGGAAGATTATTTTTTATGTTTTTAATCTCCTGATGTAATATTAGTCCATCTACAGCCATACTCATATTATATAGAAAAATAGACACAAAATCAGCAAAAATAGAGTATAATAAATAAGATGAGTAAATTGAAAAATTTATTTAAGAACAAATTTTTTAATTTGTTTTTAATATTTGGTATATCAGCAATTGTAATTTTTGTAACAGTAAAAGATAATTTTGATGAAGTAATGGCCACCATCAGCAAAATTAACTTTTTTTATATTGTAATCTTGTTAGCTTTATCTTATTTAGTTCAAGTGGTGATGGCAATAATATTAAAATTACTTACTAATATTAATCGCCCTGATTATACTTTTTTTAATGCTTTAAGTAATGTTACAATTGCCTCTTTATTTCATGGTATCACACCTAGTGCCTCTGGTGGTCAAGTTATCCAAACTTATATTTTCCGTAAACAAGGGATAAAGATAGAGCGTAGTTTGTCAATTTTATTAATTGATTTTATTTTGTATCAGAGTGCTTTGGTTTTAGTTAGTGTGGTTTTTTTAATTGTTAAGTTTGATTATTTTTTAGCTAATCATGCTAATTTAATCCTGTTATTGTTGTTAGGTTTTATCATTAATAGTGCGATTGTTATGGGTTTATTTTTAATGAGTTCTTCTAAGAAATTTTATACTTTTGTTAGTGTTAAGTTGCTGAATTTATTAGTTAAATTTAAAGTAGTGAAAAATAAAGAAACAACATTAATTAAATTAAATGAAAGCCTAAATGATTTCGCAAAGGCTTGGAGTAATATTCTGCATCATAAAAAAGCGATGGTAACTGTTTTTTCTTTAAATATTTTAAGGTTACTAATTTATTATTCTATTCCAATTTTTATTTTTTGGTTATTAGGTTTTGAGCTGTCTTGGGCTATTGCCTTACAGGTTTTGGTTTTAACTAGTTTTACTTATATTATGAATGCTATGATGCCCATTCCTGGTGCTAGTGGTACTACTGAAGCTGTATTTATTTCTTTAATGACCCCTCAGTTTGGTTATGTTGGGGCAGTTAGTGCATCATTAATTTGGCGTTTTACCACGTATTATTTTATATTATTTATTGGTATGATATTTTTTGTGCAGTTTAAAAACTATCATAATAAAGAAAAGTAGGAGGCATGATGAGAATTGGAATTTTTACTGATACTTTTCCACCTGAGGTCAATGGTGTTGCAGTATCAACAATGATTTTACAACAAGAGCTTATTAAACATGGACATGAAGTTTTTGTTATTACAACTAATAATTCCCTGTTGCATAGTCAAAAAGATGGTAATATTTTACGCTTGCCAGGGGTAGAGCTAAAAGTGTTATATGGTTATATTTTGAGTAGTCCTGTGCATATGCTAGCTTATAATGATATTAAAGAAATGAATTTAGATATTATTCATGTTCAAACAGAGTTTGGTTTGGGTATTTTTGGTAGAATAACCGGTTATTTATTGAAAATACCCGTTATTGCGACTTACCATACTACCTATGAGGAATATACTCATTATGTTGTTCCGGGAGCTAGTGATAATTTTATGAATAAGATAGCTAAAAGGGCGGTTAGACAATACTCTAAAGTTTCTGGTGATAGTTGTATTATGATTATTGCGCCAAGTGAAAAGACTAAGGAAATGTTGGTTCAGTATCAAGTGAAAAAGCCTATTAAAGTTATACCTACTGGTATTGATTTAGAGCGCTTTTGCAATAAAAGTACTCCTAATGAGCTAGCGCTGTTAAAAAAAGAATTAAATATTAGTGATGATGACTTTGTGCTTTTATATGTTGGTAGATTGGCAGCGGAAAAAAGTATTGATGTTGTTATTAAGTCATTGACTGAGGTTGTAGCTGATATTAATAATTTGAGAGTAGTTATTGTCGGTGATGGTCCTAGTAAAGAAAATTTAATTAATTTAACTAAGAAGTTGAATTTGGAGCAGTTTGTTACTTTTGTTGGTAAAGTTCCTGCAGAGGATGTTCCTAAATATTATCACTTAGCCAACTGTTTTGTCTCAGCATCTACTACTGAAACTCAAGGTATTACTTATATTGAAGCTTTAGCTTCTTCCCTTGTGACTTTCGCAGCTGATAAAGATGTTGTTAAAGATTTAGTAGTTGAGGGAAAAACAGGTTATTATTTCACTGACGAGAGTGAATTGGCTAAAAAATTAATAGCTTATTATAATTTAGCTCAAAAACAAAAAAAAGTGATGGAAAATTCTTGTTTTGAAAAAACTAAACAATATAGCAATGAAATCTTTTATCAAAATATTATTGAAACTTATCAAGAGGTAGTTGATGGATATTATCATTTATATGAAGTTCAGAAGATTACTAATGTTGGCGAGAATTTGCAATTAACTATTAAGAATCAAGTTCAAGAAATTCAAGTTTTGGTTAGTGATGAGGATTACTTAAAATACAATCTTAAAAAAGATCAAGTGTTAACTAATGAATTAGTTGAAGCTTTAAAAGCTAAGGAGATGTATTTAAAAACTTATGCAGCTTGTCTAAAAATTCTGAGCCGTAAAGATCATACTACTAAAGAAATGTATGATTTCATTCTAAAGGAGAGTACTTTAAAGATTAATGATATTAACGAAATTATTGAAAAACTAACTGCTAGTAAATTATTAGATGATAAGCGTTATGTCTTCCAAGTGATTAACAGTCGTAAATCACAAACTTGGAGTAAAGGAAAAGTTATCAAAACTTTAAAAGATAAAGGAATTAATATTGATATCATTAATGAAGTATTTAATGATAATGATACTCTAGATGACTACACTAAAGCTTTAGCCTATGCAGAAAAACTAGTTTCTACTTTAGGTAGAAAGAGTAGTGTTGAAGTAAAAAACACCTTAAAAAATCGTTTGATGAGTAGGGGATATAATTATAGTGTTGTCTATGAAGTGTTAGAAAACATTACCATACCTATTAATTTAGAGGATGAATTTAATTATTTAGAGAAAGCAGTTCATAAAGTTTATCAGCGTTATAGTAAAAAATACCAACAACCTGAATTAAATTATAAAATAAAGGCATACTTATTAGCTAAAGGCTATAATATAAGTGATATAGAAAAAATAATTGCTGATTTGGAGGTTAAAAATAATGAAGATTAAGGAATTAGTAAAAAATACACAGTTAAATGATTTGCCATTGTTAGTTAATAAGGTGGTCTCAGGTACTACTAATCAAGGCTCACCATATTTATCTATTCTCTTTGCGGATAATACTGCTACTCTTAGTGCTAAAGTTTGGGATGCTAAGGCTAATGATGTTGAGACTTGTCAGAGTGGAACGATTGTTTTGGTTAGTGGAGTTGTTAATTTATATCAGAATGCTTTACAACTTAAAGTGACTAATTTAAAAAAGACAGATCAAAGTCTTTATGATTTAAGTGAATTTATGATGGCTGCACCTTTAAGTATTCAACAATTGCAAAAAGCAATTGAAAAGGCAATTAGTGATATTGAAAATCCTATTATTAAAAGTGTTGTAGGTGGAATGTTAGATCGTTATAGTGATAGATTTTATAAATATCCCGCTGCGACTAAAAATCATCATGAATTTTATAGTGGTATAGCAATGCATGTGAAAGCAA
>JBKDZL010000014.1:0-3472 GCA_047971145.1 Erysipelotrichaceae bacterium
TATCTACAATGCTAGGAAAATTCCATTCTGAGGGAGTTGTGCCAGGATTAAGTTCACTATTATAGATGTGATCTTCTCTTTTAACTGGCTCATCAACATATTCAAAATGTGGAAAATACGGAGTTTTTTCTTCATTAATTACATAGAAGTATTCTGAATCTAATGTCTGTACACCATATGTAGCTCTTATTTTATACATCCCTGATTCTAAGTTTTCCGGAACACATATGGTTTCTGTTGAGATATCTCCTGTAGAATTAAATATTACTTCATCAAAATCAGTTATTACATTTTCTTCGTTATCAAGTAACTCTAATTTATACTCACTATTGTCAGGTACTATCATTGAGTATATTGATATGTCCAATTCATTACTTTTGTGCATTGATACATATTTTTTTTGTGGCTCAACATTTGTCATATGTGGATCAATACTTGCCTTAACTCTAATTGATCTTATGCTCAAATCAGAAGATCTTGAATTATCATGACCAATTCTAATTAAATCAGCACCTTTCATAGTGCCCATATTCAATCCAGAATACTCAAGATTGCCGTTTACATAGAAATCATAAGTTCTGTCTCCGTTTGCTTCTCTCTCACTAATAACAAATCTATAAGTGTTCCAAGCAGTTACATCTACATAAATTTTATGACTTCCCTCAGTGCTTACTAACAATACGTGAGCAGGTTCATCTTCTGTTTCATTATAGAATAATGCTTTTGCTATTCTACCTTCATTATTTGTTTCACCAGCAGCTCTTACTGATATCTCATTACCTTCATAAGGTAAAGATGATTCAATTCTAAGTTCAAATTCTACAATGATATCATCATCAACAGGGAATTCTAAATTTGCTGGTGATACTAAAAAATAATACTTTGAATCTGACTGAGTTTCCTCAGTTATTTCTCTTTCAGTTTTAATATTAATATAATCTGCATGTTGAGTAATTACATTTTCATATGCGTTATTATTACTGCTTACTCTCCAATTTTCATAATCAGTAAATTGTTTGTCCATTACGTTCCATTCAATATCATCTTCAGCTGAAACTGTTAAATTAGGAAAACTTGTAATGGTAAATACAGTTAGTAATAATATTAAAATTTTTTTAATTTTACTTGCCATAACCCATGTCTTGCAATAATAAATTGCAATTCCCCTTTCTGATTAATTCAATAAAAATAAGTTGCAAGCGAATTTTTGCTTGCAACTTATTAGTTAATTAAAACACTATAAATGCTGCAAATGCTAGACCAACGAATGTTGATACCATTATCCATGGTAGTGTTGTTTTTAATACATCATTTACATCAACTTTAGTAAAGTCTGCTGTCCATACGTTGTGTGAGTTAGTTGGATCACAAACTGCCTGTACGTTACTGTCTAAACGTAATGCAACCATTGCTGCAATTGGATTCATACCAGCAGCAGCTAATAATGCAACAATACCACTTCCTAATCCCCAAACATTTAATGGTCCACGATAGATAGCTAACGGAGATAATAACCCAAAGATTAAGATATACATAAACGGATTAGTTGGTATCATAGCTGTAATAGCTGGTTGTAAGATTGCAGATACTTCTGGAGACATAACTGCTATTAGTAACATACCAATACCAATCATTAATCCCATTGCACCCGCTACATCTTGAATACCTTCTACAAATGCACTACTTGTAACATGAATTGGATTTTTTGGAGTACTTAATATTAAAGCAGCCAAAATGCCAATTACGATTGCTGGTACAAGCGGCATGTTTAATGCGAATACTAATACAACTGGAACAATTGGAGCCAATAAAGCAATTGCTCTTACATTTGTGTCAGAGTCATCATACTTTGGCATGGCCCAAGCTTTAACTTTATTACCTTTAATTTTAATGAAATAAACAATCATTAGAACTGCAACAATAATTAACGGAATAGCACATAGCCATGAATATTGAGTTACTTGTTCTAATGGTAATCCTAATACATCAATATATACACCAAGTGTACCTACTGAAAAAGTTACCCCAATAGCATTAGATAATAGTAAAACAACTCCACTAACTAATGGAGATAATCCACTTGAAATCATAATAGGAATTACGATAGTCCCAACTAAGATTACCATACCTAATCCATTACTAGCTGCAAAAATAATCGAACAAACTACTAAGAATGCTAATGCGATAGGTAAAGGTTTATCACCAGCTAATTCTGCCGCTTTTTTAATAATAGTTTTTGTAATACCTACTTTGCTTAAAACTTTACCAAACCAAGCCCCAAAAATTAATCCAGCAATTGCAGTGCTCATACGCATTGCTCCACCTTGTAACACATCATCCGCTACTGTAAAAGCTTCAGCGTCACTAGACATGAAAGGAATACCTGCTATAAGAGCAATTAAAACTGCCATTATAGGTAAAGCTAAAATCGTTGGTAATTTTTTAGTCATCATTAAACCTACTGATGCTAGAAATACCAATAGAATAAGTACTAATTGTAGTGTTTCCATTTTATCCTCCTTAATTATGTACTTTGATGCTAGCGCTTACATCTTCCAATACATAGTATATCCATTTTCTTAAACTGTCAATACTTTTGAGAGATTTTGACATTTTTTGTTTATTTTTGACTAAAAATAGCTATTGTTAGCAATTTATTATATTAAGTGATATAATATTAACTATGGAAAATGCTATGAATTCACCATTTATAATGAAATTATTATCTTTTCAACCAAAATATACAGTTAGCGAAAACACGATCTGTCAATTTATTGTAAAGAACACAGAATTTATATCTACAAATACTATTTCTGCAATTGCGAAAGAAGTAGGCGTTTCTGAGGCAAGTATAAATAGATTTTGTAAAAAAGTTGGATATAATGGATTCAATAGTTTTAAGGTGGCTTTAGCTCAAGACAAATTTAAAGAACAATTAGCTTCTACCCCTACTAGCTTTGCGAATGAAATAGAATCATTATCTTATGATTATCAACAATTATTACTAACAACCTCTACAATGTTAGACTATAATCTGCTTCTAAAGGCATCTAAAAAAATAGAAAACGCTGATAAAGTTTATATTGTATCAGATACAGAAACTTCATTTTTATCAAACTACATTGCTCATAAATTATCTATAATCGGATTCTTTACTCAGAGCTTAAACAGTGAATTAAAGTTACAATTAACTTTAAACAATATAACTGAAAATGATGTGATTTTAGTGATTGCTTCATCTTTAACAAACAATATTGTTTATCCATTTATTATTGCAGCAAAAGCAAAGAAATTAGATATTATTTCTATATCATCTAACGACTCAAATAGATTAAATGATTTGGTTGATGTAAAAATAGTGACACCAGATAGCAACATCTCTAAACACCCATTGGTAATTTCCAATGTTATGGCTTTTGGTTTTGTCTTTGATGTTATTTTTGAATTAATGCTAAAGAATAACAAAGAACTA
>JBKDZL010000015.1:0-5974 GCA_047971145.1 Erysipelotrichaceae bacterium
AGAGCGATAACCGATCAGTCCTCTTGTGGGAACTAAGTATTCAACTTTAGTATAACTACCCTCTTCAATTAAGTTAACCATTTGACCTTTTCTTAAATTTAATTTATTTATTACTGTACCTGAATACTCCGTAGGTACACTACATACGACTTCTTCCATTGGTTCTAATAACTGATTATTTTCTCTATGGAAAATAACTTGAGGTTTACTAACAGCTACCTCATAACCTTCTCTGCGCATATTTTCTAAAAGAATAGAAAGATGTAATTCTCCTCTACCGCTAACTTTAAAAGAATCAGTTGATTCAGTAGCTTCTACCTTTAATCCAACATTGACTTCTAATTCTTTATCGAGTCTATCTTTGATATTACGTGAGGTTACATACTTACCACTCATACCAGCAAATGGTGAAGAATTAACCATAAAGTTCATAGACAAGGTTGGCTCTTCAATAGTTAAAGAAGGCAGGGGATTTGGTTGATCTAAAGGACAAATAGTATCACCAATTTCAATATCGCTAATACCTGATATAATAACAATTTCACCACACTGAGCCTTATCAATTGCCGTTCTACTCAAACCTTTATAATTAAAAATTTGATTAATTTTAGCTTTATTTTTCTTACCATTAGAATTACACACCAAAACTTGACTAGCCTCTTTTAGCTCACCAGCATAAACTCTACCAATCCCTAATCTGCCAATATAATCATCATAAGCTAAAGCAGAAACTTGCATTTGAAGATTTTCTGCTATTTTATTAGGATAAGCATCACAATGCTTTAAAATTGTTTCAAATAATGGTTTAATATCATTATTATCATCACTTATATCATAGCGAACTATCCCTTGCTTCGCAATTCCGTATAAAATTGGAAAATCTAATTGTTTATCATTAGCATTTAAATCCATAAATAATTCATAAACCATGTCTATAACTTCCACAGCTCTTTGATCTTTTTTATCCATTTTATTAATTAATAAAATTGGATTCAAACCAGCTTCTAGACTTTTATTTAAAACAAATCTAGTTTGAGGCATTGGCCCTTCACTAGAATCAACTAATAAAATAACGGTATCTACAGTCTTGATAATTCTTTCTACCTCACTAGAAAAATCAGCATGTCCTGGAGTATCAACAATATTAATTTTATAGTCTTGATAATTGACACTACAATTTTTAGAATAAATAGTGATGCCTCTTTCTCGCTCTAAGTCATTACTATCCATCACACAATCAACTACTTCCTCATTTTCTCTAAAGATATCTGATTGACTTAAAAAAGCATCAACCAGCGTTGATTTACCAGCATCAACATGGGCAATAACCGCAATATTAATAATTTTTTTGAATTCGCTCATAACTTTACCTCATTTATACAACTTTTCCATTATACGCACATGGAGTGAATTACACAAATTAAATTCAATTATTTTCTAATAAATTATTCAATTATTAAAAGAAATTAATATAATAAACCTTGAAAAAAGAAAGTTTTTTTACTAAAATTATTTTAGAAATGAAGAGGAAATTATGAAAAAAACAAAAATAATATACTTAATCTTCACCAGCATAATTTTAATATTTATAACAATCATTATTTATGATACAATTTCTTTTAATCAATTTAAAGAATCCTTTAATGACAACATCTTAAATATTAATGGCGTTGCTATCAGACCCAATAATGTTAGTGAAAAGAATTTTATTTTTCATAGCTTAGAAACATCTACTGAGCCTACCACTATTTCTACTACTAAAGATACTGAAATAATTTTGAATAAAAACTATACTTTAACTGATAAAAGCAACCATACCATTACTGAGCCCATAACTTATCTAAGTGAAGGTAAATATTATCTGAAAATACAGGAAAACAACATAATCTACTATTATGATTTAATAGTTGATAACGAATTTACTATCACAATTGATACAGCAAACGCCTTTCCCGCTGGCTACTTAAGAATTAATTTTTTTGATTTAGATGAAAATGAAGAAATAAGTATCACCAGCAATTTCACTACCGCAGAAAACTTCTATTGGCAAGAAAAAAATATGCTGATACCTATAGATTATCATACAGCAGAGGGTGAGTACTCTCTAATATTTACTAGTCAACAACACGAGCTAGTTTCAAATATCACCATTAAACCAACAGATTTTAGAGAAGATCATTTTAATATCAGCAGTACTGTTTCTAATAATGCCAAAGTTGAACCTGATCCTATTATCCAGAGTGCCTATAATCAAGCAAAGTCAACTATTAGTGATATTCCTTACTATTTAGAAAGTGGCTTCAAAATACCAGCAAAGGGCTATACTACTGGTGATTTTGGTGATATTCGCTATATTAATGGGGCAACTACAGTCTCAAGCATCCACATGGGTATTGATTATGCCAACAATTTAAATACTGATATTTATAGTACTGCTAAAGGCAAAGTCATTTTTGCAGATTTTTTACCTGCTACAGGAAATACTGTTATGGTTGATCATGGACAAGGAATTATTTCAAGATATTTGCATACTGAAACTATTTATGTTGAAGTTGGTGAGATGGTTGATCAAAATAGCATACTTGCCGCTATGGGAACCACAGGATTTTCTACTGGTGTTCACTTACATTTTGAAATTTTCTTTTATGGCACCAATATAAATCCCTATTTATTACTAAATAATTCAGATTTCCAATCTTAATTTAGCTTTTAATAATACTTTGATATAATTGGCGATATTTTTTAGCGGATTGATTCCAACTAACTCTTTTACTCATGGCATTAATTTGGATTCGTTGATATATATTATTATCCACAAATAATTCTAAAGCTCTAATAATAGCATAATACATTTCAGTACTATCAAAATTACTAAAAGTAAAACCCTCACCAGATAGCTCATACTTATTATAGGGACTTACGGTATCCTTTAGTCCACCTGTTTCTCTAACTATCGGCAAACTACCATAACGCATCGCAATTAACTGTGAGATACCACAGGGCTCAAAATAAGATGGCATTAAAAAGAAATCACTAGCTGCATATATTTGATGAGCCAAAATTTCATTATAACCTCGATAAAAGACAAAATTATCATATTTGCCCTCAAGATATTTAAAGATATCTTCGTATTTACTATCACCTGAACCCAAAAAGAACAGTTGCAAGTTTAATTTCAATAAATCTTCAATTTTATCAACAATTAGTTGTAAGCCTTTTTGATCAGTCAGACGTGATACTAAAGCAATCATTGGTACATCTTTATTATTTGATAGACCATACTCACACTGCAAAGCTAGCTTGTTTTTAGCTTTATTTACTAAAGAGTTTTTAGAATATTTATATGCCAAAGCTTTATCAGTGTTAGGATTCCATAACTTAATATCAATACCATTGACAATACCTATTAAATCAGCTCGCTTCAAATCAAGAACATAATCCATTTGCTCACCAAATTCTTTTGTCAAAATTTCATTAGCGTAAGTTTCTGAAACCGTAGTGACTTTATCACTATAGAAAATGCCTCCCTTCATAAAGCTCATACCATCATGAAAATTCACACTATTATCCGCCATTAAATCTAAGGTTAAACCAAAACAATCAGTTAAAACACTAGTCGGAAAATTACCCTGAAAAGCCAAATTATGAATAGTATAAACATATTTTAGATTTTTAATTTTATCATGCCATTGATATAAAGTTTTGCCTAAAACCGCAATCATACCACTGTGCCAATCATGACAATGAATAATATCGTAATTATTTTTCTGTTGTAAAATAAAGTTCATTACTGCATGTTGAAAGAAGGCAAATCTAGCCCCATCATCACCATATCCATATAATTGTGAACGTTCAAAGTATTCTTGGTTTTCAACAAAATATGTTACCACCCCATTATTATTGTGTTGAAATATTCTAGCATTTGTCCTAAATATTCCCTGATTTATTTCAATGGTAAAAACATACTCTAACTTTGCCAAATATTTATCAATTATTTTTTGATATAAAGGCATAATAATTTCTACACTTGTTTGATCATTGCTTAAATTATGGGGCAGAGAACCAATTACATCGGCTAATCCACCACTTTTTATATAAGGTAAGCCCTCACTTGCTACAAATAAAACTCTCATTAGATGGTGTTCCCTCTATTAACATAAATAATATTTTTATTATCACCAATTAATTCCTTAACATTTTGGACTTTTACTCTTTTATCAATTATAGCGTGATTAATATTAGCACCAGAGGCTATATAACTATCACCAATTAATACAGCATTCTTTACTACTGCTCCTTCTTCAATAATTACATTACGGCCAATAAAACAATTTTCAATTTCACCCATTATTTTTGAACCATTAGAAACAGAAGAATTAGTTACCTTAGCTTTCTCACCATAAAATACTGGTGGTGAATCATAAGTCCTAGTTAAAATCGGCCAATTATTGAGAAAATAATTTTTAGCATAACTATAATCTATCATAGCCATATGTGCTTTAAAATACTGATCTAGATTATTGATAGCCAAGACTTCTCTTTTTAAGGGATAACCAACAACATTAAGCTCACTTAACTTATCACTAACTATTTTGTCCAACCAATAACAACTACTAGTCTTATGAGCTTGTCTGATTAAATCAATAAATAAATCCTTTTTCATAACATAGCAATCTAAGGCAATATTTCTCTCATTATATTTACCATAATTGCGCTCAATACCCTCCACTTGATTATTATTGTTTAATATTAGGGTATTACACTCCACAAACTTATGTTTTGCCTCATTAGTTTTCTTATATAACATAGTGATATCAGCATCACTGGCAATATGATCAGCCACTAAATTATTAAATTCTTGAACATAAATAAAGTAACTAGAGGCAATTAATACATATTCTTCAGGAGCATGAATAATATGCTCTAAATTATCCCAACAACAATTAATATCAGTATTATAAATATCAGTTCTAAAATCTGACTCGCCATGCATAACAGTGATTTTATCTCTTTTAGAATTGATATTATATTGTCTTCCACTACCAATATGAGTAAAAACTGAACGCTGTTTATTATTAACATGAACATGAATGTTAGAAATATCCGAATTGGTCATATTAGAAATCACAAAATCCATCAATCTAAACCGACCACAAAAGGCAATAGATGGAATCGGGCGATACAAAGATAATCCTTCAATATTCACATGTTTATCATCAAATTTAACAATTCCTAAGACATTATTCATAGCTCTACCCTCTGATCTTTCCAAATTAATTCAACTGCTTCATCATCATTTATAATCACTTCTACATTGGGATAAATTGTAATATTATCTGCGACAATTACCCTTCTTAAATTAACACCCTCTTTAATGTGGACACCCGGTAAAAGTACACAATCAGTAATACTAGCACCCTCATCAATAATAACATCATTAAAAATAACAGAATTTTCCACTTTGCCACCGATAATACACCCCTGCCCCAACATCGCCTTTTTTATTTCCGCCGACTTTAAAATATATTGTGGTGGATTGGTAGTATCTTTCGAATAAACACGCCAATTAATATCATCAATATCAACTCCTTGACCATTTAATAAATCCATATTACTCTCCCAAAGGCTATCTAAAGTGCCAACATCTTTCCAATAACCTTTAAAGCGATAGGCTTGTATAACTTCATTGTGAGCTAGAAATTCTGGAATAATATTCTTACCAAAATCATGTTCACTATCAGCGTCTTTCATATCTTTAATTAAATATTGTTTTAAAGTTTTCCAATTAAAGAAATAGATCCCCATTGAAGCTAAATTACTCTTAGGGTTCTCAGGTTTTTCCTCAAAATCAATAATTTTATCAGTTTCATCAGTATTCATAATCCCAAAACGCTTAGCTTCACTCATAGTAACCTCTAATACGGCAATAGTTAAATCGGCCTGATTTTGTTTATGACACTCTAACATTTTAGAA
>JBKDZL010000016.1:0-11884 GCA_047971145.1 Erysipelotrichaceae bacterium
TAGCACAAGGTTTAGGTTTTCTAGCAGCTGCACTTTGTACTTTTGGTTCAACAATTGGTGCAGGTATTGCAGTTAGCTCCGCAGCATCTTCAGCAATTGGTGCGATTAGTGAAAATGATGGAAACTTCGGTAAAGCTTTAATCTTTGTTGCCCTAGCTGAGGGTGTTGCGATTTATGGCTTATTGATTTCTATCTTGATTATTAATGCTCTTTAATCTTTAAAAAATGAAGATATTCTTGATAAGTGATAATACTGATACAGCCATGGGGCTAAGACTTGCTGGGATTGAATCAGTGGTTGTTCATAAAAGAGAAGAAATGCTAGAAAAATTGGAAGAGTTAATTAGCGCTAATGAAATAGGTGTTATTTTACTAACGACTAAAGCAATACACTTAGCACCCAAGGAAATAGCGGATTTTAAATTAAATTTAAGCAAACCATTGATTTGTGAAATTCCTGATCGCCATGGTTCAGCAAAAATTGGTGAACAAATAAACCAATATATTTCTGATGCGATTGGAATAAAGATTTAGTGAGGTAAAAAATATGAGAAAAAGTGAGAGATTTGCTAGTTTAAAAAATGAAATTGAAGAAGCTAGAAAAATCAAAATTGAGAATATTGAGAAAGCCTATAATCGTTATTATGATAAAGAAGTTGACACTTTTAAAGTGGATTTAAATAATAAGATTAAAGCTTTTCTAATATCTGAGGAGAAGCGCTTAGAGCGAGAAATGATTAAAGAAAAAGCTAATCAGGAGTATTTGATTAGAAGTGCAGTTATTGATCATCGGCAAACTTGGATTGAAAAATTATTTGCTGAGTTAGAGGAAAAAATAATTGAATTCGCTAAATCAAATGATTATTCTAAGTGGTTGGTTGCTAAAGTTGAATCAGTAATAGCTGATGGTTTTGATGTTGGAACTATTCAGGCAAATTCTCACGATTTATCTATTTTAAAGAGCATAATTAAGAAGAATAATTTATTAAGTGAAAAAAAAGAAATGATTGGTGGTTTTATTATTATAAATAAAGCTAATAATGAGGCTATTAATTCTACTTTTGAAGACTTAATTCAAGAACAAAAACAATATTTTTTAGAAACCTATAAACTATTGATTAACACTGAAGGAGATAAGTAATGAAGAATTTAATTTATTCTATTAATGGACCAGTTGTTAAAGTTAAAGATACTACTGATTTCTCGATGATGGAAATGGTTTGGGTTGGTCATAAAAAAATCATGGGTGAGGTTATTTCCGTTAATGATGAATTTACAACTATTCAGGTCTATGAGTCAACTACAGGAATTTCAGTTGGTGAGGAAGTTGTTGGCTCTAAAGAACAGTTATGTGCTAATTTAGGACCTGGCATTTTGACTAATATTTTTGATGGAATTTTGCGTCCTTTAAGAGAGATTGAAAAAGAAGATGGTCCTTTTATTCAAAGTGGTAAGTTGCATTTTACTTTAGATGAAACTAAGAAATGGGACATCGATATCAAAGTGAAAAAAGGTGATATTATCAAGAGTGGAGATATTTATGCTACCACACCTGAGACTAGTGTGATTGAGCATCGTTTTATTGTTCCTAGTGATATTGATGGTACAGTAATAGAAGCTCTTAGCTCTGGCAAATATCAAGTACATGATGTTATTGTGCGAGTAAAGATGGCTGATAATAGTATTGTTGAACTGAGTTTAGTTCAACGTTGGCCAATTAAAAATCCTCGCCCAATTAAAAAACATTTGGGCATTAATCGACCTTTAGTTACAGGACAAAGAGTTATTGATACTTTCTTTCCGGTTGCCAAGGGTGGTGCTGCAGCAATTCCAGGTGGTTTTGGTACTGGTAAAACTATGACTCAGCACCAATTAGCTAAATGGTGTGATGCGGATATTATTATTTATGTTGGTTGTGGTGAGCGTGGTAATGAAATGTCACAAGTATTAGAAGAATTTTCTGATTTAGTAGACCCTAAGAGTGGCAAGTCTTTATTAGAGCGTACTGTTTTAATTGCTAATACTTCTAATATGCCCGTTGCTGCTCGTGAGGCTAGTATTTATACTGGTGTTACTTTGGCTGAGTATTATCGTGATATGGGCTATCATGTGGCAATGATGGCTGATTCAACATCTCGCTGGGCTGAGGCGCTGCGTGAGATTAGTGGTCGCTTAGAGGAAATGCCAGCTGAGGAAGGTTTTCCAGCTTATCTACCATCAAGAATTGCTCAGTTTTATGAGCGTAGTGGCTATGTTCAAACATTAAATGGAGCTGAAGGTTCTGTTACTTTAATTGGAGCTGTTTCTCCACAGGGTGCAGACTTTTCTGAGCCAGTAACTCAAAATACTAAGCGCTTTGTTAGAACCTTTTGGGCCTTAGATAAATCATTAGCCTATGCCAGACATTATCCTGCGATTAACTGGATGGATTCTTATAGTGAGTATCACTATGATTTGCTAGATTGGTTTAAAGAGCATGTTGATCCTAGTTTTCCAGATTTAAAAGTTAAAATGATGCAGATTTTACAAAAAGAAGACGAATTAAATGAAATCGCAAAATTAGTTGGAACAGATGTTCTGCCAGAGGATCAAAAATTAATTATGGAAATTGCTAAAGTAATCAGAGTTGGTTATCTTCAACAAAATGCTTTTCATAAAGAAGATACTTTTGTTACTTATGAAAAACAATTCTTAATGTTAAAAACTATTTGGTATTTATATGAAAAAGCTGGCGAATTAATTGCAAATAGAATACCAGTTAGTTTAATGGTTAAAACTGGTGTCTTTGATTTATTAAATAAGATTAAATATGATATTGCGAATAACCAATTGGAAAAGTTAAAAACTTATCCTGAGACAATTGACAAAATGTTAGAGAGTATAGATTAGGAGGAACTATCATGAAAAAACAATATTTAGGTTTAAAAGATATTAATGGTTCCTTAGTTATTCTGGATAATGTTCAGGATGCTTTCTTTGAGGAAGTAGTAGAATTTGAAATAAGTAATGGCGAGAAAAGACGTGGTAGGGTTATTGCCTTAGAAGGTGATAAGTGTATTGTCCAAGTCTTTGAGGGGACAGCTAATTTATCACAAGTAAATACTAAAACCTCACTGACTGGTCGTCCAATGGAAATTGGTTTATCAGAAGAAATTGCCGGTCGCATTTTTAATGGTAGTGGTCAATTGATTGACAACTTACCAGACATTTTTGTTGAAGTAAGAAGAGATATCAATGGGGCACCATTGAATCCCGTCTCAAGAAAATATCCTCGTAAGTATATTAATACTGGTATTTCTGCCATTGATGGCTTAAATACTCTAATTAGAGGGCAAAAATTACCGATATTCTCTGGCTCGGGCTTACCTCATAATGAAATCGCAGCCCAAATTGTTCGACAAGCTAAAATAACTGATGGTGATGAGGATAATTTAGCCATTGTATTTGCGGCAATGGGAGTTAAACAAGATGTTGCCCAATATTTCCAAAAGTCTTTTCAAGAAGCTGGAGTTATGAGTAAGGTTACCATGTTTGTCAATTTAGCTAATGATCCAATAATAGAGAGAATATTAACACCAAGATGTGCCCTTAGCGCAGCGGAGTATTTAGCTTTTGATAAGGGTAAGCAAGTCTTAGTTATTATGACAGATATGACAGCATATTGTGAGGCCTTGCGTGAGTTTAGTAGCTCTAAAGGAGAAATTCCTGGTCGTAAGGGTTATCCTGGTTATTTATACTCGGATTTATCTTCTTTGTATGAGCGTGCTGGTATTATTGAGGGTAGAGAAGGTTCTCTAACTCAATTACCGATTTTAACTATGCCTAATGATGATATTACTCATCCAGTTCCTGATTTGACCGGTTATATTACTGAGGGACAAATTAGTTTGGATCGTAATTTATCTAAGTTAAACATTTTTCCACCAGTGGCAGTACTTCCATCTTTGTCTCGTTTAATGAAGGATGGTATCGGTGAGGGCTTTACTAGAGCTGATCATCAGCCTTTGGCTAACCAATTATTCGCAGCTTATGCCAAAGTACAAGAGGCTAGAGCTTTAGCTGGCGTTATTGGTGAGGATGATTTAACTATTGATGATCAATTTTATATGGCCTTTGGGCGTTTATTTGAAGAGTTCTATGTTGGACAGGGACAAAGTGTAAACAGAGATATCTTAGAAACTTTAGAATTGGGATGGAACTTATTATCACTAATGCCGAAGAACTTATTAGATAGATTAGATGATGAGTTAATTGAGAAATATCACAATAAAGAAAGTGCTCTGAATTATTTTACCATCACTCTTAAAAAAGAATTAGATTTAATCTTTACCAAGGAGCAATAAAATGGCAAAGCTAGTCGCAACCAAAGGCAATCTTTTAGCGCTTAAACAATCTTTGAAATTTGCCAAAAATGGTTTTGAATTATTAGATAGAAAAAGAAATGTTTTGATAAAAGAAATGATGAGCTTAAATGAGCAAGTACAAAAAATCAGATATAAAATTGTTGAAAAGTATCAAGAAGCTTACGATCACTTAGAAGATACCAATATTTCTCTGGGAGTTATTGAGGATATTGCTGAATCAATAGCTATAGAAAATAGCGTAAAAATCACTTATCGTAGTATTATGGGGGTAGAAATCCCTAATGTCATTATTGATGATGCGGATTTAAGATTGGAGTATGGCTTTGAGTTTACTAACTCCCGCTTTGATCAAACATATATTTTATTTAGTGAAGTTAAAGCTTTGACTATCGCTTTAGTGGAAGTAGATACAAGTTTATATCGTTTAGCTAATGCTATTAGAAAGACCCAAAAAAGAGCGAATGCCCTTAAAAATATTTCAATTCCTAGTATGGAAGAAAATATTAAATTTATTAATGATTCTTTAGAAGAAAAAGAAAGAGAAGAATTCATTAGATTAAAAATGATTAAAAAAAGGTAAACAGATTTCTTAAATGAAATCTGTTTTTAGTTATTATTGTAATCCTCTAATATTAGATAATTGTCAAAAACAAACAAAAGATTTATAATTAGTATATGGCTAGTCTAAATAAAATAGATAAAGATTTTTTTTATCAAGAAGTTCATAAATATATCAAAGATAAACAAGCTTTAGAATTAATAGAAAAAGCTTATCTTTATGCTGAAGATAAACATAAAGAACAGATTCGTAAAAGTGGTGAACCTTATTTTATTCATGTCTTAAATGTCGCTTATATTTTAGCTACTCTGAGGGTTGGACCTAGCACAATTGCAGCCGGCTTATTACATGATAGTATTGAAGATTGTGGTATTACTCTTGAAGATTTAAAAACCGATTTTAATGAGGATATTGCGACCATTGTTGAGAGTGTTTCTAAAATCAAACAATTAAAATTTGCCGATGAAAATGAATATTTAGCTAGTAATCACAGAAAAATATTTATTGCCATGGCAAAAGATATAAGAGTTATTTTGGTTAAATTAGTTGATCGCTTACACAATATTAGAACCTTAGAATATCAAAATCCGATTAAGCAACAAAAAATAGCGAGAGAAACTTTAGAAGTCTATGCTCCAATTGCCCATCGCTTAGGTCTTAGCGCCATTAAAAACGAATTAGAAGACAAGTGTTTTTACTATTTAAATCGTAAAAAGTATTATGAAATAGCTAATTTAGTAGAAAAGAAAAAGGTTGAGCGAGATGATCATATCAATCAATTAATTAAAGATATTTCTACTATTTTAAAAGAGCGTAATATTGAATTTAGAATCTTTGGCAGATCGAAACATTTATATAGTATCCATAAAAAAATGAGTACTAAATTTAAACGTTTTGAAGAAATATTGGATTTACAAGCCATCAGAATTGTTACGGAAACAGAAGTTAATTGTTATGAGATATTAGGATATATTCATGCTAAATATCGCCCAATTCCTGGTAGATTAAAAGATTATATTGCCGTTCCCAAAATGAATATGTATCAATCATTACATACTACTATTGTTGCTACTGATGGTGATATTTATGAAATACAAATTAGAACTGAAGAAATGGATATGATCGCTGAAAATGGGGTGGCAGCTCATTGGCGGTATAAAGAAAATAAAACATATAACCAAAAAGCTCAACAAAAAGAAATTGAAAATAAGCTTACTTGGTTTAAAGATTTGGCAACTATGACCTCAGATATTGAAGAAGATAGTGCTAAGGAATATATGGATGTTTTACAAAGTGATATTTTTAGTGCCAATGTTTATGTAATGACACCTAAGGGCCGAGTTATTGATTTACCACCTGGTTCTACTCCAATTGATTTTGCTTATCGCATTCATACTGATGTTGGCCATACCACAGTTGGAGCTATTGTTAATGGTAGTTTAGTGCCATTGAATACTAGTCTTAAGACGGGTGATGTTGTTCAAGTTAAAACCAATAAAAATAGTGCTGGTCCATCAGAAGACTGGTTAAAAATTGTTAAAACTAATCATGCAAAAAATAAAATTAGGCATTTTCATAATGCTAAAGAAATCGAGCGTAAATCAGTATATGTTAGTAAAGGTGAAGCTTTATTAAAAGAAGAATTGAATAATAGAAATTTGGATTTAGCTTTGATGGATAAAGATAATTTAAGCAAAATATATAATGAATTTACAGTTAGTAATTATCAAGATTTTATGTATGCTATTGCTAATAAAGCACTAACCACTAGTGCTGTGGCAGAGAAACTTGATCCTAGTAAGAAAAAGCCAATTATTGATTTTACTAAATTATTTAATAGTAATAAGCGTAAAGTTAAAAAATCTGATATTGGTGTAAGTGTGGCGGGTATTGATAGTATGATGATGTCCATGGCTAATTGTTGTAATCCAATTCCTGGTGATGATATTGTCGGTTATATTACTAAAGGCTCTGGTGTTAAAATTCATCGCTCAGATTGTTTAAATATTGAGAAAGAAAAAGCTCGCTTAATTTCTGCCCATTGGGAAGATGAATTAGATAATAATAGTAAATTTGAGTGTCGTCTAGTTATCTATGGTGATGATAGAAATTTCTTGTTAAGTGATTTAATTAATACAGTTTCTCAATTTAAAGCTGGAATGATTGGAGTAGATAGTAATCTTAATAAAGAAGATTTATCGGTTATTACCCATATGACACTAACTGTTAATAATAGTGAGCATTTAAGAATGGTTATGGCTAATTTGAAGAAAGTAACATCAGTTAGAGCCGTCGAGCGAGTGAGTAATTAATTACTCACTTAGATTCTTAAGTAATAATTGATTTATCTGACTTCTATGCTATAATAAGTTAAACCAATGATTGGAAGAGAATTAAGTTATATCTTCAGAGAGAAAGCAATGCTGAGAGCTTTCGTTCCCTGACTTAATGGTGACCTTCAATCGGTATTTTATTGAAATTAGTAGGTAAAATCGTAGAGCTGCGTTAAAGTATAGAGAAAAAATAAAGGTGGCACCACGCTTATTAGCGTCCTTGGGTGGTGCTTTTTTTGTTTTTAAGGAGGTAATATGAGTAAATTTCAAGTACCTAGAGGTACTCAAGACATTTTTGGTAAACAAATGGAACAGTGGTCTTATTTAGAAGATTTAATCGAAGCTATTTGTAAAGTTTATAATTATCAGAAAATTAAAACACCAATGTTTGAACATACTGAAGTCTTTAATAGAGATAATGATAGTTCTGATATGGTTAATAAGGAAATGTATACTTTTAGTGATGCTGGTGGTAGAAGCTTAACACTAAGACCGGAGGGGACAGCTGGAGTAATTAGAAGCTTTGTTGAGCATAAAATGTTTGGTAATCCTGATTTACCAGTTAAATTATATTATGTGGAACCAAACTTTAGATATGAGCGACCTCAAAAAGGCAGAATGCGCCAACATCATCAGTTTGGTGTAGAAGTAATAGGGATAAAAAGTCATTTAATTGATGTGGAAGTTATTGATTTAGGTTATAGTTTTTTAAAGTTATTGGGACTTAAAGAGTTAAAGGTTATAATTAACACTTTGGGTGATAGTGTTAGTCGTACTAACTATCAAAAAGCTCTGAGTGAATATTTTAAAAATCCCGTAAAAGAGTTATGTAGTGATTGTCAAAGACGCTATCTACAAAATCCTTTAAGAATTTTAGATTGTAAGATTGATAAGAATAATGATATTGTAAAAAATGCTCCTAAATTAAATGATTATTTAAGTGCTGAATCAAAAGTATATTTTGATAAAGTTTTAAAAACTCTAGAATTATTAGAGATACCTTATCAGGTAGATTATAGTTTAGTAAGAGGCTTAGATTATTATGGAGATACTGTTTTTGAGGTTGTTAGTTGTAATGAAAACATGGGCTCACAAGCTACAATTTTTGCGGGTGGTCGCTATGATAAGTTTGTTGAATATTATGGTGGTCCAGAGTTAAGTGGTATGGGCTTTGGTATGGGAGTGGAGCGCTTATTAGTGGCATTAGAGAGTGAAGGGATTGATATTGGTAATAGTGCTGATGTTGATGTCTATATTATGCCCTTAGAAGATCAAGTATTAGATTATAGCTTAGAGTTGGCAACATTGCTGAGGGCTCATGGTTATAGTGCTGATTTATCATATCAAAGTAAAAAGTTTAAGTCTTTATTTAATAGTGCTGATCGTAAAAAAGCTAAAGTGGTCTTTATTATCGGTACTGATGAATTAAATAATCAGCAAGTAACAATGAAGCATTTAGCCTTACAACAACAAGTAACAATTACCACTGATCAAGCAATTAATCAATTAGATAAGTGGTTTAAAGGAGAAGATCATGAGCACTAAAAGAACTAATAATAATGGTGAGTTAAGAGAAAGTAATGTTGGTCAAAGGGTCAATTTAATTGGTTGGGTCGCAAAAAGAAGGAATTTAGGATCACTAGTCTTTATTGATTTAAGAGATCGCTATGGTATTACTCAAATTACCTTTGATGAGCATATGGCTAAGTTGGTTAAAGATGTCAGAAATGAGTATATTATTGCAGTTACTGGCATAGTTAAAAAGAAGGAAGTACCCAATCAAAACCTACCGACAGGTGGTATTGAGGTAATAGTTGAAAATGTAGAAATTATTAACAGCTCACTAACACCACCAATTATTATTGCGGATGAAACTGATGCTTTAGAAGATACTAGATTAAAATATCGCTACTTAGATTTAAGGCGTCCTGTGATGCAACAGAAATTAATTATTAGACACAAAGTAGGAAAAGCGATAAGGAATTATTTAGATAACTTAGATTTTATAGAAGTTGAAACACCTATTTTAACTAAAAGCACACCTGAGGGAGCTAGGGATTATTTAGTCCCTTCTCGAGTTCATGCGGGTGAGTTTTATGCCCTGCCTCAATCACCACAGTTATTTAAACAATTATTGATGGTGGCAGGTTTTGAAAAGTACTATCAATTTGCTAGATGTTTTAGAGATGAGGATCTAAGGGCTGATCGCCAATTAGACTTTTCTCAAGTAGATATTGAAACATCTTTTACTACTGTGGAGGATATTTTTCAATTGATGGAGAGTATGATGGTGAAAATCAGCCAAGAAGTTTTCCATCGAGACTTACCAACTCCATTTACTAGAATTAGTTATTATGATGCCATGAATAATTATGGTAGTGATAAACCAGATAATCGCTTTAATATGCAGTTAATCTCATTAGATACTATTTTTTGTAATAGTGAATTCAAAGTATTCAGTTCTGCTTTAGCTGATAATAAAGTTATTAAAGCTGTAGTATTAAAGAAGGTAGCTGATAATTATTCTCGTAAAGCCATTGATCAGTTAACTGATTTAGTTAAAAAACATGGTGCTAGTGGCTTGGTAACTCTCAAATATCAAACTGAAGAGTTCAGTGGTTCTGCCGCTAAATTTATTAGCGTGAGTGAAACCCAAGCTTTAGTTAGTGAGTTATCATTAGAAAATGATGATATGTTATTTATCGTCTGTGATAAATGGGAGCTTTGTTGTACAGCTTTGGGGGCTTTAAGACTAGAGTTGGCTCAACAAAACAAACTTATACCAAATGATGTTTTTTCTTATCTTTGGGTAGTTGATTTTCCTTTATTTGAGTATGATGATCAAACAGCTCGTTACTATGCTAAACATCACCCTTTTACTAGATTTAAAGGCAGTATTGAAGAAGTTAAAGCTCAGCCGGACAAGGCTTTAGCTGAAGCCTATGATTTAGTCTTAAATGGCAGTGAAATAGGTGGTGGTTCCTTAAGAATTTATGATCAAAATATGCAAAAGGCGATGTTTGAGCTATTAGGTTTTAGTGAGAGTGAAATTAAAGAGCGTTTTGGTTTCTTTATGGATGCCCTACAATATGGTACTCCACCTCATGGTGGAATTGCCTTAGGCTATGATAGATTTATTATGATGTTAACTCAAGCTAATTCAATTAGAGATGTTATTGCTTTTCCTAAGACTCAAAATGCTAAGTGTCCTTTAACATCTGCACCTAGTAGTGTTGATCAAGAACAATTAGATGAATTACACTTATTAATTAATCAAAATAATAAATAGTTTTGTCTATTAATAATTAAATAAAACAGATAGAAAATCAATTAAATTTATGTTATTATAATAGTACCTAGGGAGATTTTTATTTCCAACACTATTGACTAGGGAATTCGTCGTTTCTTATTTGTGTTGAACGTCAACTTTAAAGCTGAAATCCTAATAATAAGAACAGAATACCCACCTGTAATTTACAGGGAATGTTAGACTCCTTAGGCCTATTTAAAAAGAAGGAGAATTATATGCCAATTTGGTTACAGTCGATACTTTATACATTAATGGGTTTAATCGTTGGTGGTGGTTTAGGTTTTTATTTTACTAGAAGACATTTGGAAAAACAATTGAAAGAAAATCCTCCAATTAATGAAAAAATGATTAGAGCGATGTTTATGCAAATGGGTAGAAAACCTAGTGAAGCTCAAATTAAAGCAGTAATGAAATCAATGAAATAGTGCGAAAGCACTTTTTTATTAGCTAATTAAATCCAACTAACCTTTGATTCACTTTTATTGATAATTCTTTTGATATTAGCACGATGTTTAATAGAAATGAAAATAAAAAGAGTAAAAAATACTATTTGAATGGTTAAGTTATCACTTAGAAAAATACTAGCTAAAGCAATAATTAATAGAGTTATCAGTGATGATAGCGAAACCATTTTAGTTATTTTCATCAATGATAACCAAACTACAACAATGATAATTGCCATTAACCAATGAACATTACAAAACAATATTGTTGAAAAGGCAAAGCCCATTGCTGAGGCAACCCCTTTGCCACCTTTAAAGCCAGCAAAAATTGGATAACAATGACCAAAAACACAAACTAAGCCACAAATAGCGCCTAATTCAATAGAAATAGTTGAGCCTAAGAAGCTGGCAACTCCACACTTTAGAATATCTAAAATAGTAATAGCAAGACCTGCAGTTTTTCCAAGATTTCTACCAGCATTAGTAGCACCTAAATTACCTGATCCTAATTTTCTAATATCAGTTTTATAAAAAATTTTGCCAATAATTAATGCCCAAGAAATTGATCCTAATAAATATGCTAAAATAATATAAATAAATTCCATAATTTTTCCTCACAATATTTTACTAATTATAACATATGATAGTAATTTTTTAATGTTATTTACGAAGAAAGGGCATTAAATATAGTAAATAATCAATCAACTTATACAGCGAAAAAATAGAAAGGTGTTACATTGATAATCTCCATATGATTGAAAGTAGGCTTATTTTTATTTTTCCTCTTTTCATACCTCCACAGTATCACTGTTGTCAAACTAATTTACTCCCAACAAAAAATTTTGGGAGTAAATTAAGCATATTTAGTATTAAAA
>JBKDZL010000017.1:0-1530 GCA_047971145.1 Erysipelotrichaceae bacterium
CGATTATTTTGAATGGTTGGAAATTTCTCTGGCTCCGCATCTTTGCTATTTGCCTCAAGTTTCGCAACCAATTGAAATTCTACATACCCAGTGTACCCAAGTTTTTTTAATGTTCTCACAACTGATGTTTTTGAGCAATAGCTTAAATCGGCTATTGTAGTTAGGCTAATATTTTGAATATCTTCAAAATTTTCTATTAGAATTTTAATTATTAGTTTCTCTTGCTCTGATTTCAAAACTTGCAACGATTGGATTAATCCCTTCTTTGTTGACATCTACAACCTCCCTTTGATGTTATGATATGTTCATAGACCAAAACTTATATTTACCACTAATTATCCTTTCGATATTGGATAAATGGTTGGGATGGTCGGTCGAATTCTGCATATTGCCCCAGCCCGACTGCTGTACAGAAACGACCATCTTTTGCTTCACACACAAACTGATTAAACCAAGCTTCTAACTCTTTTTTTAACTCATTTGCTACATCATTATTATTTTCATTCAATAATAAATCCTTTTCTTCATTTGGATCGTTTTGCAAATCGTACAATTCATCATTACCATCCATATATCTAGTTATCAGTTTATAATCATTAGTTCTTATCATACGATTAGGGCCATATTCCTCAAAAATAACCAATGGTCTTTCTACTATTGAACCTCCATTTAAAATTGAACTGAAGCTTTGTCCAGGGTACGATTTATCAAATATATAATTAATACCACAAACATCCATTAGTGTTGGGAATAAATCATATTGGCTTACTAAAGTTTTATCGATAAGAGCTTCTTTTTTATTTCGTGGATCATAATAAATAAACGGTACTTTAATTGATTCTTCATAAAAGTTCAATGGATAAGTTCCGTTACCTTTGCCGTATACCCCATGCTGACCAATATTCATCCCATTATCACTTGTATAAATAATTATTGTATTCTTATCAAGCTTACTTTCTTTTAGCTTATTAATAATTCTACCAATTTGTTTATCCATTGCTGTAATCGCTGTGTAATAACCACGTAAAATTTCTATTGATGATAAATGCTCATTTGGCAGTGGAGCCGTTGGCTTTTGGTTTCTATGACACGGTTGTGATTTGAACTGCTTAAATTCACAATCATCATAAGAATTCCATATTTCTATTGGATGATCATCTTTGTCCCACGGTGAATGGGGAGCAGTAAAATGAACACTTAAATAAAACGGTTCATCATCATTTTGTTGATCAATAAAATCGATAGCCTGATTAGAAATATAGTTAGTGATATACTCGTCAAGTAACTTTACTTTTCCATCTATAATTACTTCAGGGTGCATATACCAAGATGCACCACGAACTACAGCATTCCAAGAATTGAACCCGGCTTGTTTTTTTGTCGACGCTCCTAAATGCCATTTACCAGCTAACCCACAATTATAACCATTTTCAGTTAATGCTTGTGTATATGTTTTGTGATTTCTTAAAAATTCTATTTGTGTGGCCTCATGTTCAACAAACCCCTTAAATCCTTGTTTACTATAAAAAT
>JBKDZL010000018.1:0-1974 GCA_047971145.1 Erysipelotrichaceae bacterium
CTGTTATATTTTCCTCTTTGTTCATTTTTCCACGTTCATCAACAACTGTTCTCCCTAAGCATAATGTGCTTTGTAATTCAATGTCTACATAATACTTTTGTGTTTCGTATATATCAGGATGTAACGCATACAAAACTGCACACAAGTCATGCATTTTAAATCCCTTGTTTTTTGATCCTCCTCTATAATGCAAAAACATTGACTTAATCATTTTGCTAGTTTCATTTCCAATATCATCCAACCAACTAATTTGTAAAAGTGCCTGGTTTGTTACATCTAAACCTACCATAGTAATGTTTAGACCAGAATCAAAAATAATTTTTGCAGCATGAGGATCAACTAGTATGTTATATTCTGCAGAAGCAGTTTCATTACCATAATACGTTGATCCACCCATAAGAATAATTTCACTTATATTGGACATTAACTCTGGATACGCTTTAATTAATATTGCAACATTAGTCAAAGGTCCTAGACAGATTAATGTTATACCAGGATTGTCATTAATTTTTTGTCTTAAACTCTCAATACAGTTTTGGCGTACAGTATTTGATCTTTCAACTTTATCAAAACTGTACCCTCCAAGACCTGTTTCACCATGGATATTTTTAATTTCACGTGATTCTAAAATCAATGGTCTTGCGGCCCCCTTGGTAATTTCAATATTTTTATTCCAAAAATTTAATAATAAATCTGCATTTTTTGTCGTTTGTTCTATACCAACATTTCCACTGACTGTTGATATCATTTTTATATCTAGTTCAGATCCAATTGCCACTCCTAACGCGACAGCATCATCTATTCCTGGATCTGTATCGATTATTACTTTTTTAACACTCATGATTTAAAACCTCCTTAAATGGCATACCACTTTGTGCTCCAGTAAACCCAATTGAAATACCACTTGCTTTTATTCCAAATTTTATTGCTTCCTCAATGCTGAAATCATTTAACAAACTTGCGCATAGAGCTCCATTGAATGTATCTCCCGCACCAGTTGTGTCAACCACCTTCACTTTATTTGCGGGGTATACTACATGATTATATTCAACTCCATTTTCACCTAAAGTTATTATTAGGTTATCTTCATTTGCCAATTCCCTTGATTCAAGTGCATTTGGCGTACAATAAGTTGCTAAATGACTTATTTTTTCTGTTCCCCTTACATATGGAGCAGGGTTATAAATACTAATAATTCCATTATCTCTAGCTAATTCTAGTACTCGCTTTACTCCACAAATTGGTATTTCATTTTGTATTAAAACTATGTCAGCTGCTTTAATTAACTTCTCTCTTTTCGTAATAAAGTTACTGTCAACAATTCCATTTGCACCCTCAACGACAATTATCGAGTTATCACCATCACAAGATATAACATTCGCAACACCTGTTGGAAGGGAATTTACTATTTCGACTCCAGTTACATCAATGCCTTCATTTTCTAAATTTTTTATAGCATTTATTCCATTTTGATCGTCTCCGACAGCTCCAATAAAACTTACATCTACACCCAGACGTGATGCAGCTACTGCTTGATTTGCTCCTTTACCTCCTTGATAAAACTTAAAGTCTTCACCTGATACTGTTTCTCCGACTTTAGGTATTTTATTTGTAGTTATAAATAAATCTACATTTATACTTCCGATTACTACAATTTTCTTCACCAAACCTCCTGTAACATGTTACATATGATAACATAACAATATAATATCATACTATTTTACAAAAAGCAAATGTTTACGTGAATATTTATGCCAATAGTTTAAATTGATAATTTTAGTATATTAGGTGTTATCTCCTCTGTTGCTCTGTTACAACATTAATACTATTTCTCAACCAATATTTAGATTGTAATAAAGGGCGTCGACCCAACAAGGTCGACTCCCTTTTTAAATTAGTCTCATTTTTCTAACATCTTATTCTTTTATATGATAAATTACTTGTCATTTACTTATAATCGCATCTATTTCGATA
>JBKDZL010000019.1:0-22989 GCA_047971145.1 Erysipelotrichaceae bacterium
TCCTTCTTATAAGAAGGACTATTCATTATCTATTTGTTGATAGGAATCAATTTTATTTAATTTAGAAACAATTTTTCTTGTTCTAGTTCCTACTAATTTATCTAGCTCGACATTGGCTTGATCTAGTCGTTCTTGATGTTTCTTTAAAACATCTTCAAATTTGTGAAATTCTGTTTTGACATCTGATAAAATTGACCAGACTTCTACTGAACGTTTTTGAATTGCGAGGGTTCTAAAGCCCATTTGAAAACTATTCAATAGAGCTGCCATAGTTGTAGGACCTGCCAGTGTGATTTGATATTCTCTTTGTAAGATTTCTACCATGCCAATTTTAACCAACTCAGCATATAATCCTTCAATAGGCAAAAATAATACTCCAAAATCAGTAGTATGAGGCACTTGAACATATTTTGTTTTAATATCCTTGGCAAAACTTTTAACAGAGGTCGCAAGCTTCTTTTGATAAGTAGTTATCTCCACAGCATTACCAGTCTCATAAGCCTCTAAAAGTCTTTGATAGTCTTCTAAAGGAAATTTAGAGTCAATAGGTAAATAAACAGATTTCTCTTGTTCATAAGGGAATTTAATGGCAAACTCAACTCGATTAGTCGAATTGGGAATGGTGGCAACATTTGTATCATATTGACTGGGCGTCAAGATTTCCTCTAAAATTGCAGCTAGTTGAATTTCGCCTAGTGTTCCTCTGGTTTTAACATTAGTTAAAACTCTTTTTAAATCACCAACACCAGTAGCTAAATTAGACATCTCTCCCAGACCTTTTGAAACTTGTTCTAAGCGCTCAGACACTAAAGAGAAAGACTTACTTATGCGCTCTTCTAAAGTTTTTTGAAGTTTTTCATCAACAACATTCCGCATCTCATCTAATTTTTTAGTATTTTCACTTTGTAATAATTGTAATCTTTTTTCAATTGTATTTCTAATATTCTCTAATTTTTGCTCATTTTGTAAATTAGCATTATTTAAAGAAAGTGTTACTTGGTTAAGGCTATTTTCCATCGTTTTACTTACATAGTTAAGCTGTTGTAATTGTGCTTCACTCATATTTTTTTGATGGGTTTCAAATTGTTGCATAATTTTTTCTTGAGTATCATTATTAGCTAATTTTTTAAATAATAGAATTAAAATAATTATTAAGATAACAATTAAACATAATAAACTGATTTCGATAGTACTCATTATCAACCATCAATATCCAAGACTTCTTTATTAGTGAAGACTTTATGGATAAACTCTGAAATTTCAATATGAAGAGGATCTTTTAAATAAGTATTTAGATCTTTTTCAGTTAAACAAGTAACAATTAAAATAATATCTTTGCTGGAAGAGCTACAATTACTTTTTTCAACTTTTAAATCTAAGACTTCATTTAAACTTTTTAATTCTAATAGTCTTAAAATTGCTTCATCAACATCTCTTCTTAAAGCTTCTTCTCTAATATTCCACATCACATAGTGTTTTAACATTTAATTTTTCTCCTTTATAAATGTAACAATATCATTTAATAATTCTGAATTAACATTACTTTTAATAAGATATTCACTAGGACCAATACCGGTTTTGGTAAATATATGATTAGTTTCAGGATATTTTTTAAAAGTAAAATTAGCACTTATACATTTTTGTTGATAGGCTTCAAAATTATTAAGGGGTACCTGATAATCACTCTCACCATTAACAATGAAAACTGGTTTTTCAATATTACAAGCTGCACTAACTTGATCATAATCATTTAAGTCTAGCCAATATTCCTTATTAATATTAAACATCATTATAGTTGGTGTATCTGATTCTGCGGTTAAATTACTAATATTATCAGCCATAGTTTGATAAGTTTCAATTATTTGGCTTTTTTGTGCAGAATCTAGAGTTTGATCATTATCCATTAAGGTCTTAGTTTGCTCAACCATTAAATCTTGTAATTTAATTGCGGGAGCTGCCAACATAAGATAACCATCAACATCTACATACTCAGCAATTCTTGGTATCAACATTGCACCTAATGAGTGTCCTAGGATATAAATGTTATTGATATTATCATTAGTATTTAAATTTTTATAAATATCAATTACATCGTTGACAAATTCTTCATTTACCGTTAACTCAGAGTTTAAAGTTTCAGGGGCAACTAAACCTCTTTTATTAAATCTAAAGCTGGCAATACCATTGCTAGCTAAGTGTTCAGAAATCTCTAAGAAAAGTTTATTAGGACCGATAGTACTATCTTTATCAGTTGGTCCTGAGCCACCAACTAGAATGACCACATCATAGTTTTCTTGATCGTGTGGCAGCATTAGATACCCACTCAAATCATTGAACTTTATTTCTTCTTGCTGATAAGAACTATCAAGGTAACTATAATCTACTGCAATACTTAGCTCAGAGTAATCCTGGTTTTCTAAGATAGTTTGCTTGATAATGAAGGGATAATAATCTCCTTGACAGCGATAATTGTATTGATACTTATCAGAATAATCTTTATTTATTAGCTCGCAGCTGATGCTAGATTCAGCACTTGTATACATAGCTAATCCTTGTTGCATACTAAGTGAAAAGTTATTTTTTTCAATATTTTCAGTTAATTTAATATTGTCATATAATTGGTCGAAATTTCTTTCGATTATATAGTTGATAGTATTTTCGGCTAATATCGCTATTTCTTCTTCATTATTCGCTTGATTACTGCAACCGCTTACGATAGTTGCCAGTAGGGTTAAAATACCAAAAATTTTCATAAATTGTTTCATATTACTTGATTTTTAACACCTTTCTATAATATTATAGTAATAGAAATTCACATGTATTGCAAGGTGAAAGAGCTTATCTTGAGAAAGATAAGTTTTATAGGTGAAAGATTTATGATTACAGAAAAGGATATATATTTGGATAATAATCCAATTTTAAGAAATAAATCAATTGATGTTCAAATTCCTCTTACTAAAGAGGATGAAAAATTAGCAAATAGTTTATTAGAATATGTGAGAAATTCAATTGATGAAAAACTGCAAGCAAAGTACAATTTAAAGCCGGCAGTTGGTATTGCAGCTATTCAAATTGGTGTGGCTAAAAAGTTATTAGCAGTTCATTATTATCAAGAGACTGCTGATACTGATAAGAGTATTTTAGTTGAACATTTATTAGCTAATGCAAAAATTATTGGACATTCAATAAAGAAGTCTTTTTTAAGTGGAGGAGAAGGCTGCCTTTCAGTAGCTGATGCCCACGAAGGTTATGTACAAAGAAATTATAAAGTGACTATAAAAGCTTATGATGTGTTAGCAAAAAAAGAAAAAACTTTTTCAGTAGTAGGCTATGAGGCAATTGTTTTACAACATGAGATTGATCATCATCAAGGAATTATGTTTTATGATCATATTAAGAAAGATAACCCATATTTCAAAGAAAATGGGTCAATAGAAATTTAAGGAGATATATGAATAAAAATAAAAAGAACCCTACATTAATTTATGCACTAGGAGGACTAGGTGAAGTAGGTAAAAATATGTATTGTTTTGAGTATGAGGACGAAATTGTCATCATTGATGCAGGAGTTAAGTTTCCAGAGGAAAGCATGTTTGGTGTTAACTATATGATCCCTGAGTACACTTATTTAATTGAAAATCAGCATAAAATAAAGGCGCTAATAATAACCCATGGTCATGAAGATCACATTGGTGGAATTCCTTTCTTATTGAAGGTTGTGAAGGTTCCAAAAATTTATGTTGGAAAATTTGGCTATGAATTAATTAAAAATAAGTTAGCAGAGAAAAAAGATATTTTTGAAGCAGATTTACAATTAATTGATGATAGCTCACAAGTAGTAACTAAGCATTTTACCTGTGGTTTCTTCAATACAATACACTCGATTCCCGACTCATATGGAATCTTGTTAAATACACCTAATGGGCGTATTGTTTCTACTGGTGATTTTAAATTTGATTTAACGCCTGTAGCTTCAAATTCAGATTATCAAAAAATGGCTTATATGGGGCAGGTTGGCATTGATTTGTTGCTGTCGGATTCGACTAATTCTAGTGTTGAAGGATTTTCTATTAGTGAGAGAGATGTTGCAGTTCAGATGTATGATACTATTGCAAAAACTCAGGGTAGATTAATTGTCGCAACATTTGCTTCTAATTTTCATAGAATTCAACAAATCTTAGAATCGGCTGTTTCTTTAGATAGAAAAATTGCAGTTTTTGGTCGTTCGATGGAAAATGTTATAAAAATTGGTTTGAAACTAAAAGAAATAAAAATACCTGAATCGGCCATTATTGAACATGATCAAATTGATAAAGTAAAAGATAAAGAAATTTGTATTATCTGTACTGGTAGTCAAGGTGAGCCTTTAGCTGCTTTAAGTCGTATTGCCAATGGCACACACAGACAAATTAGAATTAAACCTGGTGATACAGTGGTTTTCTCAAGTAGTCCAATTCCTGGTAATGCAGTTAGCATTAATCATGTAATTAATAGTTTAACTAGAGCAGGAGCCAAGGTCTATACTAATTCAATTTTAAATTCTTTACATACTACCGGGCATGCCTCAGCTGCTGAGCAAAAGCTAATGTTACAATTAATTAAACCAAAGTTTTTTATGCCAATGCATGGTGAATTTAAGATGTTAAAGCAGCATGGTCAACATGCAATTGAAACTGGGATACCTGCAGAAAATATCTTCTATTGTGCTAATGGTGATGTTTTAGAGCTCCTAGATGGTCAAGTTAGTGCGGCTAATTATCGTTTTCCAGCTGATGATATTTTTGTTGATGGTAATGATTCTACTGGCTTATCAATGAATGTATTAAGAGATAGAATGATTTTAGGTGATGATGGTTTAGTGGCTGCAATTATTACCATTGATTCTCGTGAGAGTAAATTACTATGCAAAGTGACAATTATAACTAGAGGATTTATTTTCATTAAAGAAAATCAAACATTAATTAAAGAAGCGGAACGAGTTGTTTTTAACGCTCTAAAACAAAAAGAGGAAAGTAAATTAACATTTGCTGAAATAAAAAATACAGTTAGATCTACTCTTGAGCCCTTCTTATATAATAATACTCATAGAAATCCTATTGTTATACCAGTTATCTTAAATCATGTTGAAGCACAAAAAAGTTAAATTTATAGTTGACTAGTAAAAGTTAGTTATGATAATATATTAAGGCACTTGAATTATTAGTGCCTATATGTGGAGGATTAGCTCAGTTGGGAGAGCGTCTGCCTTACAAGCAGAGGGTCAGCGGTTCAAGTCCGTTATCCTCCACCATTTTATTTGTATTAAGCCGACTTAGCTCAATTGGCAGAGCAACTGACTTGTAATCAGTAGGTTGCGGGTTCGAGTCCCATAGTCGGCACCATTTATTTTTAAGGGTAAATGGGGAGATAGCGAAGTGGCTAAACGCGACTGACTGTAACTCAGTTCCCATCGGGTTCGGCAGTTCGAATCTGCCTCTCCCCACCACTTTTAAAACGATGGGGTGTAGCCAAGCGGTAAGGCATCAGACTTTGACTCTGACACGCCCTGGTTCGAATCCAGGTACCCCAGCGATTATGATCCAAGAGCTCAGTTGGTAGAGCATTTGACTTTTAATCATAGGGTCGGGCGTTCGAGCCGCCCGTGGATCACCATTGCGGATGTAGTTCAAGGGTAGAACTTCAGCCTTCCAAGCTGATTACGTGGGTTCGATTCCCATCATCCGCTCCAAAATTAAGAAAACCCTTTATTTAAAGGGTATTTTTTTATGTTGTGATATTTGTCCGTATTTTTGACTAATAATTGAAAAAAATATTTTATAAAAAATAGTAATAATTGACTTTTTATGCAATAATATTATCAGAAGAGGTTAATAATGTCAGAAAAATTTAATACAATTGAAGAATATTACAATAGTTTAACTGAAAATAAAAAAATAGTTTTTGATGAATTGAGATTATTATTTTTTGCAGAGATACCTAATTGTGTAGAGAAGTTTTCTTGGTCTATGCCTACCTACAATAATGGTAATAACATTATCCATTTTTATTTTCATAAAAATCATTTAGGAATTTATCCTGGCTCAGATGCGATCAATAATTTTGAAAGTCAACTTACTTTAAAAAAATTCAAATATTCTAAAGGTGCTTTTCAAATTCCTTATGAGTGTGATATTCCTTATGATTTATTAAAAAAGATGATTAGATATAATTTAAAAAACAGCTAGGAGATAAGATGATAGCAGACTACCATATTCATAGTAATTTTTCTATTGATTCAAAGGAGTTGATGGAAAACTATTGCTTAAGAGCACTAGAATTAAATATTGATGAAATATGTTTTAGTGAACATATTGATCATGGCATTGAAGATTGTAATAATCCAGGACAATACCAAGTAACTAATTTACCTAAATATTTTAAGAAAATTAAGGAATTACAACAAAAATACCAAGGTAAACTTATCATTAAGATTGGAATAGAATTTGGTGCACAGCTTCATAATCTTGAGTTGTTTAGAAAAGATTTTTATAATTATGATTTTGATTTTGTCTTATTATCAGTTCATCAAATTGATAATAAAGAGCTATGGATTAATCAATATCAAAATGGTAAAAGTCAAGCACAATATAATGAGGGTTACTATAGCTATCTTTTAGAACTTGTCAAATCATATGATGAGTACAATTGTTTAGCTCACTTAGATTTGATTAGAAGATATGATAAAGAGGGTGAGTATCACTCTGAGCAGTGTTATAAAATCATTAAGGAAATTTTAAAAATTGTTATTGCTAAGGGTAAAGGAATAGAATTGAATACTTCATCTTTTCATTACAAGTTAGCTGATTTCATGCCTGATTTAAGAATTTGGCAAATGTATAAAGAATTAGGGGGCGAGATAATTACTATTGGTTCGGACTCTCATAAAGCAGAGCGCTTAGCTGATCATTTTGAAGTTGGTTTTAAAATGCTAAAACAAATTGGCTTTACTCATTATAGTACTTTTAAAAAAGGCAAAGTCACTCAAAACTTAATTCCTTAACACTGTCAAGCAAAAAGACTTGACAGTGTGAAAATGATATTATATTATTACTAAGTGATAAAGGAGGTAATATTATGGCGGTTAAATTAAGACTAAAAAGAATGGGTTCTAAAAAGGCACCTTTTTACAGAATAGTTGCGGCTGATTCTCGTTTTCCTCGTGATGGAAGATTTATTGAAACAATTGGTAATTTTGATTCAATCAAAACTCCAGCGATTTTAAATGTTAATGAAGAATTAGCGCTTAAGTGGTTGCATAATGGAGCACAACCATCAGATACTGTAAGAAATTTATTGGCATCTGTTGGTATTATGAAAAAATTCCATGAAGAAAAATTAGCAAACAAAAAAAACAAGAAAGAAGCTAAATAATGATTGATTTTGAAAAGGTACTATTTGACCTAGTTTTGCCATTGGCAGATGATAAAGAAAGCATTTCTGTAAAAGAAATGGCTACTTTAGATGAAAATGAAATTTTATTGTATGTGTATGCAAATAATAGTGATATTTCTCGTTTGATTGGTAAAAAAGGTGCTATGGCTTCTGATATTAGACATATGATGGCTATTGGATCAAGAAAGGTTAATAAAAGAATCAATATTAAATTTGAATCTTATTAGGATGCTTGTCGTCCTTTTTTATATGATTAAATTTGGAAAATTAACCAGCACAAAAGGTTTAAAAGGAGATTTGAAAATTTTTGTATATCGTGAATATACTGATTTTGAATTTATTAAATCAGCTATCTTCACTATTAAAGACAAAAAGTATTATTTAAATGAGTTTAAACCATACCAAAGTGTTTTCTTGATAAACTTTCAAGATTATTTAGATATTAACAAAATTGAAGATTTAATAAATCAAGATGTCTATGTTGATAAAAGTCAGTTAAGAATAAGAGATAAATATTATCGTTTTGAATTAATTGACTACTTAGTACTTGACCAAGATTCTAAGGAAATTGGTACAGTATCAGAAGTAGAAGCTACAGGGTTTCAAGATTTATTAAGAATTAAACATCAAGACCGAGAAGTTCTAATACCTCTGGTGGATGCTTTTGTTAAAAATATTAATAAGAAACAACAAATCATTAGAGTAGAATTAATTGAGGGTTTACTATGAGAATAAGTATTATTACTATTTTTCCTGAGATGTTTGATAGTTATTTTGCTAATTCAATAATAAAAAGGGCAAAAGAAAAGGAAAAGGTTACTATTGATTTTGTTGATCCTCGTGAATTTGCGGATAATCCTCGTCAAGTTGATGATTATTTATTTGGTGGCAGTCCAGGAATGCTTTTAAAAATTGAGCCAATAGTCAGAGCTTTAGAATCAATTAAAACCGCTGATAGTTATGTGGTTTTGACAAGTGCAAATGGTCACCCCTTCAAGCAAGAAAAAGCTATTGATTTAAGCACTAAAAAACATTTAATTATTATTTGTGGTCGTTATGAGGGTGTTGATGGTCGTATTGTGAATTTTCTTGATGAGGAAATCTCAATAGGTGATTATGTACTGACCGGTGGTGAGTTGGCCGCTATGATTATTAGTGATTCTATTATTAGATTATTAGATAATGTGATTAATCACAAGTCACTAAACAGTGAGTCTTATAACAATAATTTATTGGAAGGCTATCATTATACTAGACCAGTGGAGTTTTTAGGATATGAAGTCCCTGAGGTATTGTTGAGTGGACATCATAAAAATATTGAAAAGTATCGCTTGTCAGAGAGTGAAAAAATCACTCAAGCAAGAAGACCAGATTTATATAAAAAATATTTGAATGAAAAGGAGTAATTATGTTAGTAACAGTAAAATCAACATTTAAAAAAGAAGAAATAATTGAGTTATTAGAACAGTATCATGAAGATGGCATTAATTATAAAACCTTAGATAAAAATCGTTTAGAAATTAATTTTGAAACTGAGGGATTTAGTGATCCAGAAACTGCAATTAAAATAACTAAAGGTTTAATTAAAGCACAAAAATGGAGTTCAGTGCTATATTTTTCAGTAGAAGCGAAGTAAAGTATTTAATCCTTTTCAAAATCAGTATATTGTTGTAAAATGATATTAAATAAGTTAGTAAGGAGAAAATGATGAAAAATATTATTTTATTATGTGCTGCTGGTATGAGTACTAGTTTACTAGTAACAAAAATGCAAAATGCAGCTAAAGAGAGAGGTTTGGAATATCATATTGAGGCATTCGCAATAAATGAAGATAAAAGAGCCTCAGAAATTGCTGATGTAATTTTACTTGGTCCACAAGTTCGTTTCCAAGTTAAAAAAATGCAAGAAAAGTATCCAGAGTTACCTATTGATTCTATTGATATGAGAGACTATGGGACAATGAATGGTTCTAATGTCTTAGATTTTGCTAGAAAATTAATGGGTGAAGATTAATGGATGAATTAGAGTTGGTCAGTTTTCAAATTATTTCTTCAGTAGGAGCAGCTAGAAGCAGTTATATTGAAGCTATCCAGTTAGCTAAAGAAGGAAAATTTGATGAAGCAGAAGAAACTATTAATCAAGGTGATGAACATTTTACAGAAGGTCATCACGCTCATACTACTTTAGTACAAAAGTTTGCTGGTGGGGAAAAAGTTGAAGTTAATATTTTATTAACTCATGCCCAAGATCAACTGATGAGTGCTGAAGCATTTAAAGTATTTGGGGTAGAAATTATCGAATTGTATAAAAGAATTAAATAAGCTGAGGAAATCTCAGCTTTTTCTTGCTTTATTAGCAAAAAATATGCTAAAATATACCTTGCGTTATAGTTTGTTCCGCTGTCAATGAACAAGAACAAATGAGCATAATAAGAAGGGAGATCGGACATGAATTTAAATTTAGTCAAAGAAGTTACTACTTCACAATTAAAAAATGATATTCCAATGTTTCGCTCTGGTGCTACTGTAAGGGTAGATGTTAAAATCAAAGAGGGAGCAAAAGAAAGAATTCAATCATTTGAAGGCGTTGTCATTAAACGTCAAGGAAAAGGCATTGGTGAAACTTTTACAGTAAGAAAAATGTCTTCACAAATTGGTGTAGAAAGAACATTCCAAATTCACTCACCACTAATTGATAAGATTGAAGTTTTACGTCATGGTAAAGTTAGAAGAAGTAGAATTTACTACATGAGAGATCGTGCTGGTAAGGCTGCAAGAATTAAAGAAAAAGTAATAAATAAATAAAAGCTGAGCAAATGCTCAGTTTTTTATATATAATAGATATATGGTTAAAGATAAAATAATTGATGAATTACTAGAATTTGTGAAAATATTTATTATTTCAGTCATAGCAGTAATTTTGTTTGTAACATTTATTGCTAAGCCCGTCACGGTTATGGGATCTTCAATGTATCCAACTTTAGTTGATGGTGATTATGGTTTTTCTAGTGTTATCTCTTTAAATATTTCAGAATTAAAACGTTTTGATGTCGTAGTAATTGAGAGTGAAGAGCTTGATGAGCTAATTGTTAAAAGGATAATTGGTCTACCATCTGAGACAATTGCTTATCAGAATGATCAATTATATGTTAATGGTGTATTAGTAGAGGAAGCTTTTTTAGATAACGAATATGTTAGAGAACAAAAGGAGAAGTTTGGTTATTTTACTGATGATTTCGAAATTGAATTAGCGGAAAATGAGTATTTTTATTTAGGAGATAATCGGCTAAATTCTACTGATGCTAGAGTGCTTGGACCAATTACTAAAGATAAAATTTTTTGTAAAGGATTATTTACACTGCTACCTCTAGAAAGATTTGCTAAAGGGGCTTAATAATGTCTATTCAATGGTTTCCAGGTCATATGACCAAAGCATTTAGAGAAATAAAGAAAACTTTAAGTCAAGTTGATATGGTAATTGAAATCAGAGATGCTAGAGTGGTATTAGCGAGCGAAAATCCCCTTATTGCTGAAATTGTTGGCATGAAACCTCGTCTAATTATTTTAAGTAAAAGTGATTTGGCCGACCCCATTGTTACTCAAGAGTGGATTGAACAATTAAGAAATGAAACTACTAAGGTAGTGGCATTAGACTTTTTGCATGATAATTTAAATATCGTTACTGAAAAAGCAAAAGAATTGATGAGTGCTAAAATTGAGCGACAAATTAGAAGAGGTATTAAACCTAGAGCTATTAGAGCGATGATTGTAGGTATTCCTAATGTTGGCAAGTCTACGCTGATCAATAGACTAAATAAGAAAAAAATTGTTAAAGTTGCTGATCGTCCTGGGGTCACTAAGGCTCTAAGATGGATTAAAATTAATAAAGAATTAGATTTATTAGATACACCTGGTGTACTATGGCCGAAATTTGAGGATCCACTTAGTGGCAAATTATTGGCAGTAACAGGAGCAATTAATGATAAGATTTTAGACTTAGAAATACTTTGTAATTTTGCCTATGATTTTATTATGAGCAATTACCCTAATATTTTAACTCAACGCTATGGACCATTACCAATTGATAGTGAGCAGGGTTTATTAGCTATTGGTAAGGTTCGTCATTTTTTAATTAGAGATGGAATTATTGATCTTGAGCGAGTGAGAATTGTTTTCTTAGATGAAATGCGTGGTCAGTATGGCAAAGGAATATCATGGCAAAAACCCGTTTAGAATATGAGGAAAAATATTGGAAGTTAGGATACCAAATTTTAGGGATTGATGAGGCAGGAAGAGGGCCATTGTGTGGACCGGTAGTCGTTGTGGGTGTTTGTTTGAATGAAGGTTATTATAATGAAACCATTAATGATTCAAAAAAGTTAAATACTCAAACTCGCAACTTATTATTTGAAGAAATAAAACGAAACTCTCTTTATTATATTGAAGTTATTGAACCTAGTGAAATAGATAAATATAATATTTATCAAGCTACAAAGAGAGGTTTTCAAAGAATTGCGAACAAGTTTGATGGATTCATTCTTACTGATTGTATGCCTTTGGAAGATAAGCAACATGAATCACTAATTAAGGGTGACTCTAAGTCGATGTCAATCGCTGCTGCAAGTATTATTGCCAAAGTTACCCGAGATAATATTATGTTAGAATATGATAAGTTATATCCTGCATATGAATTTGCCAAGCACAAAGGCTATCCTACTAAAAGACATTTAGAATTATTAAAAATACATGGTGTATTACCATTTTATCGTTTTAGTTATAAACCAGTAAGAGAATTAACTGAGATTAAGCTTTTTTAGTGTTATAGCACGATAGTTTTGATCTTCTTATTGATTATAACTCGATAAATAAATATTAAAATTGTTGAAACTAGAATCATCAAAATAGCAGAAATAATCATAAAAATAAAGATGTTATAATAACTGGTAATAGCTCCGGTGTATAGTGCTCCAATTGGTGTAGAGCCTCCAAACATTAGTCCATAAACTCCCATGACTCTTCCTCGCATTTCCTTAGCTGAGTTAAGTTGAATATTAGTGTTAATACTAGTGGTTGTTAAAAATAGAGAAGCACCAGCAAAAATCATGATTAGACAAGCTAAATAAATATTACGATTTAGTCCTAATAAAATGTAACATAAAGCAGTCACAAAAGTACTACCAAACATAAGTATTTTACTAGGTTTATTTTTAATTCTAAGGGCAATTGTTAAGGCTACAATAATTGAGCCAATACCCATTGAAGTATTTAACATTGAATAACCAGTAGCTTCTTGTCCGATGGCATTAGTATAAATTGGTAACATTACTGAAAAATTCATTAAAATGACATTAACAAAAAATACTAATAAAATAGGAATATATAGCTCGATTGAAGAGGTGATATATTTAATACCACCTGCCATATCTTTAAAGATTTTTTTAAACTTAAATACTTTAGAATTATTACTTAGTGCTGATTGATAATCCATTTTAGCTAAAGCAAAAATAATTGCAATATAGCTTAAAGAGTTTAAAAGAAAACATAACTCTATACTAAATTGAGCAATTATAATTCCCGCTAGCATTGGCCCAATTAATTTTGCCATATTATAAACAGTAGAATTTAAAACAATTGCATTTTGTAAATTATCATTACTGACAATTTCTAACATAAAAGATTGTCTAGTTGGCACATCAACAGCATTACAACAACCAAAAAGAAAAGCAAATATTAAGATCATCCAATATTCTAAGACCCCTGTGATAGTTAGAATAAAAAGAGTGCCAGTCAGAAAAGCAAAAGCGCCTTGAGTGAAAAATAAAATTTTCCGCTTAGGCAAATAATCAGCTATTGTTCCCCCTAAAAGACCAAATAATAATAGTGGTAAAAATTGCATAGAAGAAACAAGACCTAAAAGAAATGGATCAGCAGTTAATTCATAAACTAGCCAAGATTGGGCAATAGATTGCATCCAAGAGCCAATAGAAGAAACACACATCCCCAAAAAGTATAGGCGATAATTTTTTGAAGATAAGGCAGGCAAATTATGATATATTTTTTTCTTTAACTTACTCATACAAGTTATTATAATACTTTTTTAATAAATTTTTAGGTTAAATGTTGTTTTTAGGTAATAATTAAGTATGAAACTTCAAAGAGATCAATTAATTTGTTATGCCCTTAGGTACAATGGTAATTACAATGCTATTTTAGAAGCTATCGCTAAGAAGGAGGATTATCAAGAAACAAATGTAAATGCGATAACTTGTATTGATGCTAATTATCCTGATTGTTTATGGCAGTTGGATCAACCACCTTTATGTTTGTTCTATAAAGGTGATATTTCTTTATTGAACCGACGCTATATCGCTATGGTAGGCAGTAGAAAAATTGACAAAACAACAAAAAAAGTGGTACAAACTATAGTGAGCGAATTAGATTGTAGTTATGGAGTGGTAAGTGGTATGGCTAATGGAGTTGACAGTTTAGCCCATAATAGTGCTATAATTACACAGCGTCAAACTATTGCAGTTTTAGGATCTGGTATTGAATATTGTTATCCAAGATCTAATTATGAATTATATGATACGCTCTGCAAAAATTATTTAGTAATATCAGAATATCCTGGTATTACCCAACCTCAAAAAAGTTTTTTTCCTTTCCGTAATAGAATTGTTGCGGCCTTAGGAGAAAAACTTATTGTTCCCACCGCTAAATTACGCAGTGGTTCAATGGTAACTGTTCGTTATGCTTTAGAAATGAATAAGGATATTTTGACAGTACCGGAATTGTTTGTGGAAGAGTCGGGCAATAATTCTCTGTTGAAAGAAGGCGCTGAAACTATTTTAGATAAAAAAGATATAAGGAGTATTTAAATGAAAAATGTTGTTATTGTGGAATCACCTGCTAAATCAAAAACGATTACTAAGTATTTAGGTAATGATTTTAAAGTTGTCTCTTCTAAGGGACATATTAGAGATTTGGCCACTTCGGGAAGTGAAGGCTTGGGAGTTGATATTTCGAATAACTTTGAGGCTAATTATGTTATTAGTAAAGATAAAAAGAAAGTCGTATCTGAGTTAAAAAAAGAAGTTAAAGATGCTGATATGGTTTATCTAGCTAGTGATCCTGATCGAGAAGGGGAAGCGATTGCTTACTCTTTAATTGAAGAGTTAGGACTAAAAACTACTGAACTTAATCGAGTTGTGTTCAATGAAATTACTAAAGGAGCTGTTACTGCCGCTATTAATAATCCTCGTACTGTTGATATGGATTTAGTCCGCTCTCAAGAGACTAGAAGAATTTTTGATCGCATGATTGGCTTTAGATTATCAAAGCTATTAAGACAGAAAATTAGATCTAAGTCAGCTGGTAGAGTACAATCTGTAGCTTTAAAATTAATTTGTGAAAGAGAAGTTGAAATAGAAGCTTTTAAACCAGTGGAATTTTGGACAATTGAAGCTGACTTTGACACCAAACCTAAACTTGAGACTGAGTTAACTAAAATCAGCGGTAAAAAAGCTAAGGTTGATAACCAAGAACAAGCCAATAAAATTTTAAGTGAAATTGATAATTTTATTATTGAAGATATTAAATCTGCGAATAAAAAAAGAAATGCAAAACCTCCACTTATTACCTCAACATTGCAACAAACTGCTTCTACTAAGCTGAATTTTTCAGCTAAAAAAACGATGATTGTTGCCCAAAAACTTTATGAGGGTATCACTTTAAAGGATGAAACTGTTGGTTTGATTACTTATATGCGTACTGATTCATATCGCTTAAGTAATGATTTTATTAGTAGTGCTACTAGTTATATTGAAGAAAATTATGGTAAGGAATATGTTGGTTTCTATGCTTCTAAGAAAAATAGCAATGCGCAAGATGCCCATGAAGCTATTAGACCAACTTCAGTATATTATACTCCTGAGTCGATTAAAGAGCACTTAAGTAGTGATGAGTATAAGTTATATAAACTGATTTATGCCAGAGCTGTTTCTGCTATGATGGCTCCTGCTGTTTTTACAACTCAAAAAATAATTTTAAAGTCAGCTGGCAAATATGAATTTAGTGCTAGTGGTTCAATTCAAACTTTTGATGGTTATTTAAAGTTGGCAGGTGAATTTGAGAGTAATAAGGATGTAATTCTACCTGATTTAACTAAGGAAAAAACATTAAGTGCTAATGATGTTCGCTCTGTACAACATTTTACTGAGCCTCCACTTCGTTATTCTGAGGCTAGACTAATCAAAGAATTAGAAGAAAAGGGAATTGGTAGACCCTCTACATATGCAACCATTATTGATAAGATTACTGCTCGTCATTATTGTGAGCTAAAAAAAGCTAGTGAAACTAGTAAAACTAAAGTCTTTTTCCCTACCGATCAGGGAATTCTTACTAATGATAAGCTTCAAGAATTTTTCTCAAGCATTATTAATTCTAACTATACTTCTAATATGGAGAGTCAATTGGATGAAATTGCTGCAGGAGAGCTAAACCATATTAAAGTATTACATGATTTTAATGATAAACTTTTACCATTATTAAAAAAAGCTAATACCGAAATGGAAAAAATTGCACCCAAAGAAACAGGTGATATTTGTCCTCAATGTGGTAGCGCAATTGTTTTAAGACATGGCCGTTTTGGTGAATTTAAAGCTTGTTCAGCTTATCCTACTTGTAAATTTATTCTTAATGATAAACCTAAGGCTGAGCCTGTATATTTAGATAAAAAGTGTCCTGAGTGTGGTAGTGAATTAATGGAAAGAGTGGCAAGAAGAACAGGTAAGAAATTTATTGGTTGTTCAAACTTCCCTAAATGTAAATATTTAGAAAACATTAAAGTGGAAGCTAAAACTGATACTGATGAAGCAGAGAGTTAAAGTAATTGGTGCAGGCTTGGCAGGCTGTGAAGCCGCTTACCAATTAATTAAAAGAGGAATTGCTGTAACTTTAGTTGAGCAAAGACCGATTAATAGAACTGAAGTTCATCAAAGTGAAAACTTTGCAGAATTAGTATGTTCTAATTCCTTGAGATCTAATGATGTCTTTAATGCAGTAGGTCTGCTAAAAGAGGAATTAAGAAAATTAGATAGTTTGCTAATTAAAATTGCAGATGAAAATAAAGTGCCAGCTGGTAGTGCTTTGGCAGTTGATAGAGATAATTTCTCTTTAGCAATTACGAAGTTTTTATCTGAACATCCTTTGGTTAGTATTGAAAGGGCTGAGTATGTCAGTATTGCTGAGAATGAACCCATCATTATTGCCAGTGGTCCTTTAACTAGTGATAAATTATTTGATAGTATTAAGAATATCGTTTCTAGTAATAACTTATTTTTTTATGATGCTGTTGCTCCTATTATTTCCTTAGAGAGTATTGATTTAACTAAAGCATATTTTAAATCTCGCTATGATAAAGGTGAAGCTGATTATTTGAATTGCCCTTTGAATAAGGAGCAGTTTGATAATTTTTATTATGAGCTGATTAATGCTAAAACAGTTGAATTAAAAGAAGTAGATAAACCCGTTTTCTTTGAGGGTTGTATGCCCTTTGAATATTTGGCTAAAAGAGGAGCCAAAACTTTATTGTTTGGACCTATGAAACCTGTTGGATTAAGAGATTCTAATGGTAATACTCCTTATGCAGTTGTCCAACTTAGACAAGATGATTCTGCGAAAACACTATTCAATATTGTAGGTTTTCAGACCTCGCTATTATGGCCAGAACAAAAAAGAATTCTAAGAATGATTCCAGGCTTAGAAAATTGTGAAATCGTTAGATATGGAGTAATTCATAGAAACACCTATTTGAACTCACCCACAGCTTTAACTAACAATTATCAATTAAAAAACAATGATAATATTTTCTTTGCAGGTCAAATTACAGGAGTTGAAGGTTATAGTGAATCAATTGCTAGTGGTTTGGTGGCAGGAATTAATATGGCCAATAAAATTAATGGTGAAGATTTATTGAATCTTAATAGTGATACTATGATTGGGGCTATGGCAAATTATATTTCTAATAGAAATTCAAAGTTTCAACCTATGAATGCAAATTTTGGTTTATTTACTGCTGCCAATGTAAAAAAACAAGACAAAAAACAATTCTATTTTGAGCGCAGCATGAAAGAAATTGAAAAACTATGCAAAAACTTTTAGATAAATTTTTAGATTATATGTCTGCGTTTACTTCAGATTCTATTCATACTCAAGATGCCTATAGAAGAGATGTTAATCGTTTTATTGAATATTTAGAATCAATAGGCTTAACCTTAAGAGAAGTTGATATCCATGTCGCAAGTCAATATATCATGTTACTAAAAGAGGGGAAATTTGGTGCGAAGAAGTTAGCTAATTCTTCAATAGTGAGAAATTTAAGTAGTTTAAGAACCTTTTATTATTACTTGATTGAATTTTATCAGTATCAACTAAATCCTTTTACTCTGATTAAGTCTCAAAGTCAAACTAGAAACTTACCAGATTTTCTTACTTATGATGAAATGATTAGATTATTGAATTCTATCGATTATAATAGTGATATTGGTTTGCGCAACAAATGTATGTTAGAGCTAATGTATGCTTGTGGTTTAAGAGTTAGTGAGTTGGTCAGTCTTAAGGTTGAAGATATAAATATTGAAGAGCGTTTTATTAGAGTAATCGGAAAAGGTGATAAGGAGCGGATTGTGCCTTTTTATCCTTTAGTAGCTAAAATGCTAAGTAAATATTTGATTGAAGTTAGAAATAATTGGCAGAATAATAATATGGAATTATTTATTAAAGCTAATGGTAAACCATTAACTACAAGGTATGTTCAAATGTATGTTAGAGATTTGGCGCTTAAAGCTAATATTGCGTTTAATGTTCATCCACATATGTTCAGACACTCTTTTGCTACTCATTTATTGGATAATGGTGCAGATTTAAGAGTTGTTCAAGAATTACTGGGACATGAGTATTTATCAACTACCCAAATTTATACCCATTTAAGTGTTGATAGTTTAAAAAAGACATACTTAGCTACTCATCCTAGCGCAAAGGCAAAATAATTATTTAAAAATGTTATCTTTATTTTTGATAACTTTAAAATTTTTAATAGAATATGAAATGCTAATTTATACTAAATTATTTCCATTTTTTTTAATCATTGTTTTTTGTGCATATTAAATAAAATTATATTATAAGTTCATAAATGAATTTTTAAAGGAAAAATCAATAAAATAGGTCTTTTTTAGTCTTTGAAACAGTTTAAAAAATCATATATTAATGCAAAATATGCAATTTGATAGATAGCTCAGTGTTATCATCTCAATAATATAAGGAAATATAAGCAAATATCTATAGAATATAGTATAATAATTAGTATGTTTAAATTAATTAGTAAAGTCATTAGTTATGATAGTAAATTGTTTTTGACCATCGTATTTATGAGTATCTTTAGTATTATTATGGTTGCTAGTGCTAGTGTGGGATTGGCTGCTAATGATCCTACAGCTGTGGCTTATAATTTATTAAGGCAGATCATTTATTTTATTATTGGTTATTTTTTGTATTTTTTTGCAGGTACTATTTACTCACATAAGTTATTTAAAACTTTAGGGAATTCCTTTGCTTTAATTTTAACTATAATGTTATTAGCCTGTTTGGCTTTTGATGGGGTCAATGGGGCAAAAGCCTGGATTCAATTAGGTTTTTTTAGTTTACAACCTAGTGAGTTTGCCAAAGCTTTTATTATTATCTATGCTGCAGTTTTTTTACCTAGATTTACTAATAGTGAGTTAAGCTTAAGTGCTATTATTAAAAAACCTGCTATAGTTGTGTTGTCTTGGCTATTTATTATTCTTTTTTTGCAAAATGATTTAGGTTCTGCAGTAGTTATTGTCTGTTTAACTGGTTTAATGGTTTTAATGTTGACAGGTAAAGTTTTTAAGCCGTTGGTTCGCTTTACTAAGTGTTGTTTTATTTTATTGTTTGGTGCTATTGTTTTTTTTGTTAGTCCTGTTGGATCAGCATTTATTAATAGTTTACCGATTGCTGAGTATCAAAAGGCTAGAATAACTAGTGTAGCTAATCCCTTTCATGATATTTATTCTTATGGCTTTCAATTATTTAATAGTCTTCTAGCTTTTGCTAAGAGTGATTGGTGGGGTCAGGGTTATGGTAATTCTACTCAAAAATTTGGCTATTTACCAGAATCAAGAACTGATTTTATTTTGCCAATTATTGTTGAGGAGTTAGGGATTTTTGGTTTGCTAGTTGTGGTAATACCTTATATTATTTTAATTTATGGTTTTTTTAAAAAAGCTTTAAGCTTTAAATCTGCAAGTGATAAAATGATTTTAGTGGGAACTGTTGGTTATTTGGTAATTCATATTGTCTTGAATGTCGGTGGAGCTAGTGGGTTAATTCCTCTAACTGGTGTACCTTTGTTATTGGTATCGAGTGGTGGTTCTTCTACTTTTTCCATTATGTTGTTATTGGGAGTTTGTGCTAGTGTAATTGGTAAGAATAAAAGGAAAAATGAGAGTAATTAGCGGCGTATATCGCTCTAGGAAACTTGAAAGTTTAACAGGAGATAATACTAGACCGACTATAGATAGAGTTAAAGAAGCAATCTTTGCTAGTTTATATAATCTAAAAAATAAGTATTTTCTAGATTTATTTGCTGGTAGTGGTAGTATTGGTATTGAAGCATTATCCAGAGGTGCTAGTTTTGTTTTATTTAATGAGAATAATCATAATGCCTTAAAAATAATTAAAAAGAATTTAAATAACTTAAAAATTACTGAAGGTTTTAAATTGAATTCTTTGAATTATCTGGAGTGCTTAAGTAGTGTGGATATTAAGTTTGATTTTATTTACTTAGATCCACCATTTAATAGTGACTATTATCAAAAAGCTTTGGATTTAATTGAAAAGTACCAACTCTTAAATGAATTAGGTATAATTATTATTGAGAGTGATTTGCTTTTAGAATTAACTTCAAGCTATTATCAAGTGTTTAAAGTGGCGACATATGGTAAAATTAAAATACAATATTTAAGGAGAGGATAAATGAAGGCAATGTTTCCAGGATCTTTTGATCCAATTACCAAAGGGCATTTAGATATTATTGAAAGAGCAAGTAAGATTTTTGATGAAGTGTTAGTAGTATTAATGCAAAATCCAATGAAAGAATATAGTTTTAAAGCTGATTTAAGAAAAGAGTTAGTTGAAAGAAGCATTGAACATTTAAGTAATGTGAAGGTTTTAATTGGCACAGGGTTAACAGTAGAATTTGCTCAAAAACATGATATCAAAGTTTTAATTAGAGGAATTAGAGAAGTTATGGATTATGAATATGAAATTCAACAGGCCACTATTAATATGCTATTGAATGAAAATATTGAAACATTTTTTATGATTTCTAAGCCAGAATTTTCCTTCCTTTCATCTAGTGCGTGTAAAGTAGTTGCCCGTAATCATGGTGATATTGCTAGGTTTGTTCCTAAGGCTGTAATTAAAATTATTGAAGATAAATATAAGAAATAAGTGCTAATTAAAAAAATTAGCACTTTTATCTTGACAGTGCTAATCACATAGTATAGAATTAGCATTAGTACAAATTAAGTGCTAAAAGGAGGCAATTGTTTGGATGTTAACTGCTAGACAAACTGAATTGTTTAGGACTATTGTTGAAGAGTTCATCGCCACTGCTGATCCAGTAGGTTCAAAAGCTTTAATGGCTAAGTATAACTTGCCATACTCCTCTGCAACTATCAGAAATGAAATGATGGAGTTAGAGAGGTTAGGTTTACTTGAAAAGACTCATACTTCCAGTGGTAGAGTGCCATCAATCAACGGTTACCAATTTTATGTAGAAAATTTATTAGAGAGTAATAACGACTATATAGAATTAGAACATGAGATAAGCAATCTCTTTGATGTTAATTTAGATTTGGAAGAAGCTATTAAGCGAAGTTGTGATGTATTATCACAAATGACTTCTTTAACCTCAGTTGTTTTAGGGCCAGATGCTTCTAATCAATATCTAGAACATTTAAAACTGTTTCCTGTTAATGAAAAGTCGGCTGTTGCGGTATTTATTACCAATACTGGCCATACCGAAAATAGAACTTTCTTCTTTGATGAGGATATTTCTATTGATGATTTACAACGTTGTACTGAAATTTTAAATGATCGCTTACAAGGAACACTTATTACTGAAGTGGTGGAAAAAATGGAATCATTAAAACCCATCCTTGCTAGTCAAGTTGTAAAATATGATACCTTATTTAAGGCTTTTGCAACTGCATTTATGAAATTTGCAAGTGAGCAGGTTTATGCTAGTGGACAAACCAATATGTTATATCAACCAGAATTTTCTGATCTAGAGCGTTTAAGAGGTATGATGAAAATGCTTGAGAGTAATAAGTGGTTTAATGAATTAGCTAATAGCTCACAAGCAAGTGTTAAAATGAGCGAGAGTACTGATCTAATGTGGGTAGAGGATATGGCTGTTGTTTCTGCAAAATTCAAAGTTTCTGAACATGAGGAAGGCGAAATGTTTGTAGTTGGTCCCAATAGAATGCAATATAATAAAATTTTGGCAATGATGAAAATTATGAGAAAGACTTTAGAAGATTTATATAGAAAGAGGTAAACTAATGAGTGATAAGAAAGCAAAAGATGCTACTAAAGCTAAAAAAGATAAGCATAAAGAAGAAATTAAAAAATTAAATGAGGAAATTGTTAATTTAAATGAGGAATTGGCAAATAGTAAAAATGATTTTCTTAAAGCTTATGCTGATTTAGAAAATCAAAGAAAAAGATTACAAAGTGAAACCGATTTAATTTTGAAATATCGAGCTAACTCTTTAGTCTTGGACTTATTACCTTCATTGGATAATTTGGAGCGAGCATTGGAAAATGTCAATAAAGAAGACTCCATAGGACAAGGTGTTGAAATGGTATATAAGCAGCTAAAAAGTGCTTTAGAAAAAGAGGGAGTTAAAGAAATTGAAGCACTTGATCAAGAATTTGATGCTAACTTACATCAATCTATTATGATGGAGAAGATTGAAGGTGTTAAGTCAGGTATAGTAGTGGAAGTATTACAAAAAGGTTATTTATTGAAAGATCGCATATTACGTGCAAGCTTAGTAAAAGTAAGCGAATAGGAGGAAATATATGAGTAAAATTATTGGAATTGATTTAGGTACAACAAATAGTTGTGTAGCAGTAATGGAAAATGGTGAAGCAAAGGTAATTACAAATCCTGAGGGAAACAGAACAACACCATCAGTAGTATCATTTAAAGATGGAGCAAGAGTAGTTGGTGATGCAGCTAAGCGTCAAGTTGTTACTAATCCTAACTCTGCAACATCAATAAAAAGAGAAATGGGTACTAATCATAAAGTAAAGTTAGAAGGAAAAGACTACAGTCCACAAGAAATTTCGCCGATGATCTTGACTTATTTAAAATCATATGCTGAATATTACTTAGTTGAAAAAGTGACAAAAGCTGAAAATACTGTTCCTGCATACTTTAATGATGCCCAAAGACAAACCACTAAAGATCCTG
>JBKDZL010000020.1:0-2391 GCA_047971145.1 Erysipelotrichaceae bacterium
AGATCTTGAATATAGAAGTAAATTAGTTAATGAAAGAGTATTAAAATCGAAATCCGGAAAAATTGATATGATTTTAAACCATCAGTTTGATGATTATGATTTAGCTATTGGATGGCATTCACTAGTTAGTGAAAAGTATGACTTTGATATTAATACGACGCTTGCTGGGTTTGTATATTTAGAATACCACTTTGAAGGAAAACCAGCTCATGCTGGGGTAGAGCCACAAGTTGGAATAAATAGTTTAGATTTTGCAGTCGATGTATATCAATATATGAGAAAACTTGAAACAGAATATGGACTAGATAATGTTAGGATTAACCCAAAAATTAATGATGATGATCAATTAAATATTGTTTCAAGTGAAACAACTTTAAAAACATATGTTAGATATATTGATATTAATATTCAAAGTGAAGTTGTTAAAAAGATTAATGATTTTATAGCTGGATTAGCAAAGGAAAAAGGTGTAGTAGTTAGAGAAAACCATGATGCTGGATATTTTCCACTTATTCAGTTCAAGCCGATTAATAATTTATTTGTTGAAAAAACAAAAGATAATTATGAAATGAGTGTTGATGAAGTACTTTATGCAGGAGGAGATTTAGGAGATTTATCTTATTTGATTCCAACAGTTCAATTTGGGTATAATGGATTTAAAGGGAATATCCATGGTAATGAGTTTAAAATGACTGATCCAAACTTTGTATTTATAGACAGTGTAAAAGCTTTTATAGAAGTGATAAGCGATGTTGACACTAATATTGAAAGTTACGATTTATATAAAAAAACAGTAGAAGAATATGAAGCAGAAAAATTTAAGGAGCTGTTATGAAAAATAAGGTTTATTTGATTTGTTATTTATTTTTAATTGTTTTATTAGCAGAGTTAATTGGGTTTCGTTCAATTCAATTAACTGAAAACTTTGCTATTTCGTTTTTACCATTAGTTTGGAGTGTTTCTATCACAATGATTTTAGGAATCCAGTTATTTAGAAAAGGTATTTTGAAGAAAATCTATTCAAGTGATAATGTCGAGTTTTGCTCTAAATATATGATGTTATTTATGTTGCCACTTATGGCACGCTATGGGGCAGATGTAGCTCCGAACTTAGGTGAAATTTTATCTAATGGGTATATCTTCTTTTTACAGGAATTAGGTAATGTTGGTACAGTTTTTATTGGCGTGCCATTGGTCCTTTTAATTGGACTGAAGCGGGAAACAATTGGTGCAACACTTGGTATTGGTCGCGAAGGAGAATTAGCATACATTTCAGAAAAGTATACTCTTGACTCTGATGAAGGGCGTGGAATTCTAGCTATGTATTTATTTGGTACATTATTTGGAGCAATGTTCTTTAGTATTTTTGCCCCGATGTTACTTAGTTTTGGTTTTGACGTACGTGCATTAGCCATGGCATCAGGGGTAGGTAGCGGTTCGATGATGAGTGCAGCTTCAAGTGCCCTTATTGCCGCTAGAGCGGATATGGCTGATACAATCTCGGCATATGCAGCAGCAAGTCAATTACTTACAAGTTTTTTAGGAACATATACAATGGTATTTCTAGCAGTGCCAGTTCAAAGGTTCTTATACAATAAATTGAATAGAGGTGGAGATCGTGTTTAATGAATATGTTGCATATACAAAAATTCTTATTTTAGCAGTTACATTAGTTTTATTTTCACAATTTATAATATCACTTAGTAATCCAGATGTTGCAATTACAGTATCAACTTTATTAGGAGTAATGTTCTTAGTTAGTTTCTCACTAATTGGATTATTAATCGGCTCTAAATTCACAAAATTCCCAGTATTAGGTTGGGTATCACTTACGTCATTAGCATTTTGTTTACCTGTCTGGCCATGGGCAGACTTAATTGTTAATTCAATCTCAAGTGTAAACTTTTTGTCGATGACAACTCCAATTTTAGCAGTGGCCGGAATTTCAATGGCAGATAAGTTATCTGAATTAAAATCAGTGTCATGGAAAATTATCATTGTAGGTATGGGAGTATTCATGGGCTCTTACGTTTTCAGTGCTGTAATAACTCAATTATTATTAAAATAGTCGTAGTTTAAAAGGGAGTGTCGCAGAACACTCTAAATAACAAGAAAAGTCAACCTAGAAAGTTCTAGGTTGGATTTTTTCACGATAATTATGCATTTTGTAAACTTTACAGAGGGATTTCCTTTATCGATTAACTTTTTTAATTGTTCTCCAAGACCCATTCCATGGAGAACGTGAGCATTGATTGCCATTTGATATGTGGCAAGCACAATGCTATTCATGTTTATTCCATGATCACGAAATCTATCCAGTTTGTAATTATGCTTTAACTTTGCAAAAGCATGTTCAACTTTACTTCTTTGTTTGTATAAACTTTTATTCTC
>JBKDZL010000021.1:0-5450 GCA_047971145.1 Erysipelotrichaceae bacterium
GCAACACTTATTTTCTTAGCATTAGGTGTAGCAATCGGATTTACTTTATAATGATTTAACTAATATATAAAACGATACAAATGATTTAGAAGCATCATATAAAAATTTCTATTTAACCAGACCTTAGCTAATTTGCTAGGGTCATTTTTGTGATAACCAGGATAGCATGTCTTATTTACTTTACAGTACCTAAATAATTATATATAAATTTAGAATAGCCTGGAACATCAATGGAAAACACAGTTATAGACTCCCTCTTCAACACCCTGAAGAAAGAACTGGTAGATCCAAACAAAGGTAAAAGCACAGGACAACTGAGATTATTGATAACAGAACATTTAGAAGAATATTATCCAACAAAAGACATCATACCACAATTGGTATGACGTCTGAAAATATGAAAAATTGATACATAGGTATCTTAATTCTTTGTCCGGTTCTAGTTGTAATTCTAGTAATTCAACTATTTTACTTAGGTCGACTTATTATTCTTCTGCGAATAATGAAGAAATAGCATGTCTACAAAAATGAAGTAAATCCCACGTGGGTAAACATTGGTTTCTTCAATTGTGAAATTAGACTACCCAAGAATAATTTGCTGTCTAATTTCGCATGCTAAAGATGATGTAGAGTTAGATGTAATTAGAAATGTGTTTTCATTCAATATGCGCTGACTCAATTTTACTATGGGTTGAATAACTGAACTTGTGCTCCCACTTGTTGATATAACAATTAAAAGAGTTGAATCGTGGATCAAGCTAGGTAATTTCGAAATCATATGCGATTCAGAAATAATATAAATACTAATCCCAAGTAACTCAAAGTTCTTTTGAAGATATTTTGCTATTAATTTAGATTGTCCAACTGCAACTATATAAATTTCTGCACTGAGCTTAATTTTTGTAGATAGAGTTTCAATATCGTTATTGTATTTATTTGTAAATAAGTCATCGATTGAAGAAATTAAATTTACATCATAATTTACATTTTCAATATTACATTTCTGTTTTTCTTGTATTAAAAAGTACTTAAATTCTAGGTATGATACGAAGCCAAGTTTTTTGTATATACGCGAAATAGAAGATATTGAGGTATAACACTCTTTAGATAAACTTTCTATTTCAAATTTTTCAATGTACTTTATTTTCGATCGTAAAGTGTTTAAAACTTCTCTCTCATTTCTTGTGAAGTTATCGATTGGATAGTTTTCTAGCATAGTCCTCCCATTGCTATTATAACCGAATAATACATAGCTATGTGAATTACAAATGTTCGCTATGTTATAAACTGCCTGTTATTACCATGATTTTTCTAAGTACTGTAATTATATTGCGAAGAATTATAGCTGCCAAAAGTTTAATAGTCTCAGTTTCTTTCAATGTTGAATGCTCATTTCATGCATACAAAAATTTATTAATATAAATATTCCATAAATATATAAGAGTGGAACATAACTTTCGGAAAAGTTTACCAGAACTTGAAAAGGATAATAATAAATCCGATTATATAATAAACATGAAAGGAAAAGTATGTGTAATTATGAAAGAAACCCGAAGATCAAAGTATCTTCGAGAAATGAAATAATTAGTGGTTTTGAAGATGTGTTTGTTGAGTTAAGTTCAAATGATAAGTTAATACTTGAATGTTATCCAGGTATTGATTTAAAAAAAATTGATACAGAGTTAAGGAGGAAGTTTGGTAATTATGAAATTATTAACATAGAAGATTACTCATTATCAGTAGATAAAATACAATCAAAAATTATTGATAAGATTACTGATGATAGAGTTTTTGGGTTCATGGATAAATCAGAAATTGAAGAATATTATGATATAGACAAAATTGAAAAATTGAAAAATAATTTATCTAAAAGTGCTAAATATATCGTATATGGTTTCGGTGCATCAATGGTGAAAAATGAAACGAATACATTAGTTTATTCTAGTATTACTAGATGGGAAATTCAACTTAGATATAGGCAAGGAATGTGTAATTGGAAGTGCGATAATACAGGAGAAGAGAATACTAAAAAATTTAAACGAGGTTATTTCTTTGATTGGCGTGTTGCAGATAGATTGAAAAAGAGAGTGATAAATTCAAGTTGCTATTTTTTAGATTTGACTGTAAATACAAAACCAAAGATGATAAGCTCTGAGTTGTATTTCAAAGGAATGCAAGCAGCAATTCATACTCCATTTAGACTCGTACCATTTTTTGACTCTGGAGTATGGGGTGGTCAATGGATGAAAAATAGATTTAACTTGGATCCAGATAAAGAAAATTATGCGTGGAGTTTTGATGGAGTACCTGAAGAAAATTCAATTAATCTCGAATTTGGTAATGACTATATTCAAGTTCCGGCCATTGATTTAGTATTCAATAAACCAAAAGAACTTCTAGGTAATCGTGTTCATGCAAGGTTTGGAGACGAGTTTCCTATAAGGTTTGATTTCTTAGATACTGTTGATGGACAAAATTTGAGTTTACAAGTACATCCATTAACTGAGTATATTCAAGAAAAATTTGGGATGAATTATACACAAGATGAAAGTTATTATATTTTAGACACGAAAGAAAACACTGATACACATGTTTACCTTGGGTTGAAAAACAATGTAAATAAAGAGCAATTTCTAAATGAGTTAAAGGTGTCTCAAGAGCAGCCTTACACTTTTGATGTTGAAAAATATATTAATAAGATACCGTGTAAAAAACATGATCACTTTTTAATTCCGGCAGGAACAGTGCATTGTAGTGGAAAAGACACAATGGTACTCGAGATTAGTGCAACACCATATATTTTCACGTTTAAACTTTTTGACTGGGATCGTGTAAACCTAGATGGAAAACCAAGACCGATTCACTTAGAGCATGGAGCGAAAGTTATAGATTTTAATCGAGATACAGATTTTGTGCATGGGCAACTAGTTAATCAATTTGAACAGTTAAGCACGGTAGAAGAAAGAACAGGACTACATGAGAGAGAATTTATTGAAACACGTCGATTTACCTCGAAGGAGAGTATTGTACATAAAACTGATGGTTCAGTAAACATGTTAAACTTGGTTCAAGGTAGTTCTGTGGTTATTAGTTCACCGATGAATAGTTTTGAAGATTATGTAGTGCATTATGCTGAAACATTTATTGTTCCGGCAAACGTTAGTGAGTATGAAATAATTCCGTCAAAGGATGAGGAAGTTATGTATATAAAAGCATATGTTAGATAGGAGAAGATATGAAATTAAAAAATGAAAATATATTTCTAGATACAGTTATTACAACTAAACAAGAATTGTTTAATTACATCGCAGATCATTTAATAGGAGCAGGTTTTGCTAGTGATAAACAAGAGGTTATTGATAAATTTAATGAGCGTGAAAAATTGTCGCCAACAGGTTTCGAAAATGGTATAGCTATACCACACTTGGCTTCGGATACAATCACTGAACCGTGCTTGATTTATATAAGAAACACTATGGCAATAGAAGATTATGAAAGTATGTTTGAAGATAATGAAGTTAAATACATTTTTGCAATCTGTGTACCAGAAAATTCAGGCAATGAACACTTAAATATTTTATCGAGTTTATCAAAAAAACTTATGAACAAAAAATTCTTAGAAGAGTTTGTTATGTTAAATAATAAAGAAGAAATTGTAAATTTACTATCAACTAATTTTGATGAAGATACAGTAGGTTTAGTCAAAGGTGATGGAGAAAAATACATATTAGCGATAACAGCATGCCCTACAGGAATTGCACATACTTATATGGCTGCAGAATACATGGAAGTAGAGGCAAAAAAACGTGGATATAAAATAAAAGTTGAAAAACAAGGTGCTAATGGTATTGAAGATGAGATTACAAAACACGATATAAAAAAAGCGGATGTAGTTATATTTGCTCATGCAGTTGCCCTAAGCAATTTGGGACGATTTGACGGTATGAATTACTTAGATGTTGATGTTCAGTACCCGATTAAACATCCAAGGGAATGTATAACAAGAGCAGTAGAATCCAATGAAAAATATTCTAGTGATGAAGAGGAAACAACAGAAAAAGTAGTCGGATTTAAAGCCGAAGTAATGCAAGCAATTATGACAGGTTTCAGCTATATGATTCCAGTCATTGTTGCAGGAGGTCTATTAATGGGAGTTGCTTCCTTATTAGCTAATATAGCTGGTGGAGAACAGCTGGTATCTAGTTTAGGAGAAAACCTTGTATTCTCTATGGATTCCCCAATTCAATTTGGATCAAGTATGTTTGTTGTTCTATTAGCATATATGAATAAATTTGGTTGGTTAATTATGCAATTTATGTATCCAATGTTTTGTGCATATTGTGCATATTCAATTTCGGGTAAAAACGCGTTGCTTCCTGGATTTACAGCAGGTATGCTTGCTGCTGGTGTTGTCAACAATATGTTCAACACAAGTTATACGTATGCTGGAATCTTAACGCCTGTGGTTGGGTCAAGTTCAATTCCTGCAGTTCCAAGCGGTATCTTTGGTGCAATGGTATTAGCAATTTTAGCAGGTTATATTGTAAAAGCAATGAACAAGTGGAAATTCAAAAAAGAGTTATTACCACTAAAGACAATGTTGATCATCCCATCAATTTCAGTAGCTGTAGTTTTGTTTGTAAATTTATTAGTTGTTGAACCAGTGTTTTCAACATTAAACCTAGAAATGCAACAATTTATTACAGCTCACTCAAGCTCAATTTATGTTTATGCTGTTATTATAGCAATCTGTACAGCTTTTGATTTAGGTGGTCCTATAAATAAATCAGCAGGAACTGTAGCGATTGCCTTAGCTGCTGATGGAATTATGCCAATAACAGCACGTGTGTTGGCAATTGTTATACCCCCAATTGGTATTGGTGTTGCAACATTTACTGACAAACTAATGACAGGTAAGAAAGTATTTAGTCCAGACGAAAAAGTATTAGGACAGACTTCATTTATCTTAGGAATTATGGCAATAGGTGAGGGTGCTATACCATTTATGATTAAACATCCATTAATGATGATTTTAATAAACTGTACAGGTGCGGTTATAGGTAGTGTTACTGCGATTGCATTAGGAGCGGAACAATGGTTACCATTACCTGCAATTTGGGGATGGCCACTAGTATCAAATATTCCAGCATATCTAATTGGAATGATTGTAGGAGTTGCATTCATTGCGATTGTAACAAACATCGCCAGAGTTGCAATTGGTGATTATCAAAAAAATTAAGGAAAAGTATGAGAAGAAATGTACACGTAGTTCCCCATGCACATTGGGATAGAGAATGGTATTTTACAGTAGAGGATTCGTCAGTATTATTAATTGAGCATATTGAATATTTAATCAATATGTTAGAAACATATGAGGCGTATAAGTATTTTGTATTAGATTGACAAATGGCAGTTGTAGATGACTTATTAAAATTGAATCCTAAATGCAA
>JBKDZL010000022.1:0-7762 GCA_047971145.1 Erysipelotrichaceae bacterium
AATTTAAGTGATAGCGAATTGATAGTAACTTTGATAATAATTGATTTAGTCGATAATAAACAATTGGTTAGTGTTAGTAATATCGAGAAAAGAAGCAATTATAAAATAAGTGAAATTAATAGTATTTTATATCAGTTACATGAAAAAAAATATCTACAAGTACAGGCCAATGGAAATAGTATTAAAGTAGATTTCACAGGTTTATTTGAAGATAATAATATTAATCATCAAGAATATGGAAATATGATTAAAATATTTGAGGAAGAATTTGGTAGAACATTATCAGGAACTGAAGTAGAAACAATTGGTGTTTTTATCAGAAAATATTCTAAAGAAGATATTATTTATGCTCTTAGACAAGCTTTATTGAGTGGAGCTAAGAATACTAATTACATCAATAAGGTCTTATTTAATAATAATGATAATGATAATGACAAAAAATAAAGCCGCAGATATTTTATCTGAATTAGAGATTTTATTGCCTTATGCTAGTTGCGAATTAGATTATCAGAGTGAATTTCAATTATTGATCGCTGTTGTTTTATCGGCACAAACTACTGATAAAAGAGTTAATATTGTTACAAAGAAATTATTTCAAAAGTATGGTACAGCTGAAGAGCTAGCCCAAGCAAATTTTGATGATATTTTTTCATTAGTCAAGTCTTTAGGGCTAGCCAAAACCAAAGCACAGAACATTATTGCGCTATCTAAGATGCTTATATCTAATTTTTCCAATGAAATACCTAAGACAATTGCCGAGTTGACCTTGTTAGCAGGGGTGGGGAGAAAAACTGCTAGTGTAATGTTGGTAGAAGCTTTTAAAATACCCGCTATGCCGGTAGATACCCATGTAGAGCGAATAGCTAAACGTTTAGGCTTTGCTAATGAAAATGATGATATTAAAAAAGTTGAGAATAATCTTAAAAAAGTAATAGCAACTAATCGCTGGATCAAAGCTCATCATTTATTTATTCATTTTGGTCGTTATTATTGTTTAGCTAAAAAACCTTTGTGTGGCAATTGCAACTTTAAAGATTTTTGTCGATATTATAAAAAGAAAACCAACTAGTAAGTTGGTTTTAATTAATCAGTAGTTCCATCAGGATCAGTATCTGGGTCGACTCCAGGATCGATAGGGTCGGGATTATCAGTTGGTGGTTGTACTGTTAATGGCATACAGATACTCTCACTTCTCATACTAGAAATTTTGCTAAATGCATAATAAGCACAAACTTCTAAGTTATTTGATGTTAACTCTTGAGAAGTTAAGGTGGCAGTGAAGCTATTCTTCTCAGAACTAATAGTTTTAATTAGGGTATTAGTGTCACTATTTTTAATATCTAGATAATATTTTAGAGTACCAGCCCACCAAGTAATATGATTGCCTCGTGCTCCCCAATATTCTCTACCATCAAAAGTAACAGCAGTAGCATTAGGAGCTAGTGATAAATATTCGCTATTAGGGTAACTTGGTAATTGTACATTAATGCTAACTTTATTGGCGATAGTTTTACTGTCAATGCTAACATCATCCATAGCGATTGAACTTATTTCTGTCTTAGGGAAGGTTTTAAAGTTATAACCACTTTTTTTGTATAAACCGCTCACTATATAATTAGGATCCATTCCTTCCACTGGTAGGTAATTTTCTGTATAGCCTTTAATTAGTTGAGCAGATTCTACGCCTTCAGGCATACTCAATTCTTGAGGGTTTGTATAGATTGTTTCAAGTTTTGCCATTAGGGCATTGGTAATGCGTGCTGGTAATTGTAAGCCTGACAGATAAGAGTTGTAATAGGTATTCTCACCAACAATACCCTTATCAAAACCTAACCATAGAGAAATAGTATATTCACTAGTTGAAGTCATTAACCAACGATCCTTAGCCCCATTAGATACTGGTAGTTGTAACTCAGCAGAAGCTTGAGTACCCCAATCTGAAGTGCCCGTTTTAGCATAAACTGGATAATTTTTAGCTAGTAGTCGATATTCATAGAACCAACGTCCATCGATATTTTCTTTAGTGAGAGTTGAAGCTAAGTAAGCAGCCTCGGCAGATAAAGCACGATGAGAACTTTTGTTAGCTTCTATGGTACTAGAACCATTTAAAAACTCAATTCTTTGAATAGTAGTTGGCTCACTATAGACACCATAGTTCATAATGGTATTATATGCGGCAGCCATTTCTAAAGGGCTAGTGGTAAAGCTTCCAGCCCCCATAGCTTCCTGACCAGTATAATTTTCGGTAGTAACATTTTTGAAGCCTAAGCTATTCATATACTCAACAACACCTTCAATACCAATCACTTCTACTGCTTTTTGCAATAACTCTACTGCGGGAACATTACGTGAGTCACCCATTGCTTCTTGTACTCTAATGATGCCTTTGTATTTGTTATTATAATCTTCTACTCTAATTTGTGAGCGAGGAAAATAAATAGGGAAGTCATTGACATAGGAAGCTGTGGTTAAACCTAAATGTTCAAAGGCAAGAGCATATGATAGAACTGGTTTGATAACAGAACCGGATTGTTTGGCCATATCGGTAGCTAAATTAAATACTCTTTGGCCACTATAATTTTTGCCGCCACCCACCGCAATAATGTTGGCATTACTATCTAAGATAATCATGGCTGAGTCTAAATAGGCATGGGCTCCCATATCGATGCCATTATATTTATTATTTTGAATTTGTTCAACTAGTGCTTGAGCACCAAGGTTTACTGAAGTATAAATATTAACTGGTGTTTCATAAGGGTCAATACCATACTTTTCAATCATTTCGCTAATAACTGTATCAACATAACTTTGATAGGGAATGATATCACTGCTGTTTTGAGTGCTACTGAGTAATAAGTCTTCAACTTTAGTAGCCTTAGCTATTTCAGATTCAATCTCACTAATGTATCCGTGTCTTACCATTAAATTTAAAACTGTATTTCTTCTTTGGGTAGCTAATTCTAGATTATAAAAAGGATTATAGGCATTTGGTGAATTAATAACACCAGCAAGTAAAGCTGCTTCTGCTAAGCCTAAATTTTCCACTGATTTACCAAAGTAATATTTTGATGCCATTTGGATACCACGAGCTGGTCCACCAAAATTTATTTTATTTAAATAATTTACTAAAATTTCTTGTTTTGCTAATACTTTATCTAATTGCAGTGCCAAATTTATTTCTTGCAGTTTACGCTCAATACTAACGACAAAGCCGCCACTTTCTTCTTCACTAGTAAAGTAAGTGTTTTTTACTAACTGCATTGTGAAGGTTGATCCACCCTGATCAAATGACATTGCAGCAATATTAGAGAAAATTGCACTGGTGAAGCGAGGAATATCAAAACCATTATGCTCAAAGAAGCGTGAATCCTCAACAGCAATAAAGGCATCAACAACACTTTGTGGTAATTGATTGTACTCAACATTTTCTCTTAATTCTTCACCAATATTCATGACTAAATTACCATCAGAATCATAAATTGATGATGCTTGATTACTATCAAATAGTGACAAATCTAAATCAGGTGTTCGACTTAAAATGCCAACTAAAGTAACTGTTCCGAAGACTCCTATAATTAAAGTGATACTTAAAACAATAATCATTACGATATTAAAAACTTCTTTTTTATTAATTTTTCTTTTTTTTGATTTTGTGCTCATAAATTCTCCTATATATTATATATTTTATCAATGATACAAAGGTAATCAATTCTAGGATTAAATTTCATTGGTATTAAAGCTGCCTCTTTTTTTATCCATTGATAAGGAATAGATTTCCTTTTATTATTTTTAATGAACTCTAGTAGTTTTTCAGTAATTAATAAATAGTCCTCACTAAAACTAGAGAATCTAATTATAACAAAACTTATCCCTTTTTGTTTATTTATTATCTTTAAATGTTCAATTTGATGCTGATGAATGGAGTTGAGGGGAAAAGCGGTTTTAGATTTTGTTTCTTTGGCTTCAAAGTCTAAGTATTTCCCTTGATAAATGCCGTTATAATCAGTGGTTGATGGCTCAACATAATAAGCTTCTGTGATTTTTGCGCTTTGTCTGTTGGGATAATCAACTTTTACAATTTGGATAGGAGTTGGCTTTTTATAAATTGCGGCTATTTCCATATCTAAATAGTATTGATTCGTTATTTTTAAATCTTTTTCTAGTGACATTCCTCTATTACTATAAGTTCTGTTATTTGTTTTTTTACTTATATCTGAATTCTTTTTAGAATTAGGGTAATTAATTACTTTTTTCACAATAGACATTATACTTAAAATATAGTATAATTGCAAAAAGAATAGGTTGGGATATTGATTTTTTGTAATGGATGTCTTACACTAAGAGATAGGTGATAAATATGGAAAATAAAGTTAATTTAACAGCGGTAGAAATTTATAACAAAGACTTTACTGAAGTCGATAAAGGTTATAACACAGAAGAAGTAAATGCAATTTTAGATTTAATTATTGAAGATTATCAATTTTTTGAGAATTTTAAAAATAAGTTAAATGAACTGCAAATCCTTAATATTGATCTAACTGAAAAAAATGAAAATTTAAATCGTGAAAGAGAAGAATTTTTTGAAAAATCTAAATCTTTATCAATTGAATTAGAAGAAGAAAAAAAACGTTATATTGATTTACAAAAACAATTAAGTGATAATGAAGCCGCTTTAATTGCTGAGAAAGAAAAGGGTGCAGCTATTAATATGGCAGAACTAGAAACTTTGAAGCAAAAAAATCATGAATTAAATGATCAAATAATTGAGAAAAACCAAAATATTAAAGATAATCAAAGTTATATCTCTAATATTGAGTTGAAACTTAACGCTCTAGAGCCGGTGCAAACTAAGGCGAACGAATTAGCTAACGCTAAAGCGACGTTGGAGCAATTATTAGAAGAAAAAAATCAAGAAATACTATCTAATACCCAGGTTATTGATAGTCTTAATAGTAAATTAACAGAGTTAGATAGTGCTAATAATAAAGTTAATGAATATTCAAATAAAATTGAAAGTTTAGAATTAGAAACTTCTGAACTAAAAACAGCACTTACAACTAAAGATGAACATATTGACAATTTAGAGAATCAATATAAAGAGGCTAATGATATGGTTAATACTTTAGAAAACCGTATTATTGAAATGAATTATGAGGGTATTATTGCTGAAGTAAAAGAATTTAGAGATGAAATTATTAGAATTGGTTCCATCAATGAAGAGCTATCAACTCAAGTTAATGAATTAACAGAATTAAATGAAAAATCAAAAGAAGAAGCTTAAAATTATGAAACAGTTATTTCTGAGAAAGAAAAGTTAGTTGAAAGTTTGAGTGCAGAATTAGAAGGTTATAAAACAAGATCAAGTGAATTAGAAGATAAGCTTTCACAAGAAAAAACAGCACCAGTCTCATCAGCTCACTTAGAGTTATTAAAGCGCTTATCTAGATTAGAACAAAAAGTTTACGGAAGAGAGTAATAAACTTTGACATTCGGACAATCGCTGGGAAACTAGAGGAAAGTCCATGCTCGCACAGTCTGAGATGATTGTAGTGTTTGTGCCAGATGAAAAAATAAATCTGGGTAGGAAACTAACGGCGACGATACTCCTAAGGTTAATACTATGGAGCTAGTCCTAAGGTGCCACAGTGACGTAGTCTTTAGGAAACTAAAGAGTGGAACGAGGTAAACCCCTCAAGCGAGAAACCCAAATTTGGTAGGGGAACTCTTAAAAGTGAAATGAAACTAATAAGAGACTATACTTTAGTATAGTAGATAAATGATTGTCCCTGGTAACAGGACAGAACATGGCTTATAGAATGTCAAAGGTTATAAAAATATGGAAAATAAAAAAAATATTAAACAAAACGCAATTAAAAATGAAGTGGAAAATTCTATCAAAAGTAGAGACACTATTGAAGAAAAGCAAATTATTGAGGAAATACCAGAAGAAACAAGTGAAGTGGAAGCTGAATTTGCTAAGACAAGAGAAATATTAAAATTAAAAACTGAACCTAAGGTTAAGAAAAAAAGAGTTAAAAGCAAATCGTTTTTAAGTAATCCACCAAAAGATTCTGGATTTAATGTTAATTTGCCAAATAAATTAACTATTATAAGAATTACTGCGGTGCCAATAGTAGTTTTAATTATGTTATTCCCTTATCAACAATTTAGTATCAATATTCCAATAATTAATATTGGTTTTGTTAATATTTCTGTATTAAATATTATTGTTTTTTTAACTTTTGTAGCAGTTTCTGCTACTGATTTTTTAGATGGTTATATCGCTAGAAAATATGATTTAGTTACTAGCTTTGGTAAGTTTTTAGATCCAATTGCAGATAAATTGCTAGTTAATAGTATCTTTATAGTGTTAGTTTCACAGTCGGTTGTCCCTGTTGTTCCAGTATTACTAATGATTAGTCGAGATGTAATTGTTGATGGTGTTAGAATGATGGCGGCTGATAAAAATAAAGTTATTGCAGCTGGCTTTCTAGGTAAAGTTAAAACGGTTTTACAAATGCTAACACTGGGATTGGTTTTATTGAATAATTTACCATTTGAGCTCTGGAGTGTACCAGCTGCTGACTTTATGCTTTGGTTATCGGCTTTGGTTTCAGTGGTGTCTGGTATAAATTACTTTGATCAGGCTAAGGATATAATTTTTGAGAGCAAATAAACTTGTTAATGCTTTAATAGAAAAAAATATTACAATTGCTAGTGCTGAGAGTTTAACTGGTGGCTTGTTTGCTGCGGAGCTAACTAAAGTTGCTGGTGCTTCAAAAGTATTTATTGGTGGTGTTGTTAGCTACCAAATTATAGCAAAAGAGAAAATATTAAAAATTGATTCTAAACTAATAAAAAGTTTTGGAGTAGTCTCTAAAGAAATAGCTCAAGAAATGGCTCTAAAAATTGGCCAGCAACTAAATAGTGATATTGCAATAAGCTTTACAGGTAATGCTGGACCCTCAGTACAAAATGATTTAGCTGTTGGCAGGGTTTATATTGGGTTAAAGTATTTTAAAGAATATCAAAGTTATGAGCTTAATTTAAAGGGTCAAAGAGAAGAAATCAGAAATCAGTGTATTGATTATGCGATTGAATTATTACTGAAAAAATTAGGTTAATTAATAAATGTGGTAATATATAGAATAAGGAGATAAAAATGGTAAAAGAAAAAAGTATAGAAAAAAATAATGATAAATTATTAAATGAAACTTTAAATCAAATTGAAAAACAATACGGCAAAGGGTCAATTATGAAATTAGGTGATAGGCCAGCTTTAGATATTGCAGCTTTACCTTCAGGCTCATTAATGTTAGATATTGCTTTAGGTATTGGTGGTTATCCTAGTGGACGTATTATCGAGGTCTATGGACCTGAGTCTAGTGGTAAAACTACTATTGCTCTAACTGCAATTGCTGCTGTGCAAAAAAAAGGTGGTACTTGTGCTTTTATTGATGCAGAAAATGCTATTGATCCAACATATGCTCAAAATTTAGGAGTTAATATTGAGGAGTTAATTCTTTCGCAGCCTGATAGCGGAGAACAAGCTTTAGAAATAACTGAAATGTTAATTAAATCAGGTGCAATTAATTTAATTGTTATCGATTCTGTGGCTGCTTTAGTGCCTCAGGTGGAATTAGATGGTGAAATGACTGATCAGCAAGTTGGCTTACAAGCTAGAATGATGTCTAAAGCTATGAGAAAATTATCAGGAGTTATGAATAAGAGTGATTGTACCGCAATTTTTATTAATCAGTTA
>JBKDZL010000023.1:0-2135 GCA_047971145.1 Erysipelotrichaceae bacterium
TCACGACTTAGGAAAATGTGTGGAGCTGAGTGGACCGAAAGCACCAGAGTATACTACAGAAGGAAAACTTTTAGGACATATTTCGATAATTCAAGCAGAATTATATGAATTAGCTCTAACATTAAAAGTTGAACAAAGTGAAGAAGTATTATTATTAAGACATATGATTTTAGCGCATCATTGAAAAATGGAATTTGGTTCTCCAGTTCTGCCTTTAACTAAAGAAGCTGAAGTTTTAACGTTTATTGATAATTTAGATGCTAGAATGAATATGTTTGAGAAAGTGTTAGACACAGTAGAAGAGGGTGAATTTACCACCAGAGTTTTCTCACTTGAAGGACGTAGTATTTATAAAACAAAGATTTAAATAATTGTCAGTCGCAACTACCTGACACGAAATAAAACAAGGAGAAATCATGAATAAAAGAATTACAAAAATAACATTAGTGGCGCTTATTGCTGCTTTATACACAGTAATATCTTTAATTATAGCTCCATTGGCTTATGGACAAATTCAAATAAGAGTATCAGAAGCTTTGACTATTTTGCCCTGCATTAGTGTTTTAGGTGTGTATGGTGTCACTTTGGGCTGTTTATTAACTAATTTTATTGGGGCACTAATGGGTGTTAATCTTTTGGGGTTTATTGATGTATTTATTGGTACTTTTGCAACTTTGATTGCAGCGATATTATCATTTAAATTAAGAAATTATCGTTGGTTAGGCTTGCCAATTTTCGCAATGATTCCAGTAATTTTAGTTAATGCACTAATAATTGGCTTAGAGTTAACCTATTTTTATTTAGGTTCTTTTGATTTAAATTTATTATTAGTTAATATTGTTTATGTTGGAATTGGTCAAGTAATATCCGTTATTATTGGTCTTTTGATTTATAAACCTTTGGCTAAAGTTTTTGTGAAAACATTTAAAACTTAGGAGGATTTATGATTAGAATTAGTAATTTAAAAGTTAATATTGAGCATCAAGTTAATGATGTTTTAGCTGAAGTAGCTAAATATCTTAATATCAATATTAGTGATATTAAAGATTATAAAATTGTCAAAAAATCTTTAGATTCTAGAAGAAAGAATAGAATTTCATATTTCTATAGTTTAGATATTCAAGTTGATAATGAGCTGAAATATTTAAAACTGGCTAATGTTGACTTAGTGCAAAATCAGCCTTATATTATTAATAATATTAGCTATCATAAAAGACCAGTGATTGTTGGTAGTGGGCCTTGTGGTTTATTTGCAGGTTTGATTTTGGCTGAGAGTGGTCTTAAGCCAATTATTTTAGAGCGTGGTAGTAGTGTTCACATTAGAAAACGTGATGTTGAAGAATTTTGGCGAACAGGAATACTTAATCCTGAAAGCAATATTCAATTTGGGGCAGGGGGAGCTGGAACTTTTTCTGATGGTAAGTTAACCACTAATACTAAAGACAAGCGGAAAAGTAAATTTATTGAAGAATTAATAGAAGCTGGAGCACCTGAGGAAATAGCTTATATGGCTAAGGCTCATATTGGGACTGATATCTTGGTAAAAGTTGTGGATAATTTTGATCAGAAAATTAAAAGTTTAGGTGGTGAAATAATTTATAATGCTAAATTTATTGATTTTACTACAAATAATAATCAAATAAATGAAGTTATTTATCAGTGTGGTGATCAACAGTTTTCATTATTTAGTGAGCATTTAGTATTGGCAACAGGCCATAGTGCTAGAGATACTTTTTTCTTACTTAATCAGAAAAATATTGAGATGCAAGCTAAGGCATTTTCTGTAGGTGTTAGAATTGAGCATTTGCAAAGTGAGGTTAATCAAAATCAATATGGTAATTTATGTACTATTTTACCTAGTGCAGAGTATAAAGGGAATATACGAACTTCTAAAGAAAAAAGAGGTGTTTATACTTTTTGTATGTGTCCTGGTGGAGTTGTGGTAGCTGCCGCAAGTGAGTTGGGTGGTGTAGTTACCAATGGTATGAGTTATCACGCTCGCTCTGAGCTTAATGCTAATAGTGCTTTATTAGTAAATGTTGAGCCTAGTGATTTTGGTGGAGTTGATAATCCTCTCGCTGGTGTTGAATTTCAAAGATCTTTAGAAGCTAGAGCTTTTAAGTATGGAGGTGGTG
>JBKDZL010000024.1:0-1859 GCA_047971145.1 Erysipelotrichaceae bacterium
GCAGCATAATTTAAAAATAAGAAAATAACATATAGAGTTTTTTTAAAATAAATACTTGACAATCCAAATAGATAATAAAAAGATGGAATTAATAAAAGAACGGAGAGAGTTATGAGTGTTACGTTAGCAATTTTAGGGGCAGGTGGCCGTGGGAAAATTTATGCAAAAGAAATGTTATACATTGGTGAGGAGAAAATAAAAATTACTGCAGTTGTTGAACCAATTAAGCCTCGACTGCTATATGCTAAGAACGCTTATGGAATTTCAGATGACATGTGTTTTGAAAACGAAGATGAATTTTATAATTTAGGTAAAATTTGTGATGCGGTGATGATTACGTCTTTGGATAAACAGCATTTTTACTCATTGATGAAATGTATGGATTTAGGTTATGACATTTTAGTTGAAAAGCCTATTACAATAAATGAGGATGAATTAGATCAAATTGCCCAAAAACAAAGAGAAACAGGGGCACGTATCATGGTTTGTCACGTACTGAGATACATGAGTTTTTTTGAAAAGCTAAAAGGCTTAATAGAAAAAAAAGTAATCGGAGATGTTGTTGGTATTGATCATACAGAATATATTGGTAACTGGCATATGGGTGTTTCTTTTGTTAGAGGACCGTGGAGAAATAGCGAGATAACAAGTCCGATTTCCTTACAAAAAATTTGTCATGATTTTGATATTATATCCTGGTTACTAGATAGTGATTACGAAAAAGTATACGCTAGTGGGAAACTAAACTATTTTAAAGTAGAAAATGCACCGGAAGATGCAGCTGATAAATGCGTGGATTGTAAATATAAAAAAACATGCCGATACTCTTGTGAAAAAGTTTATATTGAAGGTGGATTGCGGGAGTGGGCATCACATGATCATATTTGGGAAAATGCTCAGACATGTATTTACAAGATTCCAGACAATGATGTTTATGATCACATCGTTGCCCTATTTAAGTTTAAAAATGGGGTAGATGTTACTTTTACAATGACAGCATTTCATAGTGATAGTGCAAGATATACAAGAATATTTGGTACTGATGGCTCAATAATCGCTGATATGCACAATAATAAAATTGCTATTAGACAATTTGCCTCATCACTTAATCATGAGGTAAGTGAAGAAATACTTCAAGTTGATGAGAAGTTGCCCGGACATTTTTCTGGTGATATAGAACTAGTCCGTGATTTTACTAATTTTGCTGGAGATGATGGGTATATTGGGAGAACTATGGTAGAGCAGTCGTTCCAATCGCATTACATGTCATTTGATGTAGAGAAATCCATGCAAACAGATTCGGTTATTAAAAATGAAAGATAGTAATATAGAAAAAAAAATTTAAAACTAACAAAGTGAATATTATATAGTGATACAAGAAGTAAAATTTCATGTCTCTATGTCATATTATTCAATTTAGCATTTTAATTTTTATTGTTAAACTTTGTTTAAGCAAAAGTTAGTGAAAACAAAGAAGTAATAAAAGTAATAAAAATATGTAAATAGAAAAGGAGACAGGGAAACCTGAGTTGTTATGGATGTAATAGAAGATGGAGTACATAAAAGTAAGAAAGAAGAAGAATACTGTTGGCCTAAAGAGCCTATATTAATAGATAAAATTGAAAGTTTCCGTGACATGAAACTTGGTTTTATGACCCACTTAGGTTTATGGAATCAAGCGGGAATGATGGAATCTTGGGCACTGTCAGATGAAAAACATCGTCATCGATGGTCTCAACTAAGAGCGGATTGGGATGATATTGAAACGATTAAGCATCAATATTGGAATTTAAATAAGTCGTTTATCCCTACTCGTTTCGACCCGGAACGATGGGCTAAATTTATGGCTAGAAATGGAT
>JBKDZL010000025.1:0-39292 GCA_047971145.1 Erysipelotrichaceae bacterium
GATTTTAATAAAAGTGGAAAATATTCAGTATTGCTTAAAGCGGAAGATGGTCAACAGTTAACTGTTATTTTAACTATAAAAAACATAAGAGATGATACATTACCAGAAACAGGAGTTTCTAATATTTTCTTTGATGTTATTTTTGTCTTAGTATTGCTTCTATCAGTAAGGTGGTATTTGAAGAATAGATTTAAAATAGATTAAATCATTTAGAGAAATAATTACATAAATTAGCAAATATTAAAAAATATATTATAATGAAATTAAAATAAATGAAAAGAGGACAGAAGTATGATTACAAAATTTTATAGAAGATTACCTTTAGAAAATTTATATAATGCAAGAGATTTAGGTGGATATTTAATCAACAATAAACAGTCCACCAAATGGTATAGATTTTTGAGAACTGATAATCTGCATCATGCAACGGAGAAAGATAAACAATATTTAAAAAGTTATGGAGTAAGAACGGTTTTAGATTTAAGATCTGATAGTGAGCTAGTTAGTAACCCTAATCCTTTTAAAGAAGATAAGCAAGTTAAATATTTTCATTGTCCATTAATCGTCGGTGATGCTACTAGTTTGTCTAATGAGCAATTATCAGAGGCACTAAAACATCCAAATCCTTTAGGTAAATTATATTTGAGTATTTTGCAAAATGGTCAAAGTGTAATAAAAGATATTTTTGAGATAATAGCTAAAGAGCAACAAACAGTACTTTATCATTGCACAGCGGGCAAAGATAGAACTGGAGTTGTTAGTGCGCTACTATTGGGTTTGGCCGATGTAAGTAGAGCAGATATCATAAACAATTATATAGAAACATATTACTATTTAATGGAAAGTCCTTTTATTAATAAAAGTTATAAAAAAGAATCAAAAGCCAGCCAAGAAATTAAAGACAAGTTTATGAACTCTAATCCAATTAATATTGAAATGGCTTTAGACTATCTTGATAAAGAATATGGCTCAATTGAAAAATACTTATTAAGTTGTGGTATCGAAGCCAAGACTTTAAATATTATTAAGGAAAGTTTTTGTGAATCAGAGGTTTAAAAGGCTAATTGATGTAATATGGCTAGTTAGATAATGTTTTTTAGCTTATAATATTCTTATGAAAGAAAATAAATATGATGACAATATATTTTTTAAGAAATATAGTCAATTTCCTAGATCAAAAGATGGTTTAAGCGCAGCTGGTGAGTGGCATGAGTTAAAAAAGCTTTTACCTAATTTTAAAAATAAAAGAGTTTTGGATTTAGGTTGCGGTTTTGGTTGGCATTGTTTGTATGCTTATGATCAGGGAGCTGATCAAGTTGTAGGTGTGGACCTTTCTAATAAGATGTTGGAAGTTGCCAAAAATAAAAGTATTGGGAAGCAAATTGAATATCGTAATATTGCCTTTGAAGATGTTGAATTTGAGAATGACTCATTTGATGTAGTGATTAGCTCTTTGGCACTGCATTATACTAAAGATTTTAAGTTGGTTTGTCAGAAAATAAACAAGTGGTTAAGTAAAGGTGGTACTTTTGTTTTTTCAGTGGAACATCCAATTTTTACTGCTAGAGCTCAGCAGAATTGGATTTATGATGAAAACAATAATATTGAGTATTGGCCCGTGGACAATTACTTTCAAGAGGATTTAAGAGAAACTCTTTTTTTGGAAGAAAAAATTATTAAGTATCATCGCACTTTAGCGACATACTTAAATACTTTATTGGATTGTGGTTTTGAAATAATAGCAGTTGTTGAGCCAACTCCTAATGAAGAATTGTTGAGTTTGGTAGCAAGCATGAAGGATGAATTGAGAAGACCTATGATGTTGTTAGTTAAATGTCTTAAAAAATAGCTGTTTTACTTGTTTATTTGGGGTCTATGTGTTAATATAGACCCACGGGTAAAAGTCCTTGGCCGGAAGGTCCATAGTCCATAAGGAGGTGAAATGATATGAGAAAGTACGAAGTTATGTATATTATTAATGCTGAAACCAGCGAAGATGATAGAACTGCTTTAATTGAGAAACTTCACAAAATTATTACTGATGATGGTGGTAAAATTGAAGAAATCAATGAGTGGGGCATCAAAGAATTTGCGTACCCTATCAATCATATGACAAAAGGTTATTATGTAGTTACTACATTTACATCTGAACCAGCTGCAGTAGCAGAATTCGAAAGAATTTCGCTTATTGAATCAGCTTGTATTCGTCATATGGTAGTTAATTTAGAACAATAGGAGGCGTATTAATGAATAAAGTAATGTTAGTTGGCAGAGTTACCAAAGATGTTGAATTAAGAAAAACTAATAGTGGAACTTCAGTTGCCAGTTTTACTGTCGCAATTAATCGTCGTAGTTCACAAGACAATCAAGCGGACTTTATTAACTGTGTTGCCTGGAATAGGGTGGCAGAGGTTATGGGTCAATATGTCAAAAAAGGTGCACAGATCAGCGTTGAAGGAAGAATTCAAACCCGTAATTACGAACAGGAAGGCAAAAGAGTTTATGTCACTGAAGTAGTTGCTGAGAATGTCCAATTTTTAGATAGTAGATCAAGTAGAGAAAACAATAGTGGTTATAGTCCACAACAGAATTCAAATTATCAAGCGGATAATTCGTTCGCTGATGACAATGATGATGTTTCGTTAGACTCATTTGATCCTAGTAGTGAAGATTTACCATTCTAAAGAAAGGAGATTATTATGGCTTATAATAATAACAAAAAAAGAAGACCAAGTCGTAAAAAAGTTTGTTACTTTACGAAAAATAATATAACTTATATTGATTATAAAGATGTGGAATTATTGAAACAATTTATTAGTGCAAACGGTAAAATTGTTCCTAGAAGAGTTACTGCAACTAAAGCTAAATATCAAAGGATGTTAGCTACTGCTATTAAAAGAGCAAGGCAAATGGCTTTATTACCATATACAATTGATTAATTAATTAACATCCATCATTGATGGATGTTCTTTATTTAAGGGGGTTTATGAATAATAAAACAAGAAAAATCACCGAGGGAGCGATGGTTGTTGCATTTGTTGGTGTTATAGTTTTAATTAATAGATTATTAGGTGGCACTTTAATTACTACAATTGGCTTTATTATGCCTTTTCCACTTTTGATATATAGTGCAAAGTATGGAATTAAGGATAGTATTGTTGTTTTTTTTGCTATGTTTTTTATAACTTATTTATTTTCGGATTTAAATACTATTATTTTTAGTGTTTTATATTTTGGTTTAGGTTTAAGTTATGGTTCTATGACTTATGCTAATTATTCTAATAAGCTTAAGTTGACAGTTAGTATTGTTGTTTCTTTATTGGCCCAAGTTGTTATTATCTTATCTTCGACCTTTATTTTTGGTTTTTCTTTAATCGATGAAGCACATTTATTATTAAAGGAGTTTTCTGCTCTTATTAACATGAGTAATGCATCACTATTAAATATTATCTTGGTCGCTGTTAGCTTATCTTATATTTTTTTGGGTGTGATAGAGGCAGTTTTAGTACATCTAGTTAGTGCTTTAATTTTGCCAAGATTAAATATTTTAGTTGCACCTTTGAAATTTAAAGGTTTTAAGAGAATATCTAGTAAGTTTGGTTATTTGAGTTTGGCTTTTTTAAGCTTAAATTTTTTAGAATTGTTTATGGCAAATGATAGTACTTTAATGCAATTTATTTATATTTTAAGTATAATAGTATTGCTAGGGTACTCTATATATGGCTTGTTAGTATTTAGCTTTATCATAAAGTTTTATAAGTTAGGGTATTTAAATTTAGTTTTGATTATCTTAGTGCTGATTATTCCTTTTTATTTAATCTTTTTTTTGGGAATGTTAGGTATTGTTGATGTGTGTTTAAATTTGCGTTATCTAGTTGTTAAAAGGAGGCAAAATGTTAAATAGAATAAAAATGTGGTGGTTCGCTTTGGTGGCAACTTTAATTTTAGAAATGCTAATAGTGGTTTTTAGCTATTATTATTTAAATCCCCAAATAATAATAATTATTACCATTGTTTTATTATTTGATGCACTTTTGGTTGGCTTTTTGTTGTTAAAAATCAAATATTACTTTACTACTAGAGTTAGTGAAGTAACGCAATTTGTCGCAAATAATAATCAAGAAGGTTTAGCTTTAACTAAATCAGGGCTCATTACTTTTAGTGAAGAATATGAGGTTTTATGGGTAAGTGAGTTATTTAGTGAATATCAAGAGGATTTAATTACTCAGAAAATAACGATTTTATTTCCTGAGTTACAAGAGTTGTTTTTTGCTGATATTGATGAGGTAGAAATTATCTATCATGATCGCACATATAAGGTTAGTCGCTCAAGTGAGGGAAGGTCAGTTTTTTGGCAAGATATTAGTGAAATTGAGAATCTTAAACAAAAGTTACAGGGAAATCAGTATGTTTTAGGTTTTATCCATATGGATAATTATAATGAATTAATACAAGGTATTGATGATAGTACTATTGCGAATATTAATAGTAATATTAGACAGGCTGTAGTTAATTGGGCTGTTAATAATAAAATTGTTATTAGAAGAATACGTGATGATAGATTTATTTTGTTTTTAAATGAGGAAACTTATTTAAATTTAGAAAGAACTCATTTTACAATTTTAGAGGAAGTACGGGATGAAGCTGAAAAACTTAATATTCCTATTACTTTATCGATGGCTTTTGCAAGAGGTAGTAATGATTTACCAGTGTTAGAGGAAATGTTAAGAGAATTATCAGAATTAGCTCAAACACGAGGAGGTGATCAGGTAGTAGTAAAAGTTTACCAAGAGGAAGTAAAATATTTTGGTGGATCTTCTGAGGCTTATGAGAAGCGTAACAGAGTTAAAGCTAGAGTAATGACTAGAGCTTTGGGTGAGTTGGTTGAAACTAGTAGTAAAGTTTTTGTAGTTGGCCATGATAATATGGATTTTGATTGTGTGGGGGCAATGTTTGGTGTTGCTAGTATTGCCCAAAATCATCATGAGGAAGTCTTTGTAATTATTGAGGATATCAACAAGGATAGTCAATTAGAGGCAGCTTTAAGTAAACATAAAGATAGTATTGCTGATAAATATAATTTAATAAATGAAGAAACTGCTTTATTTGAGATGGATGATGATAGTTTGGTTATTTGTGTTGATCATCATAATTATCATATGTGTTCTGCTAAAAAGTTAATTGAAAAGAGTGAAAGAGTAGTGGTAATTGATCATCATAGAAGGGGCGAGGAGTTTTTAAAGAATACTATTATGATTTATATTGAACCTAGTGCTTCTTCTACTTGTGAATTATTGGCAGAAATGATTGATTATCAAAGCGAAAAAATTGAATTAGATGTTTTTGTTTCGACTTTAATGTTGGCTGGTGTTATTGTTGATACTAATCATTTTAGAGTAAGGTCTGGTACTCGTACTTTTATGGCGGCTAGTTTGATTAAGGGTTTTGGTGCTGATGTTAATGAAGCTGATAGTTTCTTGAAAGAAGATTTTTCTGAATTTGAAGTGAAAACAAGGTTTTATCAACGAATGGAAAAATATAGTAATGATATTGTTATTGCTTGTGGTGATGAGGAAACCATTTATAGTCGGTCAATGATTTCTAAGATTTCGGATTCTTTATTGAGAATTTCTCAAGTAGAGGCTGCTTTTACAATTGCTAAAGTCGAAAAAAATGGTTGGGCTATTAGTGCTAGAAGTGATGGAATAATTAATGTTCAAAGAATTATGGAAGAAATGGGTGGTGGTGGTCATTTCTCGGCTGCAGCTTTACAAAAAGAAGATACTACAGTGGCAGAATTAAAGGCTAGTTTAATTGAGGTTTTGAGTATTGAAGATAAAGTTAAAAAATAATTGGATTTTTGCTTAAAATGATAATACTAAAATCATTTATAAAAAATGTTATAATAAATAGTGATTATTTAAGTTTAAAATGTAAGTTATTAAGAAAGGACGCTGAAAACTATGAAAGTAATTTTATTAAAAGATGTTAAAAAACAAGGAAAAAAAGGTGAAGTTATTAATGTTTCTGATGGTTATGCACGTAATTTCTTAATAAAGAATGGACTCGCAGTTGAAGCTAGTAAGGGTAGTTTGGAAGTTTTAAGTGAACAAAGAGCTGACAAGCAAGAAGCATTAAATGAAAAGAAAGTAATAGCGCTACAAATAAAAGAAAAATTAGCTAAACAAACTATTGAATTTAGTGTTAAAAGCCATAATGGTAAAATGTTTGGAAATATTTCCTCTAAACAAGTGGCGGACAAATTAAATGAATTAGATTATAAAATAGACAAGAAAAAGATTATTGATGGTTGTCCCATAAGTTCACTAGGTTATAGTGAGGTTTCGATTGAATTATTTCCCAAAGTAGTAGCTAAATTAATGGTAAAAGTAAATGGTGAATAATATGAAGTTAGTGCCTCAAAGTATTGAAGCTGAGAGATCTTTGTTAGGAACAGTTATTGTCTACCCTGAGACAGTGCAAACTTGTTATGAGCGAGGATTATTTGCGGATGATTTTTATAATGCAGCTCATCAGAGTATTTTTAGGGTTGTTTTAGAGCTATATGATGAAAAAAAATCAACAGATTTAACTAGTGTGATTGAGCGGCTCAAAGATAAGAATTTAATCAATGATATTGGTGGTATAAATTATTTGTCAGATTTGACTGATGCGGTTGTTTCTGGTTATAGTATTGATCATTATATTGAGCTAATTCAAGATAAATCAATTCTCAGAAAACTAATTAAAGCTTCTCAAGATATTATTCAAGAAAGTTTTGATAATAGTTATGATAGTAATGAGGTTATGGATAAAGCTGAAAAAATGATTTTGAATATTACTCATTCTCGTCGAGCTGGTGATTTTCAGGTTACTAGTGATGTGGTTAGAAATGTCATAGATAAAACTAAAGCTTTATCAGAGGGACAACAAAAAGTTACGGGTATTAAGACTAATTTTAATCATTTGGATAATGTAACTCATGGTTTTCAAAATGGTGATTTGATTATTTTAGCGGCTAGACCTTCGGTGGGAAAAACAGCTTTTTCTTTAAATTTAGCTAGTAATGCTGCTGAAATCAATGAAAAGCCAGTTGCCTTTTTCTCTTTGGAAATGCCAGCTGACTCTTTAGTTATCAGAATTTTAGCAATGCAATCAGGCTTGGATATTTCCAATATTCGAAGTGGACAAGTGAAAAGCCCACAAGATTGGCGTAGCTTAACTGAGGCAGCTAGTATTGTCAGAAGATTGCCTTTATATATTGATGACTCTTCGATGATTAGAGTATCAGAGTTGTTTGCGAAGTGCCGTAAACTTAAGCATGATAAAGGTTTAGGTATGGTAGTTGTAGATTATCTACAATTATTAAGTGGTAGTAAAAATGCTGAGTCACGACTACAAGAGGTTAGTGAAATTTCTCGTAGTTTAAAAGCTCTCGCAAGAGAGTTAAATGTTCCAGTAATTGCCCTCTCACAACTCTCACGCTCAGTTGAACAGCGAGGTGGTAAAACTGCAGGCAAGCCGATGCTCTCAGATTTAAGAGAGTCGGGTTCTATTGAACAAGATGCCGATTTAGTAATCTTTTTATCTCGTGATAGTGAAACAGAAAATGATGATAATCCAAATATAGTAGTTGATATTGCGAAGCATCGTAATGGGGCAGTTACTAATGTCATGATGGCTTTTGATAGAAGTTCTAATGCTTTTATGGATATAGATAATAGATTTGAATAGAGGATTTGTATGAAGAATTTAAAAAATAAGAATTTTATTTTATTGGGAATGTGTGTTATGGGAGCTTTTTTTCTGACTTTCTTTTTTAATGGGGGGTTTAATTATTTTGCGACTAGTATTTTTGGTGAGAGTACTGCGATAAAACAAGAAGTAGAATATTTAACAGAAGAGCCTTATAATGTAACTGCTTTATATCATGATGGCTTGTTAATTGGTTATTTTAGTGATCCTGTTGTGTTAGATAATTTGTTAAAACAAGTTTATAATGAGCGCTATAAAGAAGAATTCCCTAATAGTTCTGTCTCTTTAGGTTTGGATGCTTATACTGTTTTAGAGTCGACTTATAATGTTTATGCTGATGTTGATTTAGAGTTGACAAATTATATTAATGATAATCAATTGTTTACTATTGATGCTTATAAAATTGCTTTGTCTAATGGTACGACTTTTTATGTTAAATACATTGAGGATTATGAAAAAGCTAAGGAAGAGTATTTATTAAATTTCATTGATTTAGAAAATTATGAAAAATTAAAGAATGATGAGGAAACAGAGTTTACTAGTGAGTATAGCTCTCGTTATATTTCAATGGAAGTTATTGAAAGTGCCACTATTAGTAAAACTTATATTAATCCTGGTCGTATTTTTAAAGATCAGGCGGAAATTTATCAATTTTTAGGTTATGGCTATAATAGTAGTTTTGAGCAGTATATTATTCAAGAATATGATACAGTAGCTGGTGTGGCTTCTAAGGCTAATATTAGTGTTAATAATTTATTGGCAATAAATACTGATGTTTTAAAGTCGGCTGATCAAGTATTAAGTGAGGGAGATAGTCTCAATATCGCTAAATATGATTCACCAATTCAAGTGGTAGTAGAAACTGTTTCAGTTGAGGCTGAAACCATTTATGCTGGAGCAGCCGAAATAGTTTATGATGATGCATATGATGCTGGTTATCAAAAAGTTATTAGAGAAGGAAAAAATGGACTTAAAAAGGTTACTTATGAAATTACTTATGTTAATGGTGAGGTTTATAATACTGTTCAAGTTGATAGTGTAGTTGTGGAGGAAGCTCAAACTCGTAAGGTAGTAGTGGGCTCTTATTATTATGTTGATGGCAGTGGTGGTGATGGTATGTTTATTTGGCCAGCTACGGGTAATAGATTTATTAGTTGTGGTTATTTATGTTATGGGGGACATCGTGCTATTGATATTCAACCTAATGGTAGTAATAGTTGGAATTACCCTATTTTGGCTGCGGCTGATGGAGTGGTTACTCAGGCTATGTTTGGCTCGGGTTATGGATGGCATGTTAGAATTAGGCATTCGAATGGTTGGGAAACTGTGTATGCTCATATGATTAGAAAGCCGGTAGTTAGTGCTGGTCAAACAGTCACTCAAGGGCAATTAATAGGTAATATAGGTAATACAGGATACTCTTTTGGGGCTCATGTGCATTTTGAGGTGAGGATTGATAATGTTGCCCAGAATCCTTGTACTTATTTAGGTTGTTGATGCAATACTATATTTTAGCTAGTGGTTCTAAGGGCAATTGTTCACTCATTAGAAATCATGATACAATGATTATTATTGATTGTGGTACTAATTGGAAATATCTATCACAAGAATTTCACAAAAATGATTTAGACTATAATAGTGCTGATGGTGTTTTAATAACGCACGGTCATAATGACCATATCAAATCACTTAAAAATCTTAAGCATTTAAAAAGATATGGAAATTTAATTGATTCTGATATTACAAGTTTAGAATACTATCAACAATTTAATATTGGCAGTTTTAGAATTACCCCTTTAGCATTATCTCATGATAGTGATAATACTACAGGTTATGTCATTGAAGATGAATTAGAAAAATTAGTATTTATTACAGATACTGGTTATCTGCATCAAAGAAACTATCAATATATCAATAATGCTGATTACTTTATTATTGAGAGCAATTATGATCCCGAAACTTTATTAAATACCTCAAGACCCAAATTTCTGAAAGATAGAATTTTGTCTGATAATGGGCACTTAAGCAACAATGATTGTTGTAGCATTTTAGAGGAAGTGGTTGGAACTACAACTAAAGAAATAGTGCTAGCTCATCTATCACAAGAGGCTAACACCCAAGAGTTGGCATATAATTGTTTAATAAATAGCGAGGTTGATACAGATAACATTATTATCAAGATTGCTCAACAATTTGAAACAATTAAAGGAGGAAAATAATGAGTAAAAAAATTATAACGGCACTATTTGCCCTATTAGTAGGATGGAATGTTTTTTTAACTTATCAGTTTTTAACAATAAATACCAATACTAATGAAAATGACCAAACTATCGTCGATAAAGAAGTAGCTAATATAACCACAGATTTAACAGAGTTAGTAGCTAATTCAAGTGATAAGGTGGTAGGAATTATTACCAGCAATAATAATCAACAATATTCTACTGGTAGTGGTATTATTTATAAGGTTAATGAGGGTTTAGTTACTATTGTAACTAATCATCATGTTATTGAGGGAGGCAATCAATATAAAGTAATATTTGCCAATGGTGAGGAATTAGATGCTAGTTTAATTGGTTCTGATGAGTTAAGTGATCTTGCGGTTTTAACTTTAAAAGTTGATTTTGAGGTTACACCTTTTGCTTTAGCAGATTCTTCTTTAACTAAAGCTGGCGAGTATGTTATTGCGATTGGCTCGCCATTAAGTATTGACTATCAAGGTAGTACAACTTTTGGAGTAATTTCAGCAGTTGATAGATCAATCGCAGTAGATTTAAATAATGATGGTAATGATGATTGGGATGCGATTGTCTTGCAGACAGATGCAGCTATTAACCCTGGTAATAGTGGGGGCGCTCTAGTTAATCTAGTGGGTGAATTAGTGGGAATAACTTCAATGAAAATAACTAGTACTTATGATACTACTGTTGAGGGCATTGGCTTTGCAATTCCTGCAAATGAAGTTAGCTCAATTGTTTCACAAATAGAGGAAAACGGTGAAGTTAAGCGTCCATTAATTGGTATATCTGGTATTGGTGTAAGTGAATTATCTGCTAGAGAAAAAAGCTATTATGGCATCTCTTTAGATTTAGAATCTGGAATTTTTGTTAATGAGGTAACTGATGCTGGAGCTGCTCAAGTGGCAGGTTTAAAACAAGGTGATATCATTACTTCTTTAGATGGCACCACCATTACAACTTTTAAACAATTCAGAGCTGAATTATATAATAGAAATGTCAATGATAAAGTGGAAATCGAAGTGCTAAGAGATGGTGATACATTAACTTTTGAAGCAGTACTACAATAAATATAAACTAATCTTTTAGTAAATAAAAAGGACTAACTATTGAGTTGTTAGTCCTTTCTTTTTGTTTAATTATTAATTTCTTTAGCAAAGGCTTCGCTAAGTTTAGCTTTTTTAAGTTTAGCTTTTTCAATAGTATCATCAATGACACAATAATAAAATTTACACTTAGGCTCTGTACCACTAGGTCTTATGGCAACCCAACTACCATCTTCTAAGAAATATTTGAGTACATCAGCTTGAACAAAACCAACAATTGGCTCACTAACACCAGCGATAACTCTGCTTAGATTACCATAGTCTTCAGCTTTTACTACTTTTAAGCCAGCAAATTCTTGTGGTGGATTATTTCTCAAGTTGGCTAGAATATTTTGCATTTTTTCTAAGCCATCAGCTCCAGGTATCATCAGAACTTCTTGATTATCATAATAAGCACCATGTTTTTGATATAACTCTTCGACAACATCAACTAGAGTTTTACCCTGAGTTTGATAATAATTAGCAGCCTCAGCTAAAGTAAGACAGGCCTGTAAAGAATCTTTATCTCTAACAAAACTTTGGACAATAGAACCATAAGATTCTTCATAGCCAAAAACAAAGTCATAATTATCATCATCACATAGCTGTTTAATCTTTTGACCGACAAATTTAAAGCCAGTATAAGATAAAACCACTTCACAACCATAGCTTCTAGCTACAACATTACCCAATTCATTAGTAACGATAGTACTACACACTAAAGGCTTATTAGGAAACTTATTTGCTTGTTTTAAAGAACTACAAATATACTCAATTAACAAGGCTCCTGTTTGATTACCAGTTAAGAAGACATATTCATTATTATGTTTAACTTGAACTCCCATTCTATCAGCATCAGGATCAGCTGATAAAATTATATCAGCATCATATTTTTTAGCATATTGCAAAGCTAAAGTATAGGCTTTAGGGTCCTCAGGATTGGCCACCTCAGTATTAGTGAAATCAGGATCTGCTGTAGCTTGTTCCACAACTTCAATACAATTGTAGCCAGTTTCTGAAAATAATCTTTTCATTGGAATACTAGCGGTTCCATGTTGAGGAGTAAATACAATTTTAATATTTTTTGCTAAATCTTGATGATATTGAACTGTCTTGACTTTCTCTAAGTAAAGAGTGTCCAAATCACTATCAATATATTCTATTAATGATTCTTGCTCTGAAGTTAAATTTAATTTGAAATCTAAGATATTTTTTACTGCTTCAATATTTTTAATAACTGGCTCAATTGATTCAGGTGGTAGCTGACAGCCAGTATCATCATAGATTTTATAACCATTATACTCTTTAGGATTATGGCTTGCTGTGCAGACAATACCACCAGCACAGTTTAATTCCCTAATAGTAAACGATAATTGAGGAGTAGGTCTTAAACTAGTATAAAGATAAACTTTAATATTAAATGAAGCTAAAATTTTAGCACTTTCATTGGCAAATTCATAAGAATTATGCCTATTATCATAGGCAATTGCCACACCTCTTTCTTTCCCTTGAGGTAAAGAAAGAATAAATTGTGCATAGCCAATATTAGCTTTTCTTAAGGTATAAATATTCATTCTATTGGTACCAGGTCCCATAATTCCTCTCATGCCAGCGGTACCAAAAGCTAAGTCGCCATTAAAGGCTTCCTTAATTTCTTGCTCATTTAATTGTTGTAATTCATTTTTTAAATTAGCATCTAAATCGGGCTGATTAAGCCATTTATTATAATTTTCTTTCCACATAAAATTTCCTTTCTTTACAAAACAAAAAAAGGGATTAACAATGAATCCCTAAATTATTTGTTGTTGACTAAGCAACAACTTTTTGGTCTTTTAGTGTTTCTTCGATTTTTTTAATAGCAGCATCTTCATCATTACCTTCACAAGTAATAATGATTTCTGATTGGGTAGGAATTCCCAATGACATTACGCCCATGATAGATTTCATATTTGCTGATCTATCATTAAATCTTACGAAAACTTCAGATTCAAAACTATTAGCTACATTTACTGCCACAGTTGCTGGTCTAGCATGTAGACCCACTGGGTCTATTACTAAAACTTTGATTTCTTTCATTTTTCAATCCTCCGATATAATACAATATTATCTTAACATAAAAACACTGTTTTTTAATAGCAATTTGTACTACTTTCGATAAATTTTTGATAAATTTCAATTAAGTTGTCACACCAATCATCAAACTTAGGATCTTTAATTTTAAATTCAGGATTTTTTGCTAAATAGTTTAAATAATTTTCTAAACCGGCTTTAATATCTATGCTCATTTTGATATCGCCACTAATAGCTTTTATTTTATCCATCTTGTAGATAACAGAATATTGTTTATCAGCCAAAATAGTATCTTTTAAAGGATATTTAGTAGATAGTGCTAAGAAATCACTGGTAAGATGATAAATAGTAATTTCTTTATTTAAAAGTTTTGCCAAATGATGATAAATCATATCCCAGGTTACTAGCTCTTCATTAATAATATGATATGCCTCACCAATACTTTGATAATTACCCACTAAATGAATAAAATACTTCGCAAAGTCGACAGCATTAGTACAATGCCATGTCGATTTGCCATCACCATGAATAATAACGGGCTTATTATTAATAATTCTATCAATCACGCTATAGCAAGAGTTCCCTTTGACACTTAAGGGTATTCGATCATTATTATAAGTTTGTGAGGGTCTTACTATGGTTACAGGCAGGGAACTATTTAAATATAATTTCTCACAAGCTGTTTTATTTTGACCATATAAGCTATAAATGTTTCCTTGAGGAGTATTTTCATCTATTACTAGATGATTTTCATGATCATAGGTCGCAACTGTGGAAATAAAAATATATTGTTTTACTTTGTTGGTAAAAATTTCGATTTCTTGTTGTGCTTGTTGTTGAGTAAAGACGATAAAGTTGATCACAACATCATAGTTGTCTTCTGCAAGTTTACTCATGGTCGCAAAGTCATTAAAATCACCAATGATTTGCTTTGCACCAGCTGGTAGTTTTTTGTTTCCTCGATTTAGCACAGTTAGTTGAACATCACTTTTTTTTGCTAATGTTTCACAAATGGGCGCTGATATGGTTCCAGTGCCACCAATAATTAAGATTTTCATATTTTCCTCCTTATTTATGATATTTATGATTATTGTTTATTTTGAAGGCTCGATATATTTGTTCCAATAACAGTAGCCTTACTATTTGGTGGGGAAAAGTTAAATCAGATAATTTCCAACTTAAATTAGCTCTAATTCTTAACTTATCACTTAAGCCATAAGAGCCCCCAATTACAAAGGTAATATTAGTATTAGTACTACTATAAATAGTGTCTAATTCTTTGGCAAAGCTAGGTGAGCTATAATTGCTGCCATGTAAATCTAAGAGAATTAGGTATTCATTATCTTTAATTTTTGCCATAATACTCTCGCACTCACTCTCAATGGCCATTAATTCATTGTTTTCACCAGGGTAATCTTTTAATTCAATAATTTCGATTTTATCAAAATGAGCTATTCTTTTTTGATAATCTTTAATTAAAGCTAAAAGATTTTTGTCTTTAATTTTACCTACTGCTAAGATTTTTATCATAGTAACATTATACTATATTTTTCTTTGGTGATAAAATTTCATTTCTGATTGCTGCAATCATATTTATTAGTATTAATCTTGCTAAATAGCCCATTATACTTACCTGAATTGAATTAATTGTGTTAAAAATTTTTACCTTGTCATATTATAAGACAAATTTAAATTAAGGCAATCAGTATTCTATAGAGGTAGGTTTTTATTTTAATATATGTTATTATATTAACACTAAGGAGAGAATATGAAAAAAATTAAATTGATTTTATTGGCATTTTGTTTGTCTTTTGTGCTTATTGGCTGCTCATCAGATACTGAGAGTGATCCATCAACAGCTGATGGAAGCTCAGGAGCAACTTCTGCAGATGGTAGCACATCAGCTAGTGTGGTGCCAGAGGAGTTAGTGCAAACAGATGTTAAAGCTAAAGGCTTTAGTGATGCGGAGAGTAAAAAGGTTTTAATGGTTGTGGGTGATCCTAGATCTTATAGCGTATTATGGGATATGGTAAATACTGCAGTTGTTTTATTCGAAGAGAGTGGTTTTGAAGTTGAAGTTCGTGATCTTTATACTATGGAATTTAATCCTGTTTTAGCAGAAGATGAATTCTATAATGCTAAAGATGGGGCAGGTGAGCCTACTGAGGCAATAAAAACTGAACAAGATTTAGTTACTCAAGCTGACCATATTATTTTTGCTTATCCTAATTGGCATGATACACCAATTGCAATTGTTAAGGGCTACATGGAAAAAGTTTTTGCTAAGCAATTTGCTTATAAAGATACAGATAATGGCTTAGAAGGATTATTAGTAGGCAAAGATATTTATACTATCATGAACGCAGGCTTTTTAGGTGGTGGACGTGGTGATCTTGGCGATGGTGTTGGCATTGATGATGCAGCGTGGGATAATTATATGAGTGCTTTCAAAGTATTTGATGATGACACTGCTGGTTTCTGGGGTGTTGAAAATAGAGGAAGATTTGTTAATGATAGAACACCAAAGAACAATTCTGAAGATTATGAAGCAGAATTAAATAAACTTCGTGAAGATTTAAAGGCAGCATTAAAAACAGATTTCAATATTGAATAATATTATTATCTGATAATTAAAACATTAAGGACACCAATTGGTGTCCTTTTTCTTTATAAATTAGTCAAATAATATTTCTTTGATAAGTTTCTGAGATAGATCAAAGACTCTAAAGCCCTTGCTATCCAAAACACCATAACTAGAAGGCATACTCTCTTTTGCTAAACTAATTGAGCCGGGATTACCAAAATAAATGCCATTCTTTTTTTCAGCTAATGGAAGGTGAGTATGACCAGATAAGAATAAATCCTCACTACTTATAGCTGGAGGCAAATTATCTTGATGATAAATATGACCATGAGAAATAAATAAATTTCTGTTGTTTAATTTTAAAACTTGATAATCACTCATAATAGGAAAATTAATAACCATTTGATCAACCTCACTATCACAGTTACCTCTAATAGCAGCTTTAATATTTTTTTGATAATCATTTAAAAGTTCAGCCACTAAAGCAGGGTTATAATCTTTTGTTAAAGGATTACGAGGACCATGATACAACAAATCACCCAAAAGAATTATGCCATCAAAGTCATTTTTCTGGTAAATCTTTAGGGCAGCTTTGAGATAAAATAGTGAACCGTGAAGATCAGATAAGATAAAGTATTTCATAATTTTGTTTTCTCCTATTAAACTATTTTTATAAATTTTTCTAAACTAGTGCTATAAATGTAACAAACCACAGGCAACTGATAATAATCATTTATAATTTTTTGATAACTATTTAGTTGATTATGGTAGAGTGCGCTTAGTTTTTCTTCTGTGGTATCACTATCAGTTTTGAAATCAATGATAATAATTTCCTCATTAGTAAAACTGATAAAGTCAATAAATCCTTGTTTTAAGCTGCCATCACTTTTCTGAAAATAACCATATTCACAATAGTGTTCCTTTTGCAACAATTCTTTAAAGAAAGAATTTGCTAATAAATTATTTACCACAGGATATTTTGAAGCGGTTTTGTTGCTGATGCAGTGTTCTATTTCTTTATGAATTTTTGTACCATATTTCATGCCTTCATTATCTTCCCATTCTAAATTATAGCCATGGAAAGATGGGGCAAAACTTTCTTGGTTTTGGTTTTCTGGTATTTTGAAGGCAGGATATTTCTTTAAAACAACCTCAGTTTTTTGATAAGCAAGCTCACTAATTTCACTAATTTTAAATAATTCTTTAGGCACACAAGTGCCCAAAACCCTTAAAAGCCATGTGCTATAGCCACAATAAGCACTCAACAAATCAAAATTAGTGTTTATTGTACCATAGTTGAAATTTTCTTGATATTTTTTAGAACTAATTGCATCCACATAATAAAATTGATATTTAGCTCTACTTAAAGCTACATAGAGTATTCTTAGTTCTTCTTCTATTAATTCTTTAAGTAACTCTTGTTTAATAATTTGACTAGTAAAGGTGGGCTCTTTTATTCTTAGTGGGGCAATAATTGGCGCAAAACTTAAGCCAATATTAGCTTTACCGCTGTCATTATTTAAATCTAAAGTACTCAATTTATCATTGCCCCAGATAAAAACGTAAGGATATTCTTTTCCTTTAGAGGCATGAATTGTTTCTACTTTTACAACATTATCTTTATTGCCAAAAGTGGTTTTAGTACTTTTTTTGTTATTTAATTGTTTATTAAAATAAGGAATAAATAAGTTTAGACCATGATTATTTACAGTGGAATAATCACTCGCAATTTTAAGAACTTCTTGGACATTGAAGCGCTCTTGTAGAGTATAATTATTTTTACTAAAGTTTTCTAAATTAATCCATAAATTTAGATATCTTAGTATGCTAGTCTTATTTGCTTGGTTGGTCAGCTCGCTAATTATTTGGTAGGTATTATCATCAAAGGTTCTAAGTTTCTGGTAATAATACTTACTAGCGTTTTTGGCTAATTTTACTAATTTAACTTCATCATATGCAAAGAGGTTTCTTAAAATTGCGACTAAGGCAATATCATTCTTGTTATCAATTGTAAAGTTAAGGATTGCCTGTAAAGTTAAAACTTTAGGACTGTTGGCAAAACTACCATTAACTCTAACTCTCAAGGGAATATTTAACTCTTCAAAGACTTGCTTGAGGATGGCATTATGATTAGCAGAGCGCTCAAGAATAGTTATTTCATGATATTGAACTCCTTGAGTGTGCAATTCTTGAATTTTATTGGCGATATAAAGAGCTTTTAGTTTAGAATTTTGACTATTTTCTAAACTATTATCATCTTTATTAGTATTTTCTACTTCTTCTTGGATGAAGACAAACTCAGGAATTAAGTTTTTACTAGGATTACCACAATTAACTAAATCATCTTCACTAAAGATTTTAATAAAACCATTAGTATTAAAAATATTCTTAAAAAGACTGTTAGTTAAATCAATAATAGGTTTACTACTACGATAATTAGTATTGAGTTTGATTACTACTTGATCATCTTTTTTTAGATAATCATGAAAAATACTAGGTTGGGCATTTCTAAAACCGTAGATGCTCTGTTTAATATCACCTACTCTAAAAACATTGTTTTTTCTTTGGATTTTCTTAATAATATTGTCTTGTAAGATATTAGTATCCTGAAACTCATCAATAAAGATATATTCGAATTGTGATTGATATTTTTTGGCGACCAGCTCGTTTTCATTTAAAATTTGATAAGCAAACTTTTCCATATCGTCAAAATCTAGTCCAATATTTATTTTTTCTTTTTGATAAGTCACTAAGTATTCTTGAGCTAAATCAATAAGATAGCTCAAGCTATCATGGCTGTTTTGATAGGCAATGGGATGATCAGAGTGGTAGTACTTTAAAAGCTTATCATCTAAATTATTAATTTTTTGATAAATTTTTTGGTTATATTCTCCGTCAGTTTTTTTAGTTAAGTTAAAGTTAGTATAGTCGAAATAGTCTTTAAGTAGAGTAGAAATATTTTTTATGTCTTGATTGCTAATTAGCTTTTTTAAATTTATTAATTTATTTTGATAAATTTGTTGTTTTTTTGTTGAAATTTCTTGGTAATTTAAATCGCTAATTAAGCTTTGTAATTCTAATAAGATTCTAACAAAATGGTATTGATATAAACTATTTAAATTGGTGATAACATTACTATTTAAATCATAATAGGAAAGAGCTTGTCTTTTAAAATCTGAGATATTAGTTGCTGCCTTAATTATCTTTGCTAAATTTATCAGATATTCAAATAGAGGCTCTAAGTCTCCAGCTCTACTTAGATGGTTTAATACGTAGTTTTGTAAGGGGGCATCTAAAATATGTTTGTCGAGAACACTTTGTAAAGCTTTTTCTTGTAATATTTGAGTTTGAGTTACATCACTTAAATTTAGAGCAGTTTGGGCAGTAATATTAATTAGAGGAAAATAACTTCTAACAATTTTATTGCAAAAACTATGGATCGTTGAAATATCTGAGTTGTTAATTTTTGCGATTTGATTGGCAATAAATTCGGTAGGATTAGCTAAATAAAGTGCATTTAATTTTTTACTGATGCGATAGCGCATTTCTGCGGCCGCATTGTCAGTAAAAGTTAAAACTAAAATTTTATCAATTGGCACTTGTTTTTCAATAACAATTTTAATTACTCTTTCAGTTAAAATAGCAGTTTTACCACTACCTGCACTTGCCGCAACAATGACATTTTTATCTAGAGTATTAATAGCTTGTAGTTGTTGTTGATTAAAGCTTACTTTGCTCATACTCGCTCCTTAGTACTTTTTGGAAGTACTCTTCATTGTCTAAATCTTTTGGTTTACTTGGTATTGTTCTAGCTAAACCATTAAATTGGCAGATAGCTCTATAATTGCAGTAGGTACAATTATTCTCAATTGGATTAATATTTATAACACCATTTTGTAGTTTGAATACTAATAATTCATATAATTGTTTTAGCTGACTGATTAACTCAACAGCATTAACACTACCACTCAAGCTACCATCAACTTTATATTTTAAACCTTTAATGGCGCTTTGCTCAATATTAAAATCACTAATTGTTTGAATATTGTCAGTAAGAGTTAAACCTGATAATTCTAAATCATTTTGGATAATATTATGATAAGTATCAGCAATAAAGCCTTTCTTTACTTGAATTTTAAAGCTATGTTTATTGATGTTATTAAGCATTGGTACATAATACAAACCATTTACTTGATAAGTTGGGTAGTTATCATTCACTACTAAAAGATAAGTCAATAGTTGCAATTTAATGCCATAGACAAAATCATTAAAACTAAAGTTAGTATTGCCAGTTTTATAGTCTTTAATTAAAAGATTGCTCTCTAACTTGTCGATACGATCAATAATTGAGGTGATATTAACATTAATGTCTTTAATATTAATCGTAGTTGTTAGTGTTTTTTCTAACTCAAAGGGTTCGTAGTTACTTTGTTTTTCAATGTTATTTAGTTTTGTGAGGGCAATTGTAAGATGTTGTAATAATTGTTTAAGAGCTAGTTGGTAGTAGGGTTGTTTATAAGTGTAAAGATGCTGGAAGTCAATACTACTATTAATTATTTCTTTTAACTCATCTTCATCGATATGATTTAGATATTCTTTTTGATATTTTTCTACTAGAATATTTAGTGCTTTATGAATGATATTACCAGTAGTTAAGGCACTAAAATTATTTGAGAGAGGTTCACTTAATTTTAAACCTTTATTTAAATAGTAGGCATAGTTGCATTTGTTATAGCGCTCAAAGCTGGTGATAGATCCAGCTATTGTCTTATCTTTAAAAAATAAATCATTTGCCATTTCTGGGGGTAATTTTAATTGATAAGTGTAATCATAATTGTTTTGATAAGCAATTATTGGTTCAATATTTTCTTGTTGATAATTATTAAAGACTTCAAAAAGTTGTTTGTCACACTCAACCTCACTACCATTTAAGTCGATAGTATGATAACTGATGATTACTTTTTGCTCAGCTAAAACACTTAGTTGTGCTAATTTTAAAGCTTGTGTTTCTTGCTTTGTAAGCTTTGGAAGTTTTAATTGTTCAAGAGCGGTTTCACTCAGCAAAGCAGGATAAAAATAGTTTAGTAAATAACTATCATTATTAGTACCTAAGCGATAATGATACTTAGTAGAAACAATATCGTGATGATGAGTTAAACTTAACTTACTTATTACTTTAAGCTTTATGGTATTTAGAAGATAATCAACCAGATTAAAAATATTATTATGATAGTCTTGCTTGATTAGTTTGAAAGTGTTTTTAATAGTAAAATAAAGTTTTTCATCACTAGCACTGTGGATTAATTGTTTGCCACAATTGTAAAGTGACTTGATATAGCTTTGATAAGAATTAAAGTCTTTATTTAATAAAGGTTCTAATATTTCTAACAGCTTTAATCTTGCTGCTTCAGCTTGGGGGTAATGATAGTTTTCAATAGCATCAAAAGGTTCATTAAGCTTATTTAAAGGATAGTTTAAATCTATTAAATAATATTGAAGAGCTTTTGTTTTGTTTGGCTGTAAATAGTAACTTAATGCAAGTATGTTTTCACGATTTAGCTCGTTCCAAGTTAAGCTATTCATTAATTTTAGACTATTAATTAAATATTCGCTATTGTTATCCAATTGTAATAAATTATATTTGGCAAAGATATTATAAATATCATTTTTATACTCTTCAGGATAGCTAACTCTAATATCTTCTAAAGGAAGATTGTTCTTTATGATACTTTGGGCACTCCATTCTATCTCATCAATAACACTCTGGGCTTCTTTAACTTCAAGTAGAGGTGCACTTTCAAGATAGATATGGTTTTTAAATTTTCTTAATAGTAAATTTTCCAAAGGGTGATTGCTGTAGTATTGATAAATATAAAAATTCTGATCAATTGGAGAGTCCAAACAATTAAGCAAGGCAGCTTCATAGGTTTTAAGTTTAACCATTTTTGATAAAAGCAGTTTAATATCACTATCTGCTGAGCTATTGTTAGGATAATCCTCTATATTAGCTTGATGCTTTTGAATAGTGGTATATACACTTAAGAGCTCTTGAGCAAAAGTTATTGAACCTTCAATAGATTTGTAAAAAGTTAAGTTATTTATTTCCTGGGAAATTATTTCCAATGTTTGAAATATTAACTCAGGAGTACTATCATATTTTTCTTTAATATTAAAATAACCACTTAAATCTTTAGTTACAATATTACCTAAAAAGTTCTCTTCCTTTAGTAGAGAGTTAATTAAACTATTTCTTTGTTGATATTTTACTAGATAAAATTTACTACTCATTAGCCCAGACCTTTAAACATAGTACTTGGGTTTTTCCATCGGGCAGCTGATTGCTTAATATTTTTTCTTTTAATTTTTGCTTATCAATGCTTAGAACTTTGAGGTATTCGCCCTCATCTAAATTAGCGCCCACATATTTTAAATCTTTTGCTTGATATAAATGGATTACTTCATCATCATAGGCACAAGTAGGATAGAACTCTCCCAGTGAGATTAATCTTTGAGCTTGATAACCCGTTTCCTCTTGAAATTCTCTCAAGGCTGCTTGATAAGGGTCTTCAGCTTTTTCTAATTTGCCAGCTGGTAATTCCAAGAGTTCTTGGTTGAAAGGGTAGCGAAATTGTTTAACCAAAAGTACTTTATCATCAATTTCCCCGTAAATACAAACACCTCCTGGGTGTCTGATTACTTCTCTGGTTACAATTTTGTTGTCTAATTCAGCGTGGTCTAAATAAACATCAAGGATTTTTCCTTTAAAAATTTGTTTGCTGTCAATTTTCTTTTCTTGCATAATATGATTATATAATAAATTCACTTATTAAGTTAGACTTTTTAAATAGCTTGATATTTATGATAGTTTTTTATATTATTAATATATGCCGCTGTAGCTTAGGGGTATAGCGTTCCCATGGTAAGGGAGAGGTCGAGTGTTCAATTCACTTCAGCGGCACCATGTGTAATTAGAGCCTTTATTTAAAGGCTTTTATTTTTGATTGAGAGCATCTTTATATAGTTATTTAATTGGTTTTGAGTAGTCTAATCCAGTATAAAAATTAGGTTTAATATTAGGTAATTTAAAACCATATTTGTGTGGGATGTTGCTTCTCAATGGTAAAAACTATAATTGTTTGAATTTGCTTTCATTGCTAAATAATATGGTCGAGCAGGATTTTACATATGTTGTTTTAATTCTGAAATTCTGGAATAGTTTAATTCATAAACAGCAATATTTTTATTCATACAAGTATCTTAATATAAAAAGAGAACAGAAAGTTCTCTTTTATCATTTGATAGCCATATTTTTTTACAAGGATTAGGAAGTCTCTGACCTTGAAGTAATTATATTGTACAGTTAAGATATAAAGGTGTTAAGAATACCTCTAATATTGAGTTTTTCTGGAAGGACTAATTTCAATTATTCTGTGAGGTATGATTATGAATAAATTTCAAAAAATAATAATTGCTTTTGTAAGTGGTGTATTAGTGCTTTATATAATCGGTTTTCCAACTTTATTTAAGATAGTTTAAAAAGGGATTGCAGCAAATAAATTCAGGTAAAATTAGTTTTGTAAATAAAACTTTTAATAAAGTCAGAGCTTCTTGATTATTAAATCTATGATACTTTAAAATATAGATAAATCGATAAGTTTTTTAATTTACTTATATGATTTTAATAACTCTTTTTTACTATTATACATATTAATCTTACTTAGATTTAAATAGCCTTGACACAAGATAATAGATAAGCCAAACATTCTGGTAGCTGAGTTTAGATTAGAAACTGATAATTCTTGATACTTAATAATTGGTGAATAGATTTTCGTTTTTAAGATTTCTATTGACTTAGGTATTTGTTGTAATATTTGACAATTAATTTTAATTATTGCCGGATCGATGATCAAAAATAGATTCCTTAATCCATAAGCTAAGTAACTTAAATATTCATTATAAATTGGTAGAATAATCTCATTATTTTCATTGTAAAGTTGAACTAATTTATCAATAGATGCATCTTCAATGCCTTGATCAATCATTTTATTAATAAGTTGAGGATAAGAGATTTCAGTTTCTAAACAGCCCTTGGAGCCACAAGAACAAAGAGATTCATGATTCCATAAACCAAAGTGCCCCAACTCCAAAGAATAGCCAGAATCACCAATAAATAATTTATCGTTAAAAATAAAGCCTGCTCCTACACCAGAGTGAACAGTTACTGATAATAGTGATTCATCATTTAAATCTGCAATTGCTGCCTCACTAACTGCGGTAACATTTGCCACATTCACCACTGTTGTAAAAATATTATATTTGTTTTCTAAAGAACTTTTTAAATTTAAATTATTCCAATCGGTATTAGGTGCAAATCTAATTGAGTGCTGTTTATCCACAATACCATGAACCGCAATACCGATACCAATAATACTATGAGTAGCTTTATCGATGAACTCATCAATAATCATTTCTAATTTAGAAAAAAGTGTCACCACATCCAAGACATCAATTTTGTATGAAGCCATTTCGATATTATAACCCAAGGAAGTATTTAAAAAAGCATGAATAAAATAACGATCAATTTCAATAATAATAGTATTAGAAAACTTGTGGTTGAAACTAATAACATTTTTGTTTTTTATTGGTTCAATCTTAATTAAATTCATTTTTTTTAAATTGATCATTTCTTTTGAAACGATGGAACGATTAATCTTGGTTTTATTGGCGATTTCATTTTGGGATATTTCGTTATATTTAATTATACACTCAATGATAGCTCTACAGTTATTATTTAAATCAATAGGTTTTAACATAGTTTAATCTCACTTTCATACTTTAAATATTATAACATAAACTTTATTAATAATAATGTTTAAAAAATAAACACTTATTGTTTGACTGAAATAATTAGCTTTGATATAATTTACTTATAAAAAGCAAGGAGGAATAAAATGAAATTATCATTTAGATGGTATGGTGAGAGCGACCCTGTTACTTTGGAAAAGATCAAACAAATACCAAATATGGAAAAAATAGTTACAGCGATTTATGATATTCCAGTTGGTGAGGTTTGGCCTGTGGCAAGAATTCAAGAATTAAAGGCAACTGTAGAGGCTGCAAATTTAGAGATAGGAGTTATTGAGAGTGTGCCGGTTCATGAAGATATCAAAATGGGCTTAGAAACTAGAGATCAATATATTGAAAACTATAAACAAACAATTAAAAATTTAGCTGCTTGTGGAATTAATACTATTTGTTATAATTTTATGCCAGTTTTTGATTGGACTCGCAGTAAGTTGGATTGGGTTAATGAAGATGGCTCTAATTCCTTAATTTTTGATGAGTTGGAAGTGGCGAAACTTGATCCTAAAACTCTATCATTACCTGGATGGGATACTTCTTATAGCCAAGAAGAAATGATTAAACTTATTGATTTTTATAATAATTTGACCCACGAAGAACTGTGGAATAATTTGGAATACTTTATTAAAGCAATTATTCCAACAGCTGAAGACTGTGGTGTTAAAATGGCGATTCATCCTGATGATCCACCATTTGATATTTTTGGGATTCCTCGAATTATTACTACTTTTGAAAATTTAGAAAGATTTATTAATATTGTAGACTCACCAAGCAACGGTATAACATTATGTACTGGCTCGTTAGGTTGTGTTAATAGTAATGATGTGGTAAAAATGATTAATTATTTTGGTGGTGAAAGAAATAGAATTTTCTTTGCTCATATTAGAAATGTTAAAAACTATGGCAAGACAAGTTTCAATGAAACAGCTCATCCTTCAAGTTATGGCGATATTGATTTTTATCAAGTAACTAAAGCGTATCTTGATTATGGTTTTGATGGCTGTTATCGTCCGGATCATGGTCGAATGATTTGGGGTGAAACTGGAAAGCCAGGTTATGGTTTATATGATAGAGCACTAGGTGCAACTTATATTGAAGGATTAAAAGAGGCAATAACTAAAGCCAAAAGGAGCGCAAATGAATAAACAATTTAAAGATAAAGTAGTAGTAGTAACAGGTGGTAGTGGTGTACTTTTATATCCAGTGTGTCAATCACTATGCCAAAGAGGTGCTAAAGTAGCAATACTCTCAATAAGTGAAAAAGAAGTAAAAGAGGCCGAAGCAAGACTTTTAGAACAAGGTTATCAAGCTCTGGGTCTTGTCAGCAATGTTTTAGAAAAGAAAAGTCTAAAAGCTGCCAAAGAAATAATTAATGATAAATTTGGGAGTATCGATATTCTAATTAATGGTGCTGGGGGTAATCACCCTAAAGGCACTAGTGATCAAGAACAATTTAATATTAGCGGACTTCAAGATGATAATATTAAAACTTTCTTTGATTTAGATGAGGAAGGCTTTAAGTTTGTTATGGATTTAAATTTTATTGGTACGCTACTGCCCACTCAAATCTTTGCGATTGATATGGTGGAAAAAGAAGATGCTGCCATTTTAAATATTTCTTCGATGAATGCTTATACTCCTTTAACAAAAATACCGGCTTACTCTGGTGCTAAGGCAGCTATCAGCAATTTTACACAATGGTTAGCTGTACACTTTGCTACTACTAATATTAGAGTAAACGCCATTGCCCCTGGTTTCTTTGTTACCACTCAAAATGAGTTATTACTAAAAAAACCTGATGGTAGTTTAACAGAAAGAAGTCAAAAAATTCTGCGTAACACGCCGATGAATCGCTTTGGTGAAAAGGAAGAAATTATTGAAGCTTGTCTATTCTTGCTAGATAATGATAAATCAAGTTTTATTACTGGTGTTGTTTTGCCAATTGATGGTGGTTTTAGTGCATACAGTGGGGTTTAGTTATGAAGCAATTTCTCGCAGATGATTTTCTGTTAAACAACAATAGCGCCCAAAGACTTTATGATTGTTGCAAAAATGATCCCATTTATGATTATCACTCTCACTTAAGTGCTCAAGAAATTTATGAAAATAAACGTTTTACTTCCATAAGTGAAGCTTGGCTAACTTTTGATCATTACAAATGGCGTTTAATGCGAGCTGTTGGTATTGATGAAGAATATATTACTGGCAGTGCAAATGATTTAGATAAGTTTAAGGCTTATGCGAAAGCACTAGAATATGCAGTTGGTAATCCTTTGTTTCATTGGTCGCATCTTGAATTAAAAAGGTTATTTAATATTGATGATATTTTAAGTGAAGATACTGCTGAGAGTATTTTTGCCAAAGCTAATAAGATTATTAAAAGCGGTGAGTTAGATGTTCAAAAAATTCTAGCTAAAGTGAATGTCAAAATGATTGGAACTACCAATGATATTTGTGATGATTTGAAATATCATCAACTAATCAAAGAAGATAAGGCGTTAAATATTCTGGTTTTGCCAACCTTTAGACCAGACAGATTTATTCAAATTTCTGATGAGTATTTAAGCAATATTAAAGATTTAGAAAAAGTTTGTAAGCAGAGAATTAATAATTTAGCTGATTTTGAAAAAGCTTTATTAACTCGATTAGATTATTTTGAAAAAATCGGTTGTAACATTAGTGATCATGGTATTTCAGAATTTAAATATTTAGCCAATAATAAAGAAACTACTACTGAGTTATTCTTGAAATTATTGGCAAATAAGACGCTCTCATTTTCAGAAAAAAAGACAATAGAGTCCTACTTATTAGAGTTTCTCTTCAAGGAGTACAAAAAAAGAAATTGGGTAGCACAATTACACTTAGGAGCTATTAGAAATCTTAATGAAGCATTATTTAAAGGTTATGGTGCTGATGCTGGAGCAGATAGCATTTCAACATCTAATTATCTTAGTGATTTAGCCAATTTTCTTAATCAGCTATCTCGAAGCAATAATATTACTAAGACCATTTTATATAATCTTAATCCTAGTGATAATTATCCCCTAGCTGCCCTTGCGAATTCTTTTCAAGATTCTAGTGTTAAGGGGTTAGTTCAATTTGGTTCTGCTTGGTGGTTTAATGATCAAAAAGAAGGAATGAAAAATCATTTAAAAGTCCTTAGTAGCCAAGGATCACTTAGAACGTTTATTGGGATGTTAACAGACTCTAGAAGCTTTCTATCTTTTGTTAGGCATGAATATTTCAGAAGAATACTGGCCAATTATTTAGGAACTTTAGTAGAAAATGGTGAATATCCTGCCAACTTTACACAATTAGAAGCTATTATGCATGAAATATGTTATAAAAATAATATATCTTATTTCAATTATGAAGGAGGAGAATAACCGTGCTTAAAGATATTTATACTAGAATAAATGAGGCTGGAGTTGTACCTGTTGTCAAAATTGATCAAATTGAGGACGCTCTACCCTTAGCTCAAGCATTTATTGCTGGAGGTATTAATGTCGCAGAAATAACTTTCAGAACTGAGTGTGCTGCAGCTGCGATTAAAGCTATCAAACAAAAGTTTCCCGAAATGTTAGTGGGATCTGGCACAGTTTTAACAATTCAACAAGTAGATGCTTCAATTGAAGCGGGTGCTGAATTTATTGTTTCACCTGGATTAAATCCTACCATTGTCAAATATTGTCAGAGTAAAAACATTCCGATTATGCCTGGTTGTACTAATCCTAGTGATGTAGAGATGGCACTCAGCTTAGGTTTAACTTATTTAAAATTTTTTCCTGCTGAGGCGAGTGGTGGTTTAAATTATATTAGAGCATTAAGTGGACCTTTTCCACAAATTAAATTTATGCCTACTGGTGGTATTAATGAGAATAACTTACAGGACTATTTAAAATCTGATAAGATTTTAGCTTGTGGTGGTACTTGGATGTGTAAAGCCAGTGATATCAGTAATAATGATTATCAAAAAATAACCGAGCTTTCTAAATCAGCAGTTAAGAAAGTACACAACTTTCAATTAGCCCATATTGGTATTAATAGTGCTGATGAAACACAGGCAAAAGAGTTGGCTAATTTATTTTCTTTAACTTTTGGTTTTGCTAATGAGGAAGCGATAGCCTCTTTCTTTGTTTCAAATAATATTGAAATTATGAAAAAACCTTACTTAGGTAAAAAAGGTCACATTGCAATTGCTTGTAATAATTTGAAAAGAGCCGAAGCATATTTAATAAAACAAGGTTTCAGTATTAATGAGGATAGTTATAAAGAAAAAAATAATAAGCAAATCGCTGTCTATCTTAACGAAGAGTTTGGTGGTTTTGCAGTACATCTATTAGAAAGGTAGAAATTAAATGAATAAAAAAATAGTAACATTTGGTGAAATAATGTTAAGGCTAGCCCCTAAGGGTTATTATCGCTTTAATCAAGAAAATAGTTTTGAGGCAACTTATGGTGGTGGAGAAGCCAATGTGGCAGTATCACTAGCCAACTATGGTTTACAGGCAAGTTTTGTTACTAAGCTTCCTAATCATGCCATTGGAATGGGTGCTATTAAAGATTTAAGGGCGCAGGGTGTTGATACTACTAAGATAACTTTAGGTGGTGAGCGTGTTGGTATTTACTTCTTAGAAAAAGGGGCTTCACAGCGAGCTAGCCAGGTTATTTATGATCGAGCTTACTCTGCCATTGCTTTAGCTAGTCTAGAAGATTTTGATTTTGATGAAATCTTTAAAGATGCTGATTGGTTTCACTTTACTGGTATTACTCCTGCTTTAGGTGGTGATTTACCAAAAATTTGTGAAGCAGCATGTAAAGCTGCTAAGGCAAATAATGTCACCATAAGCTGTGATCTTAATTATCGCAAAAAACTCTGGAGCACTAAAGAAGCTCAAATGGTAATGAGTAAGTTAGCACAATATATTGATGTTTGTATTGCCAATGAAGAAGATGCTGAAAAAGTTTTTGGTATTTCTGCCACAACTACAGATATTACCAGTGGAGAAATAAATCATCAAGGCTATATTGAAGTAGCAAAACAGCTACAAGAAAAATATGGTTTTGCTAAAGTGGCTATTACTCTAAGAGAGAGTATTAGCGCTAATGATAATAACTGGTCTGCAATGTTATACACTGATAATCAAGCATATTTCTCAAAGAGATACTCGCTACACATTGTAGATAGAGTTGGTGGTGGTGATTCTTTTGCGGGTGGTTTAATTTACTCACTATTACAAAACTTTGACAATCAAAAAACAATAGAGTTTGCTAGTGCAGCTAGTGCACTTAAACATAGTATTGAAGGCGACTACAATAGAGTAAGTGTAACAGAAGTAGAAACCCTACTTAAAGGTGATGGCTCAGGCAGAGTACAAAGATAAAGAATTAAATAATTTTATTAAAATACTCATTAAAACCCCAAAGTTAGAATAACTAATTAAGGGGTTTTTTATTATAGCAAAAATAACAAGGGAGCAAAAGATTAAGATTTATGGGAAAGAAAACCAGATAAAATTATATTCCATCTGGTCTTTTATTTCTTCTGTTTTGCTAATAGTTAATAATGAATTATTTTTTATAATTAAAGTCTGGAATATTGTGCCAGCGTTTTCTTACTTCACTGGCTATAGCTTTTGGTTCTCTTTGTCTTGTGAAGAAGCCTTTTTTGTTTCCTTGAACTCTGATTACTCCTTGCCAGACTTCAAAGTCAGCAAAGTTCCAAGCTTGCTCGCCCACCACTTGATCAAAATCATCGAATACTCTATGATTCATTTCATAGTATTTAACTTGGTATTCCTCAGTAAACATTATATCGTGGACATCGTGTAATCCAGCCACGGTATCAGCTCCATACTCAGTAAATATTATTGGCTTATTAGCTTCAATTTTACTCCAGCCCGTAAGCTCTCCTCTAAGTTTTGTTTCGGCTGCCTCAAGATTTCCACCATCTAAATACCAACCATAATAACGATTTAAACAAAGCACATCAATATAAGGATGAATCAAATCAGCTCCTGCAACAGCTTGAAGGTGAGTAACAATGGTCACAGGTCTTTTTTGTATATCTAAATCTTTACATAACTTTATTAAAGGTTGGAAGTATTCAACAGCGCCTTCTTCATGAGTATCAGGCTCATTAGCAATGCTCCACATCACAACTGCTGGATTGTTTTTATCTCTTAGAACTAGTTGTTCAATTGCATCACGATGATTGGCGGTAGTATTAGTGATTTCCCAAGTCTTTGGAGGAGTGCCACCGGTTCCTAGAAGTGAGCCCATAAAAGCTCCCATACCAACCATTAAACCAACAGCTGCCACCTCATCAATAACAACAATACCCTCTTTTGCGGATAATCTCATCATTTCTTCACTATAAGGATAGTGGGCAGTACGATAAGAGTTGGCGCCTAACCACTTTAGTAAACCAATATCTTTAGCATTTACTGCTTCATCAAAGCCACGACCATGCACATGAAAATCTTCATGTTTACCAAAGACTTTAAAATAAAAAGGTTTTTCGTTAATTAAAAACTTTTTACCATCAATTCTAACTGTTCTAACACCAAAGGGTAATTCATAAGTGTCAATAACTTTTTCATTATCTTTTAAAGTAACTTCAAAATTATAAAGATAGGCATTTAAGGGTTGCCACAAATGAACATTTTCAATTTCAATAGTACCATCAGCCCCACTGGCACTGGCAACGATATTACCTTCTTCATCTCTGATATCCACACTAGCAATAACACTACCAACATAATCTAGATGGTATTTTACAATTCCTGTGTTGTTAGTAAAAGAGGTATCTAAAGTTATATCTTTTAAATAACTTGTGGGAGTTGTATAAAGTTTGACGGGTCTGTGAATTCCAGCGTAGTTAAAGAAATCAAATAGTCCTTGTGATTTTCGGTTTTCACCCTCGCCACTTACCATGCCTACAGGAATAGTTGTCAAGTCTAGCTGATTGTTAACCGCAATCTGTAACAGATTTTTACCTGTTTTTACTAAATCATTTAATTCAATTTCAAAAGGAGTAAATCCTCCTATGTGTTCTAATAAAAATTTACCATTAAGATAAAGTCTAGCTTTATGGGTAGCACTACCAAATCTGATTAGTAATCTTTCCTTAAGTAAATCAGCTTGAATTACCAAATCACGCTCATACCAAACCCAACCTTGGTGATTCCGAATTTTATTATCACTAGGAATATCATTATAAGAACAAGGTACTGGCATATTAAGGTAATCTTTTAGTGGTAAGCCCACTTGGGTTTCATCTAAGGTGATTTTGTCTAATTTAAAACGCCAAATTCCATCTAAACTAATTAATTTTCTACTTTCAGTAGCAATTGGATATAACATAAATTTCTCCTTTCAATTATGTGTAAAATTGCCATTAATCTTCTTTGTAATTATAACATTAAGATAGTCTTTGTCAATAAATTGTTTATCTTTAAAACAATTAATGTTTATATCGTCGTTTTATATCCTAACAATAAATAATAATCCTATAATTTTGTTATTAAAATGATAAAAAACTACAAAAATAGAGAATATATGCTTATTATTTTGCTTATTGTTTAAAAAATAAACATTTTTCATTGATAAATTAAAAACAGTATGCTATAGTTTTTGTATACTTAAATTAACACAAAGGAGGGAATTATGAATACAAAAAATGATGTTAAGCAAAGTAAAAAAAATGAAGATAAAAAATATAATAGAGCTTCTATCATGCAGCTTTTTCTATTTTCATTTAATAACTTATCGACTAATTTGCCATATGTTATCATAAGTTCTTATTTATTATTTTATGCACAGTCGTATTTGATGTTAAGTGCAGTCATTATTGGTTGGATAATTACAGCGATGAGAGCTTTTGATGGAATCACAGATCCAATCATTGGTTTTTTAATTGATAAAACTGACACTAAATTTGGCAAATTTAGACCTTGGATGGTTATTGGTAATATTATTATCAACCTTTCTTTTATTGTAATGTTTACCATGATCAATGTCGAATGGAGCAGTTTTTCTAAATTGTTAGTTTTTGTTGGTTTTTACATAATACATATTATTGGCTATTCAATGCAGACAGCATCAACCAAAGGTGGAGGTACAGTAATTAGCTCTGATCCTAAACAGCGACCAATTTTAGCGGCATTCTATGGTAGTTTTGGAATGATAGCATTAATGGTTTTAATGGCAATTATTCCACAAATTGCTCAACAATATCCTTTAAATATGCTTGATCCGGGGTTTTGGCAACAAATTACTATTATTACTGTTGTAGCTTCTTTTGTTACTATGTTGATGGCAGTGGCAGGAATTTGGAAAAAAGATGTACCAGAAAACTATCAGAGTTTTACTAACACAAAAGTTAAATTTAAAGATTTCCTTTCAATTATCAAACATAATAAAGCAATATCTATGCTGATTATTGCTGCGAGTACTGATAAGCTAGCCTTTGCTATGAGTGGGGCGGTTACAGTTTATTTTTATGCTAATGTAATTATGAATCAAGATTTACAGAGTATTATGAGCTTGATTGGGGTACCAATTACTATTGTCTTTGTGCTAATTGGTTTAGTGATTGGTCGCAAAACTACTCAAAAGAAAACTTTTGTCGCAATAACTTGGGTTAGTTTAATTTTATCAGTTGCTGGATTATTATTATTTCCCGATACTGGAGCGAAGTTATCGAGCTTTACGGTAATGTTATATTTTATTATCTTAGCTTTAAGAACTGGAGCTATCAATGTTCCAGGATCTTTTGTTACTACGATGATTTCTGATTGTGCTGATTATGAGGTGTACTTAACCGGAAGAGCAGTACCTGGCATGATGGGAACTTTATTTAGTTTTATTGATAAAGTGATTTCTTCACTTAATGGCTTAGTTATTTCTGTAATGTTTGGATTGTTTGCCTTACAAAATACTGTGATTACACCATTAACTCCTGCTACTGATTATCCAGGTTTAATTATGATTATTAAAGTTGGTTTATTTATTCTGCCAATCTTTGGTTTTATCGCATCGATTATTGCGATGAAGTATTATCCTTTAACTAAAGAAAAAATGAATGAAGTAAGAGATACCATTGCTGCATATAAAGAAAATGATGTGGCTGAATAATCATTTTTAAAGTATTACTTTTATAACCTCTTTCGATTGAGAAAGGGGTTATTTTTTATTTTTATCAAACATTTAAAATTTCTAGAAATTACCCTATACTATATCTAATTAAATGTTGACAGTAATAAGGATTTAATTATAAAATAAGAACATAATTTTAAGAGTGTTGATAGGAAAAAGTACTAATAAAAACTACCAGCAGTGACATGATGATAGTGGGAAATCATGGGCGAGATTATTAAGAAAAAACCTCCTGGAGCTACGAGTTGAAATTATAGTAAACAAGTCGATTGAGATACGTTATCGTTTCAAGAGTGATCACAAATGTGATAATTTAGGTGGCAACGCGGAGCTATTCGTCCTATGTAATAGGGTGAGTAGCCTCTTTTTGTATATAAGATAATAAGGAGAAAATAACATGAGCAAATTAACAGAAATATTTGGATGTAAGACTTTTGATAAAGTCAAAATGAAAAACTATTTATCTAAAAGTGTCTATACAAAATATAAAGCAGCTGTTAGAGATTTGTCGCCACTTGATATAAATACTGCCAATGAAATTGCCGATGCGGTGAAAAAGTGGGCTGTGGAAATGGGGGCAACTCATTATACTCACTGGTTTCAGCCGATGGTTGGTACTACGGCAAAAAAATATGATTCCTTTTTAGATAAGGGTGAGGATTTAGAGGCGATTTTAAGATTTACAGGAAAAGAGTTAATTAAAGGCGAACCGGATGCCTCTAGTTTCCCTAATGGTGGTTTGCGCTCAACCTTTGAAGCTCGTGGTTATACTTATTGGGATATTACCTCACAAATGTTTATCTTAGATGATGTCTTATATATTCCGACAATTTTTGTTAGTTTTAATGGTGAGTCTTTAGATAAAAAAGCACCATTACTTAAATCGATTAGTGCAGTTGATCGTTATGCCACTAGTATTGTTAGTGTTTTAAAGCCTGGTGATGTTAAAGCTGTTAAGCCAACGGTGGGCTTAGAGCAAGAATATTTTTTAGTTGATGCTGCTTTAGCAAAACAAAGAGCTGACTTAGTTTATTGTGGTAAAACTCTAATAGGAGCTAGTGCACCTAAGGGTCAAGAATTAGATGATCATTATTTTGGTCCAATTCCAGAGCGAGTATTAGCTTTTATGAGTGATTTAAATGAAGAATTATGGAAGCTAGGTATTTTTGTGACAACAGAGCACAATGAGGCAGCTCCTAGTCAATTTGAGTTAGCACCAATTTATGGCAGTAATAATATTTCGGTTGACCAAAATCTGTTGACTATGGAAATAATGCATAGAGTTGCTAGTCAGCATGGTTTGATGTGTTTGTTGCATGAAAAACCTTTTGCCAATGTTAATGGTAGTGGTAAACACTGTAATTACTCTTTAAGCAGCAACAATGGTATTAATGTTTTCTCGCCTGGCAATAATCCTAAAGAAAATAAAGTATTTTTGGTATTTTTATCGGCGATGATTAGGGCAGTGGATAAGTATGCTACACTAATCAGAATGGCGGCCTCATCAGTTGGCAATGATGAAAGATTAGGGGCAGCTGAAGCGCCACCGGCAATTGTAAGTATTTTCTTAGGTGAGCATTTAGAACGAATGTTAAGAGAAATCAAAAGTGGAACCATTGAGCACACTCTAGCTAGAAACTTTAAGCCTTTAAGCAATATTGAAGATTTACCATGTGATGAGTCTGATCGAAATCGAACATCACCAATCGCTTTTACGGGCAATAAATTTGAGTTTAGGATGTTGGGGTCATCAAGATCAGCCGCAACTCTTACTACTACAATTAATACTATTATGGCTGATGAGCTAAAAACTATTTGGGAAACTATTCAAGCTGAAGGAAGTGATATTAAAGTCATTCATAATATCACTAAAGCAACATTAGAAAAACATGAGCGAGTTTTATTTAGTGGTGATGGTTACTCTGATACTTGGGTAAGTGAAGCTAAAAAGCGAGGCTTAGCCAACACTAAAACTTATTTTGATTCTCTTAGCTGTTTCAGTGATAAATCAGTAATCAGTGTCTTTGAGAATATGCAAGTCTTTAGTGCTAAGGAATTAATTTCACGTCAAGAAATAAGTTATGAAGAATTAAATCATACTTTATTAATAGAGGCTCGAACTTTGTCCAAGTTAATTCATCAAAGAGTTATTCCAGATATTATTTGTCAAATTAAAGAGTATCAGCCTTTAAAAAATTTAAATTTAAGTAATTTAAATCTGATGCTTAATGAAATCTGCGATAACTTAAATAATATAATAGAATTAGTTAATAAAATGGATCAGGCAATTCTTAAAACTAAAGAAATATCTGATAGTGAGCATACTGGAAAGTATATTCAAGAAACTATCAAACCAATAATGCTTAAAATAAGAGAAATTGCTGATAAAAGTGAAGTAATGTGCGATAGTAATATTTATCAAATACCATCATATTATGACTTATTCTTATCAATAAAATAGTGTATAATCAGTAATGTTGTGCAAAGGAGAAAAATAATGGCAAAGTTTATATTTGTAACAGGTGGAGTAGTATCAGGAATTGGTAAGGGTTTAGCTGCCGCAAGTATTGGCAACTTATTAAAAGCTAGAGGTTTAAGAGTATTTATTCAGAAATTTGATCCTTATCTTAACGTTGATCCAGGAACTATGTCACCATATCAACATGGAGAAGTTTTTGTCACTAAAGATGGAGCAGAAACTGATTTAGACTTAGGCCATTATGAAAGATTTATTGATGAAGAGCTAACGCAAGATGCCAACATAACTACTGGGAAAATTTATAATAATATTATTGAAAAAGAAAGAAGAGGTGGTTATTTAGGTGCTACCATTCAAGTAATACCCCATGTAACAGATGAGATTAAGCGTAAGGTTTATGGGGCAGCTGAGAGTTCTAATGCCGATGTAGTAATTACTGAAATTGGTGGTACAGCGGGAGATATTGAATCTTTGCCTTTTTTAGAAGCTATCAGACAAATTCACAGAGAAAACGAAAGAGATGATGTGGTGTATGTTCATACAACTCTGATTCCTAAAATTCCAGGCTCTGGTGAGTATAAAACAAAACCAACTCAGCACTCTACTAAAGTCTTAATGGAAAATGGTATTAAAGCTAATATTTTAATATTAAGAAGTGAAGAGCCAGTTGAGCAAGCTATGAAAGAGAAATTGGCAATGTTTTGTGATGTTAATATAAAAGCAATTGTTGAATCATTAAATGTTGATAACTTATATGAGTTACCTTTAATATTTAAAGCTCAAGGTTTAGATGATTATATTTTACATAAATTGAATTTAAATTGTGCTCCAGCTGATTTATTAACATGGAAAGCTATGATAGAAAAACAAAAAAATTTAAAGTCTTCGATAAAAATAGGTTTGGTCGGTAAGTATGTGCATTTACATGACTCATATATTTCAGTTTATGAAGCCCTCAAACATGCTGGGTTGAAGCATGATGTTGATGTAGAGATAACTTGGATTGATTCAGAAGCAATAACAGAAGAAAATGTTGGTAAACAAATTAAAGGACTACAGGGCATAATTGTGCCAGGTGGATTTGGTGGTCGAGGAATACCAGGAATGCAAATTGCAAGTAGGTATTGTCGTCATAATAATATTCCTTATTTTGGTATTTGTTTGGGAATGCAAATTGCCTTAGTGGATATCGCAAGAGAGTTAGGTGTTAATGCTGATTCAACAGAGTGGAACTCTGATACTAAAGAGCCAATTATTGATTTAATGAAAGATCAAAGCCTTACTCAACTAGGTGGTACTTTAAGATTGGGTAATTGGAATTGTCATTTAAGTAGTGATAGTAAAGTATCTACTTTATATGGCACTAGTGATATTGTGGAAAGACATCGTCACCGTTATGAGTTTAATAATGACTATAAAAATTTATTAGCTAAAGCAGGAGTTAAATTTGTAGGAATTAATCAAGAAAGAGATTTAGTTGAAATAATTGAATTAGCTAATCATCCTTTTTTTGTAGCTTGTCAATTCCATCCTGAATTTAAATCAAGACCTAATAGAGCTCATCCACTTTTTGATGGATTTGTTAATGCTAGTAAAAATTATAAATAAATATTTTAAACAAAATGTACTATCGAAATAGTTGGCATCGCTTTACTTCTTATAATATTTTAGATACTATTCTTTAATTTATATAAAGTAATTCTTAATGATTGTCTACAAAAATGTAATTATTATATGCATTTTTGTTGACATTAATAAAAGAAACAATTAATATTATTGTGGGTATACATCTTTACAGATGGGTAGCCATATTTTATTAAATTTTTGGGAGGAATGAAAAATGATAAAAAATAACTTTATCAAAACAATTTTATTTTTATTTATTAGTGTGGGATTATTGATTAATCCTAATTATGATGTTTTCGCAGCTAATAATACAAAAAATGCAACGCTATTTCAATTAGAAGTAGAAGCAGAAAGCGAAGCTGAAGAAATAGAGGAAAATTTAGAGTCTGCTAAAGCTGCGGATATAAATTTTACTATTACAGCAAAAGAAAATGGAAGTGCTTCAGTCTATGTGTATGTAGATGGCAGTTATAAGGAAGCAGTTTCGGTTAATGCAGGGGAAACTAAAACGGTAAAAATACCTTATGGATCTCCAGTTTCTTGGCGTAGAGTTCCAGATGCAGGTTATACGTATGGTGAATGGTATTATCCTGATACTGGAAAAACTGGTGGTACAAGTCAAGCTGTGAGTTCAACTGGTGTTAGAGCAGACATGAACGTTGAAGCTAATTTTACTCTTGGACGATATAATATTAGTGCAGTAATTCATCAAGATGGTGGTAGAATTATAGGAAATGGTGTGGATGTAACAGAAGCTAGAAAATTTAAGGTTTCTGGTTGGGAGGACGCAACAGTTCAATTAATACCTGATGAAGGTTATGAGATTAATGCTGTAAGAATTGATGGAAAACTTATGGAGAATCCTGTTGGTACTTATGTTTTAGAAAACATTACTACCAGCCATTCGGTTTGGGTATCATTTGAGCAAAAAGATGTAACAGTAAACTTTGATATCGCAACAAATGGTGGTGAGGGAACTCCTCCAGCTAGTCAAACTTTAAAAATGGGTGATTATCTTAAGAGTACAAGCATTCCTGTAAAAACAGGATGGAGATTTATTGGTTGGTATAGTGAGCCGGTTGGTGGTACACAATGGAACTTCATGACTGATACTATGGGAAGTTCTGATATGACTTTATATGCCCACTTTGTACAAAATGAGTATAAAGTAAATTTTGATCTTAATGGTGGTGAGGGAACTGCACCTGTTACTCAAACTTTAAAAATGGGTGATTTAGTAAGTGATCCAGGAGCAGCTAGTAAAGCAGGGTATACGTTTGTTGGTTGGTTTACTGCGGCGACTGGTGGAACTCAATGGAACTTTACAAGTGATAAAGTTAAAACATCTGATATAACTTTATATGCTCAATATGAAGCAAATAAATATAATGTAAGCTTTAATTTAAATAGTGGTAGTGGAATAGCTCCAGTTACCCAA